>NZ_JBAVDI010000016.1:0-5385 GCF_049587115.1 Aeromicrobium sp.
CCCCACTGCGTGCCGCCAATGATGAACGTCGACACGGCCGCAGCAATGAACTCGGTCGCGAATGCCGCTCCGGGCTTGCGAATGATCAGGCCACCGACGACGCCGGCCGTGAGCCAGACGCCAGCCAGCAGACCCGAGCTGGGTGGGAAGGAGAAAACGGCCAGGCCGCTGAGCGGCTCGTACAGCTTGCCCCACCCCCAGAAGATGACGCCGAAGGCGACACCGAGGGTGGCGATGGTGACGAGGTCGATCGTGCGGTAGCGCACGTCGAACCTCGGCTCGGATGTGGTTGCAGAACTCATCATGACTCCCTTCGCCGGTACTAACCGGTGCAGGTTCAAGGGTCTGCGGCGGATCCGCACTCTCAGCGCCCTCTGCGTGGCGCTCCCCTGTCTTGGTGGGACTAGCCTACCGCGGGATCAGCCTTCGTCCAGCAGGTCTCCACGCTCGACCATCTCCGCGGTCGCACGACCCGACGGTGCCCCGGCATCCAGATCCGACCCGGCGGCCAGGAGCAGTCGCACGACGTCGTCCTCCCCTTTGAATATCGCGCCGGCGACGGGGCTCTGGCCGCGATCGTTGAGCCGGTCGACGTCCGCACCGCGCTCGACCAGCGCAGCCACGGTGTCGGCGTGCCCGTGATAGGCCGCCAGCATCAGCAGGGTGTTGCCCGACGCATCGGTCATGTCGACCGGCACGCCCCTGTCGACATAGGCCGCAAGCTGGCTGGCGCCGCCCTCGCGGGCCAGGTCGAACATCCGGTGGGCGAGCTCGACGAGCCGGGGATCGAGTTCTTCGGTCATGCCACGACCCTAGGCGTCAGCTGACGGACCAGCCGCGTGGGACTTCCGGCTCGAGCTGGACGCGCGCTCAGCGGTCGTGGGACACAATGAGTCCATGTCCGTGCGCACACCTGATCCCAACCCGGGCTGGCTCCCGGACTTCGCCCTCGACGAGACCCGAGCCCGGGTCCCGATCCTGTACGTCGAGGCCGTCCCCGTCCGCATCGATGCACTCGGACAGGTCGAGTCGATCGGCGTCCTGCTGCGAGGTTCCTCGACCACCGGCGTGATGACGCGCACCCTGGTCTCTGGTCGCGTGCTCCACGGCGAGTCCGTCCGCGAGGCGCTGCTCCGCAATCTGGAGAAGGACCTCGGTCCGACAGCGTTCCCCCAGCTGCCCACGACGACGGTGCCATTCTCCGTGGCGGAGTACTTCCCACTGCCTGGCGTGTCTCCCCTGTACGACCCGCGCCAGCACGCAGTCGCGCTTGCCTACGTCGTGCCGGTCAGCGGTGAGTGCAGCCCGCGACAGGACGCCCTCGAGCTGACCTGGCTGACTCCCGCGGAGGCGGCAAGTCCCGAGGTGCTCGACGACCTCGAGGGTGGCCGCGGGTGGCTGCTGAAAGAAGCTCTGGCATCAGTCGGCGCACTGCCGCAGTGACGGAGCGATGAGGGGGATGGCTCGGCCGCAGCAGCCCAACCGCTGGGTCATGCTCGGCGTCTCGATGACGGGACAGCTCGCCGGCACCATCCTCGTCAACGGCGCACCGTTCCTCATCCATCACCTGCACACCGAGCGGGGACTCACCCTGACGCAGGCCGGCACGATCGCGGCCGCTCCGTTCGTCGGGGTGATGGCCACGCTGGTGCTCTGGGGACTGGTGGTGGACCGGATAGGCGAGCGCGCCTCGATGGCGATCGGCCTGTCGATCGTCACCGTCGGCGCGCTCGGGGCAGCGCTCAGTCCGACCCTCGTCGGCCTCGCGATCTGGCTGGGCATCGGGGGCGTTGGCGCCGGCAGCACGAACTCGGCGAGCGGACGGGTCGTCGTCGGCTGGTTCCCGCCCCGCCGCCGAGGTACCGCGATGGGTATCCGCCAGACGGCCCTGCCCCTGGGCGTCGGCATCGCCGCACTGCTGGTGCCCAACACGGTCGCGGCGCATGGCCTGAGGACCACCCTTCTGCTGATCGCCGCGATCTGCGCAGCCGCCGCACTCCTGTCGGCGGCCCTGATCGTCGACCCGCCCCGACCGAGCCGCGTCGAGGCAGCCGGATCGGGGCAGCTGACCAATCCCTACTCACGCGACCACCGCCTGGTCCGCATCCACCTCGCCTCGGCCCTGCTGGTCGTCCCGCAGTTCACGGTCTGGACCTACATGCTGGTCTGGCTGATCGACGACCGGGGCTGGTCGACACTGGCCGCCAGCGTGCTGGTCGCGGCGACCCAGGTCCTGGGCGCGACGGGTCGCATCGGGGCGGGCTGGTGGTCCGACCGGGTGGGCAGCAGGCTCCGCCCGATGCGCGCGGTGGCGGTCGCCGCCGCGGTCACGATGCTCTCGCTCGGCCTGCTCTCCGGAACACCGCTGGCCGTCGCGCTGATCGTCGTGGCGACCGCCGTGACGGTGGCCGACAACGGCTTGGCATTCACCTCCGTCGCCGAGATCGGAGGGCCATTCTGGTCGGGTCGGGCGATGGGGCTGCAGAACACCGGGCAGTACGTCACGTCCGCGCTGGTGCCGCCGCTGGTGGGGGCGCTCATCGCCGGTCGCGGGTACGGCTGGGCTTTCGGGCTCGTCGCGATCTTCCCCCTGATCGCAGTCCCGCTCGTTCCGGTGCGCGGAGAGCAGAGCCGCGATCAGGTGTGATCCAAGGCGCACGAGGCGCGGGTTTGGCGAGCCTGACCCAACGCCGCGCCTCCAGACCGGTTAATGTCAGCCGTACTGTCAGGGTCGTTTGCACAGAGGAAATGAGGCCTTCATGCAGGTCGTCGCGATTGTCGTCTCACTTGCCATCACCGCCGCCGCGCTGCCGCTGATCAGCAAGGCCGTGGCCGACATGCTGAAGGTCATGCGTGCCGGCCAGCCCGTCATCGGACGGCGCGACCAGCCGCTGCGCCGCACGGTGAACATGTTCATCGAGACGTTCGGCCACACCCGAATGCTGCAGCGCCGCTGGGTCGCGATCATGCACTGGTTCGTCTACGCCGCGTTCATCCTGCTCAGCACCGCGGTCCTGCAGTCGTACGTCCAGATCTTCAACGCCGACTTCGCCTGGCCCCTGATTGGCCACTTCTACCCGTACGAGTGGGTCTCCGAAGCGCTTGGCCTGCTCAGCACGATCGGCATCATCTACCTGATCGCGGTCCGCCAGTGGAACCACCCTCGTCGCCTCGAGCGCAAGAGCCGCTTCTTCGGCTCGACGTTCTGGCAGGCGTACTTCGTGGAGGTCATGGCACTGGGCGAGGGCGCGGCGATCCTGTTCATCCGCGGCGCCGAGTACAAGCTCATCGAGCTGTACCACGGCGGCGAGCACGGCGGCCGGGCCCACTTCCCGATCTCGTCATTCGTCGGAGACGCTCTTTATCCCGACGGCGAGAACTCGCTCAAGAACATCATCTTCTTCGTCGCGATGTTCAAGATCGTGCTCGCGATGGTGTGGCTCGGCGTCATCGCCCGCAACCTCACCATGGGTATCGCGTGGCACCGCTTCACGGCCTGGCCCAACATCTGGTTCAAGCGCAACAGCGACGGCGGCACCGCCCTGGGCGGACTGCAGCCGATCTACGTCAAGGGCGCGCCACTCGACCTCGAGAACATGGACGACCTGGAGGAGGAGGACTTCGCCAAGCTCGGCGTGGGCAAGGTCGAGGACTTCACCTGGAAGGGCATCCTCGACTTCACGACCTGCACCGAGTGCGGTCGCTGCCAGAGCCAGTGCCCCGCGTGGAACACCGAGAAGCCTCTGTCGCCCAAGCTGCTGATGATGGGCCTGCGCGATCACGCCTACGCCAAGCTGCCGCTGCTGGACATGGACGAGGACTCCCTGACCGATGAGCAGCGGACCGAGCTGGAGCGGCCACTGATCGGCAATGCCGAGGCATACGGCGTCATCGACCCCGACGTGCTGTGGTCCTGCACCAACTGCGGTGCCTGCGTGCAGCAGTGCCCCGTCGACATCGAGCACGTCGACCACATCGAAGACATGCGCCGCTTCCAGGTTCTCGTCGAGTCGAACTTCCCGGCCGAGCTGAACAACATCTTCAAGGGCCTGGAGCGCAAGGGCAATCCATGGGGCATGGATCCCAAGAACCGGATGGACTGGGCCAAGAAGCTCGACTTCGAGGTCAAGCAGGTCGGCGTGGACGTCGAGGACCTCGATGAGGTCGAGTGGCTGTTCTGGGTCGGCTGCGCCGGTGCTTTCGAGGATCGTGCCAAGAAGACGACCCAGGCCGTCGCCGAGCTGCTCGACATGGCTGGCGTCAGCTTTGCGGTCCTCGGAGACGGCGAAACCTGCACGGGTGACCCCGCGCGTCGCGCTGGCAACGAGATCGTCTTCCAGCAGCTCGCAATGCAGAACGCCGAGGTGTTCAAGGAGACCAAGGTCAAGAAGGTCGTCTCCACCTGCGCGCACTGCTTCAACACGCTCAAGAACGAGTACGCGGAGTTTGGCGTCGAGCTCGAGGTCGTGCACCACACACAGCTGCTCAACCGGCTCGTCCGAGAGGGCAAGCTGACCCCGGCAGCTCCGACCGCCGAGACCGAGACGAAGAAGATCACCTACCACGACCCGTGCTTCCTGGGTCGACACAACAAGGTCTACGAGCCGCCGCGCGAGCTGCTCAGCGTCATCCCTGGCGCCGAGTTCACCGAGATGCCACGCAACTCCGAGAAGTCCTTCTGCTGTGGCGCCGGCGGCGCCCGCATGTGGATGGAGGAGAGCCTCGGATCGCGCATCAACGTCAACCGCACGGAAGAGGCCATCGCGACAGGCGCGGACCAGATCGCCGTCGGTTGCCCGTTCTGCCGGGTCATGCTGTCCGACGGTCTGACCCTCAAGCAGTCCGAGGGCGCTGCACGCGAAGAGGTCGAGGTGCTCGACGTCGCGCAGATGCTGCTCGCTGGTGTCAAGCGTGCACCGGTACCCGCGGCTGCCAAGTCCGGCGTCGCCGAGGCCGAGGCCGTCACGACCGGGGCGAGCGGTGGTGTCAGTGATGCTGACAAGGCTGCCGCCGCGGCGCACAACATCGCGGTCGACGACAAGGGCACCGGTGCCGGCACCCCGTCGCCGGAGGAGCGTGCCGCCGAGGTCCCGCCCGAGAGCACTCCGGAGCCGGAGCCGGTCGCGACGCCGACCTCGGAGAAGTCCCAGGACCCGGCCGAGGAGGCCGAGCCAGACGCTGCGGATCAGGCCGACCCCCAGTCGATCAGCACGACCGAGGATGTCGGACCTGCCGCTGAAGCCACCACGTCCACTGATGACGCGGCCGCCGAGCCAGACACGACCCCAGCGGAGCCCGAGGCCGAGCCCGCGCCCGAACCCGAGGCCGAGCCAGCCCCGGCCGAAAAGATCACCGACGTACCCGACGAGACCGAACCGGTCGAGG
>NZ_JBAVDI010000017.1:0-4259 GCF_049587115.1 Aeromicrobium sp.
ACCGTATATGACGCACGTCACACGTGCGCTGGACGGCCAAGATCGGGAGCTGGTGTCCGGCCGGCTTGGCTCTCGCCCGGTGGTGCCAGTGGCAACGACACGCTGCTCGCGATCACTTCACGGCATCCCGAAACCGCTGACCGAGGGCTAGAGTCAACAGGGAGGTGGTGCAAGTGACGTTCACAGCTTCGATGTTCGCGCCCGTCGCCCTGGGTTTCTTCGGCCTCGGAACCGGTTACCTCATCTGGGGTCCGGCAGAGCTGCTCGGATTCCCTACGAGGTCCAGCGACCCGGCCGAGGCCAGGTCCACCGACCGGGCACTGGGTGTGTGGGGGATGTTCCTGCCTGGCCTGTGCCAGCTGATGGTCGGTGTTCTGCTCTTCGTGGGTCTGACCTGGTTCCAGGTCTTCACCGACGACAGCGCGCTCTACATGGCGGCAGTGGCGTTCTCGGCCTACGGCATCCACTGGTTCGCCCTGGGCTGGAACAAGTTCCAGGGCAACGACGCACGAACCAACGCTGGCATGTCGGTGGCCTTCACCGTCCTTTCGGTGGTCGGTGCGGTCGTGTTCTTCGACGCAGGCGCCTGGCCGGTCGGTCTCCTGTTCGCCGGTCTCACCGCGGTCTACGTCACCGACTTCTTCGTCGGCATCGGCATCGAGGTGTTCGAGAAGGTGCTGGGCGTCGTACACATCGTGGTGGGACTGTGGCTGATGTACCTCACAGTCGCCGTCATCCTCAACACCGCCTCGGGGTTCGACCTGCCTTCGTGACCGCTCCCAGTCAGAGCGCCTCGTGCGAGTTCACCCGGTCGGACTGATCGGCGACCACCGCGTGAGTCACAGATCCTGCTTCTGTTGGGGCAGGGCACGTCGGCGGCCCGGAAGCGGACCCGGGGGCTGCGTGGGCGAAGGCAGCGGAAGGCTTCGGTTGCGTGCTTCTGGTGCAAGTGCGACGGCGATCAGCGTCGTGATCGGGACCGCCAGGACAAGTCCGACCGCACCAACGAGCGTCCGAACCACTTCTTGGGCGATCTGCTCGGTCGTGGCGATCTGCAGCAGGCTCTGCTGGTAGGCCACGATCAACAACAGGATTGTCATCGCGGATCCCGCGTAGGCGAACACCAGCGTGTAGACACTCGAGGCGATGTGGTCTCGGCCAATTCGCATGGCTGAGGTGAAGATCTCCGTGGCGCTTGCGTCGGGTTTGGCTGATCGCAGCTCCCACACGGCGCTCGCCTGGGTGACCGTGACATCGTTGAGAACGCCCAGCCCCGCCACCACCATCGCTGCGGCGACAACTCCGTGCAGGTCGACCAGCGGAGCCACCGCAGCGAGCACCTGATCATCTTCTGACCCGACCCCGGTCAGGTTGGACCACCCGGTCGCATATGCCCCGAACGCGGCAGTGATGGCCAACCCGCCCAATGTCCCGAACAGGGCGGCCGTGGTGCGAATCGATACGCCGTGCGCGAGATAGAGGACCACGAGCATGATGCCGGTGGATCCAACGATCGCCACTGGCAGCGGATCCTCGCCGGCCAGGAACGCCGGAAGCATGAACTTGGTGAGTACGAGGAGCGTGACAGCGATGCCGACGATCGCAAGCAGTCCGCGCCACCTGGCCACCGCGACCACCAGTACCGCGAAGATCAGCGACAGCATGACCAGCGGCGTGCCGCGCTGGAAGTCGTAGAACTCGTAAGACGGCTCTTGTCCGTCCCGAGCGATCCGGACCACCTGGATCTTGTCTCCCGCATTCACCCCCGTCTTGGCTCGCGCAGCGTCGAGAATCAGCGTGCCCTTGCCGCGGCTCGACACGAGGTCCACCGTGGCGCACTTCCCTGCCACCTCCGGCAGACCGTCTGGACCCTCGCCACCACTTCCGCACTCCAACGGCTTCGACGATGTGACGGTGGCGTGGATGATGCTCACACCGGGTGCGTTGTAGGGGTTCTGATCTTGAGGGATCTCGTCGGAGCTGGGCCAGAAGATGAACACACCGATTCCGACTGCCACCGCGACCACGCCCACGATGCCGGCCAGAACCTTCGCCAGCAGAGGACGAGGGGGGCCGTCGAGATCGGTACCGTGAGCGTGGGTGTGGGACATGGCATTCCTTTTGATATTTGTGGCGACATGCGCACGCGGATGCGCTGGTTAGCCGACCAGCCCGGGTCCTGACCGGACACCTTGCACGCTCCGCTTGTTGATCACAATGTACGGAACGGGGTGCTGGCCGAGCGCGCCGAGTGGCGATACCGACGGCCGCAGGTTCTACCCCTTGGGAGTACCTTTCGCGGGATCCCAGGGTCCTCCTGGCCCAGCCCGGGCACTCAGCGGTCAGATACCATTGAGAGCGATGTACGCGATTGAGGTGACGCGACCGAGGCCCATGCCTCATTGGTCACGGGTGTGCCTGAACTCGTTCCTGATCCTGGGCATCTTTGCCATGCACCATGTCCTCACCGGTCACGATGGGGCTGTCGCCGCACACCATGAGGAGGTGTCGCTGGCGGCCGCGGCCAGCGCCATGACGACAGTCGCCGAGCCGGGGCACTCAGCGCCTGAGCATCAGCAACTCGTCGCGATTGCCGACGACAACGGCATGACGCTATCGGAATGCGGCGACATCACGATGCTCTGCATCGCGGTGATGATCGGGATCAGCGCCTTCGATCTCCTGCGCAGAGCAGCTCGCGAGCGAGTTCTGGCGCCCGTGCAAAACCTTTCACCACTCCAACGCACTGCTGTTCTTCGTTGCTGACGGTCAGACCCGGTCAAGCACCGATTCCGTCCGCACAGTCACGTCATATTTCAACAGGAGAACCCATGCGTATTCGCACAACATTCACAACCCTGGCTGCGGCCCTCGCGCTCGTCGCGCTCACCGCGTGCTCCAGCAGTGACACCAGCACTCCCCCCGCATTCAACCAAGCTGATGTCTCGTTCGCCCAGGACATGATTCCGCACCACCGGCAAGCCACTGAAATGGCCAGCATGGCCCAGAGCCGCACGCAGAGCCCTGCGGTACGTGATCTGGCACAGCAGATCCTCGCCGCTCAGGAGCCCGAGATCACCGAGATGAACAAGTGGTTGAAGTCCTGGGACAAGAACGTCCCCGAGGACATGACGGGAATGTCAGGAATGTCGGACTCAAGCATGCCCGGGATGATGAGCAGCGCAGACATGGAGGGGCTCGCTGCCTCCTCTGGCGGCGCGTTCGACAAGCAGTTCCTCACCATGATGATCGAGCACCACGAGGGAGCCATCGAGATGGCGCAGACCGAGGACGCAGACGGCAAGTACCCACCCGCCGTTCGGCTGGCAAAACAGATCCAGAAGGGTCAGAGCGCCGAGATTCGCACCATGAGGTCTCTGCTCGAGTCCTGACCCACCGCTCGGCCGCGCGCCACTGCCCGCGGGGCCGAGCCACCACATCTCGCCCCTGGGTCATCAAGAACAGGTAACCCACCTTCCGCATGCGCGCCTCCCGCAGCCCCGGTCCGCTCCTGACCAAGCGACGTCAACAAGCCCAGATCGTCCGTGGCTTGGTGAACCAGTCGCAGACCGCTGACTCTGACGCGAAGGTGATCGTGCTCGGCGACATCAACAACTTCGAGTTCGGCCAGACCACACAGTGCCTCGCCGGCGCCCGCGCACTGAGAAATCGACGGATCTCACCATCGGACCAGCTTCCAGATCTCCGGGTGAGGCTGCTCCTCCACTCCGATGTCGGTGAAGATCCGGGCAGCCGCCTTGAGGTGCACCATAGCTTCCTCTCCGCGGCCGGAGGCCTGCAGCAGATCGGCCAGGTTGTTGTGCAGGGCGGCCTCATGGTGACGGTCGCCCAGCCGGCCGCAGAGCTCCAGAGCCCTGGTCGTCAGCTCCAGTGCCTGGTCCAGAGCTCCCCGCCTACGATGCGCGAGCGCGAGGTTGTTGAGCACGGCGATTATGAGGTCTGTGTCGTCCAGGTCCTCTGCGATCTGGCGGGCGCGACCGAGGTTGATCATCGCCTCGTCGGTGTCGTCGCCGGCGCCCACCATGCCCAGAAGGTTGTAGGCCTGTCCGAGCACCCGCGGCTCGCGGGCCTGCTCGGCCAGGGCGACGGCCGATTGGGCCAGCGACATTGCACGCTCGCGCTTTCCCAGCGCCTGGTTGGCCAGGCTCAGGTCTGCGGTGATCTGGGCTTGAGTCCCGAGATCGGCGTTCGCTGTCTCGCCCAGGGCGAAAAGCAGGTGCGTCTGAGCCAGTGCGTAC
>NZ_JBAVDI010000018.1:0-22163 GCF_049587115.1 Aeromicrobium sp.
TGAGCTCGAGCCGGCCGAAGTGGCGGGATCGGGCCAGCGCGGCCAGGAGATCGGCGCCATGGGCGATCGAGTTGGCCCAGCCCTGCTCGGGAATCCAGCCGCGATGGTCCTGCTCGCGGACGTACCACGCCGTGGCACGGTCGCCCCAGTCGAGGACCGAGGATGCGGACATGAGGTGCTCGTTGTTGTCGCGCCCGATGATCTCGGCGAGCATCAGTGCGCTGTAGGACCGGCGCATGACCGAGACGTCGCCGTCGTTCCCGAGTCCGTAGCGCAGCCCGGGAGCGATGCCGTCGCCAAGGCCGGCCAGCAGGCTGTCGTAGATGCCCTTGGTCAACCAGGACGTCAGCAGCGGGTAGGCGAGGTCCTCGCGCCAGCGTGGGTTGGGGTGGCCCAGCATCTCGACCAGCTCCACGGTGCACTCGTCGAGGCTGCGGTCGGCCGGCACGTCCATCCCGCTCTGCATCACTGACTGCCAGTACGCCTCAGACACCTTTCCATCGTGCCACGACCGGCGGACTACTCTGGCGTGGTGCCCTCGCTGGACGACATCACTCGGTTCCAGACGTCGCTGCGCCCGGAAGAGGTCACGTGGCTGCAGTCGCTGGTCACTGACTGGCAGATCATCGCGGATCTGTCCTTCTCGGACCTGGTGTTGTGGGTCCCGGACAGCGAGGCCAAGGGAATGTGGGCCGGCGCCCAGATCCGACCCACCACCGGGCCGACGACGCTGCTGGAGGACGTCGCCGGCACCTTCCTGCCTGCCGGCCGGGTCGACGGGCTGGCGGCGGTGCTGATCTCCGGGCACATCGCAGCGGCGCACGTCGAGACGCTTCCCGACGGCAGGAGCGTGCGGGTCGAGCTCATCCCGGTGAGTCGTGATGGCGGCACGATCGCGGTGATAGCGCGGCGCACCGCCCAGCCCGGACAGCGCGGTGGGGGCATCCTCGAGGCCTCGTACTCCGAAGCAGCGGGGGCTCTCGCCGAGATGATCGGCCGGGGGGAATTTCCACTGCCGGACAGCCGTTCGGACCTGGCCGATTCATTGCGCGTCGGTGACGGCTTCGTGCGCACGGATGCGGCGGGAACGGTGCGCTACGCGAGTCCCAACGCGATGTCGGCCTATCGCCGACTGGGGTTGATCGGAGATCTGGTCGGGACGCAGCTGGGTCACGTCACCAGCGGGCTGGTCGACCGGCGGCCGACAGATCGTGGCGCCCACGCGATGCTGGTCGGCGATGCCAGCACCGAGGCCGAGATCGAGAACGCCGATGCCTCCCTGCTGCTGCGTGTCATCCCGTTGCGCTCCAACGGTCAGCGCAACGGCTCGCTGATCCTGCTGCGGGACGTCACCGAGCTGCGCCTCCGGGAGCGCGAGCTCGTATCGAAGGAGGCGACGATCCGCGAGATCCACCACCGGGTCAAGAACAACCTGCAGACCGTCGCTGCCCTGCTACGACTGCAGGGCCGCCGCACCGAGCTGCCTGAAGCGCGAGTCGCGTTGGATGACGCCGTGCGCCGGGTGGGCTCGATCGCCCTCGTGCACGAGATGCTGAGCCAGTCGTTCGAGGACAACGTCGCCTTCGACCAGATCGCCGATCGCCTCCTGCACACGGTGCTCGACGTCACGGAGGAGACAGCCGGCGCAGGTCGGATCCGCGCCGATCGCATTGGTTCGTTCGGACTGCTGCCCGGTGCGATCGCCACGCCGCTTGCGATGGTGCTGACCGAACTGATCCAGAACGCTTCGGCGCACGCCTTCGGTGAGCAGGGCGGCACCCTGACGCTGGCGGTCAACCGCATTCGCGACCGGATCCGGCTCAGGGTGAGCGACGACGGCTCCGGCCTGCCAGCCGATTTCGACCCGGCAAGAAGCCTCGGACTGTCGATCGTGACGACCCTGGTGGAGGGCGAGCTGCACGGTTCACTCGTGTTCGAGCAGCGCCCCGGCGGCGGTACCACGGTCGCCATCTCCCTCGACGTGTGAGTGGTGCCGCACAGACAAAGAACCCCGCGGCCGAAGCCACGGGGTTCACCGATACGTGCGTACGTCAGGCAGTGCGAATACGTGCCCGAGCGTTGCGGCGCTTCAGCGTACGACGTTCGTCTTCGCTCAAGCCTCCCCACACACCATGGTCCTGTCCGGACTCCAGTGCCCACTGCAGGCACTGCTCCCGAACATCACAGCGGCGGCATACGACCTTGGCCTCTTCGATCTGCAAGATGGCAGGACCCGTGTTGCCGATGGGGAAGAAGAGCTCAGGGTCCTCATCCAGGCATGCCGACTTGTGGCGCCAATCCATGGGACACTCCTTCCCGTTCGGTTTTGTGCCGCGGCCGAGTCTGTTGACCCGCACAACGGCTGTCAGTTCATCTTTTCAACATGTGCAGACCAATACAAGGGCAAAGGGCCGTGCGAATTGTCGGATGGATCACATGGTCACTACCCTGACGCCGTGTCCTCAACCCGACGTCCGCGCGGAATTTCCCGAGCCCTGTTGCTCGTGGCGGGTGCCATCGTGCTGCTGGAGGTTGCCACCGCCCTGGCATTAGCTGCGTTGAGCGTCGTGGACGTGGTCCGCGAGCGTAACGGCGCCGGCATCGGCGTGGTCCTGATCCTGGTGGCATACGGACTGCTGCAGGCGTGGGCCGCATGGCGAGTCACTGAGGGTGATCGCTGGGCTCGCAGCCCCCTCGTCGTCACCCAGCTCATCCAGCTGTTGATCTCGTTCAACCTCGCGGACGTGCCGGGATCGATCACCGCGCTGCTCGCCGGTTCGGCGATCGTCACGCTGGGCTGCCTCTTGGCCCCGCCCGTGACCCGGGCACTCAGCGCGGAGCCGCCTGTGTGAGAGACTGGGGGTCGGGCACAACCCGTGTGAATCCCGCTTTTGGCGGGGCAGTTTGCGGCCTCTTGCCGCGCCGGCGATCTGATCGGTCCCGATGACGAACGTACGGAACGTCCGAGGAATTCTCCAACATGGTTGCCACTGACATCGACTTGCACATCGACACGCCTGACCCCGACGACCCCGTCTTCGCACTCCACCGCGGCGGGAAGATGATGATCAGCGCCTCCGTACCCATCCGGAACGCCGACGACCTCGCCATGGCCTACACGCCGGGCGTTGCTCGGGTGTGCGAAGCGATCGCTGCAGACCCCGAGCTGGCACATGAATACACCTGGGTCTCCAACACGGTTGCGGTCATCACCGATGGGTCCGCGGTTCTGGGTCTCGGCGACATCGGGCCGTCGGCCTCGATGCCGGTGATGGAGGGCAAGGCGATCCTGTTCAAGCAGTTTGGTGGCGTCGACGCGATCCCGGTGGCGCTGGACACCAAGGACGTCGACGAGATCGTCGAGACGATCGTGCGTCTCGCGCCGACGTTCGGCGGGATCAATCTCGAGGACATCTCCAGCCCGCGGTGCTTCGAGATCGAGCGGCGACTGATCGAGCGGCTCGAGATCCCGGTGTTCCACGACGACCAGCACGGAACGGCCGTCGTGACCCTCGCCGCCCTGATCAATGCCGTGCGGCTGACTGATCGCGAGATGGACGACCTCAAGGTCGTGATCTCGGGTGCAGGCGCAGCCGGTGTCGCGATCATGAAGATGCTCCAGACGGCGGGCGTCCGCAAGATCTCTGTCGTCGATCGCAGCGGCGTGATTCACCTCGGGCGGGAGCGTCTCGACGAGGTGAAGGCTGAGATCGCCGCGTCGACCGCGCCATGGGCCGCCGCCGGAAGCATCGCCGACGCCCTCGCTGGCGCCGACGTGTTCATCGGCGTCTCCGGCGGCACCATCCCTGAATCCGCAGTGGCCTCGATGGCTCCTGCCGCAATCGTGTTCGCGATGGCCAACCCGCAACCCGAGGTACACCCCGACATCGCCGCGCGGCACGCTCGGGTCGTGGCGACGGGCCGCTCGGACTTCCCCAACCAGATCAACAACGTGCTGGTCTTTCCCGGCATCTTCCGCGGTGCGCTCGACGTTCGCGCCACACGGATCTCCGAAGGCATGAAGCTGGCAGCGGCTCACGCGATCGCCGACCTGGTGGGCGACGATCTCAGCGAGACCTACGTGATCCCGTCGGCCTTCGATCCTCGGGTTGCGTCGGCCGTCGCTCGTGCCGTCACCGACACCGCGCGGCGCGAGGGTCTCGCCCGCCGTCCGTACTGACCCACACCCCCGTCGCAAGGAGCCGCATGTTCGCCGTCTACGCAGGTTCGATCGACCCTCAGGACCCATTGAGCGGCCTCGTCGTGGGGGATCGCCCCGATCCGGAGGTGCCCGACGGCTGGACCACCGTCACCGTCAAGGCGGCCTCGATCAACCACCACGACGTGTGGAGCCTGCGTGGTGTGGGCCTGCGCGAGCAGTCGTTGCCGATGATCCTGGGTTGCGATGCGGCCGGGCTGGACGAGAACGGCAACGAGGTCGTGGTCCACGCCGTCATCAGCGACCCGTCCTGGCGCGGCGACGAGACCCTCGATCCACGGCGATCGTTGCTGTCGGAGCGTCATCAGGGCACCTTCGCCGAGAAGGTCGCCGTGCCGACCCGCAACGTCGTGGCCAAGCCGGCAGGTCTGTCGTTCGCCGAAGCCGCCTGCCTACCCACGGCCTGGCTCACGGCGTACCGCATGCTGTTCACGCAGTCGGGTCTGAAGCAGGGAGACACGGTCCTGGTCCAGGGCGCGGGGGGCGGAGTGGCGACAGCGGCCATCACGCTCGCTCGCGCTGCTGGGTTCCGCGTCTACGCCACGAGCCGCGACGAGGACAAGCGCGTCAAGGCAGTTCAGATCGGCGCGCACGAGGCGTTCGAGTCCGGGGCCCGGCTGCCCAGCAAGGTCGATGCGGTCATCGAGACGGTCGGCGCCGCAACCTGGTCGCACTCGGTCAAGTCGATGCGGCCCGGCGGCACGATCGTGATCGCCGGCGCCACCTCGGGCGACGCCCCCTCACACGCCGAGCTGACCCGAATCTTCTTCCAGCAGATGCGTGTGCACGGCTCCACGATGGGCACCCGAGACGAGCTCCACGCACTTGCGCAGTTCATGGACGTCACCGGTACCAAGCCGCTGATCGACCGGGAGATCCCGATGGCCGACGCGGCCGAGGGCCTAGCCTCGGTCATCGACGGCAGCGTCTTCGGCAAGATCGTGCTGACCCTCTAGCGTCGCTTCGGCGCGGCGAGACGGGTCAGTCGTCCTCATCGTCGAGACGGGCGAGCCAAGTCGCCAGCCGCTCGACCGGAACCTCGAATTCGGGGTTGAGATCGACGAACTCGCTCAGCCGCTCGGCCAGCCACGCCAAGGAGACTTCCTCGTCTCCTCGGCGGGCCTGGAGCTCTTCGATGCCCCGATCAGTGAAATACATGAGCGCTCCCGGGCTTGTCGAAATCAGGCGAAGGCCTGCTCCATCAGCGTGCTCTGCTCCTGGACATGCCGGTTGTGTGAGCCGACTGAGGGTGCCGAAGACTCCGGACGGGAGACACGCACGAGCGGAAGTCCGTCGAATTCGCCGCTGAAGTGCAACGCGACGTGCGGCCACGGACCCTGGTTCGCCGGCTCGTCCTGCACCCAACGGACCTCGCGGGCGTTGACGAACGTGGCGACCGCAGCGTTGAGCTCGGCGGTGGGCCGCGGGTAGAGCTGCTCGAGACGCACGATGGCGGTGCGGTTCTGTCCCGCCTCCCGCTTCTCGCGCTCGGCGAACAGATCCCACGCCACCTTGCCGGAGCAGACCAGCACGCGCTCGACAGATGCAGCTTCGACCGAGTCGTCGCTGATCACCGGACGGAACCGACCCGAGGTGAAGTCCTCGGGCTGCGAGGCAGCGGCCTTGCTGCGGAGCATCGACTTGGGTGTGAAGACGACCAGCGGACGGTGCTGACCTTCCAGGCTGTGCCGGCGAAGCAGGTGGAAGTACGAGGCGGGGCTCGAAGGTTGCGAGACCGTCATGGCGTCGTCAGCGCACAGGGCGAGGAACCGTTCGATGCGTGCTGAGGAGTGGTCAGGTCCCTGGCCCTCGTAGCCGTGCGGCAGCAGCAGCACGACCCCCGACTTCTGGCCCCACTTGGTCTCGCCCGCCGAGATGTACTCGTCGATGACCGACTGGGCGCCGTTGATGAAGTCGCCGAACTGCGCTTCCCACAGCGTGAGTGCCTCGGGACGCGCCACGGAGTAGCCGTACTCGAAGCCCAATGCGGCGTACTCGCTCAGCAGCGAGTCGTAGATGTAGAACGTCGCCTGCTCGTCTCCGACATGTGACAACGGGGTCCACTCGTTGGCGTTGGTGCGGTCGATGATCGTCGCGAACCGGGAGGAGAACGTGCCGCGGCGCGAGTCCTGCCCGGCCATCCGCACTGGACGACCGTCGAGCAGCAACGAGCCCATCGCGAGGATCTCGCCGGTGCCCCAATCGATCGGACCAGCCGATATCGACGCCGACCGACGCTGGAGCTGTGGCAGCACCTTGGGATGGACCGTGAAGCCCTCGGGGACGTTGGTGTACGAGTCCGCGATCGCCTTCATGGTCTCGGGCGTGATCGCGGTGATCAGCTCGCCCGCGCGTTCGGGCTTCTCGGGGTAGTCCGGAATGCGTGAGTAGCTCGGGTCGGTCGCCGCTTCCTTCACCTCGGCGAAGTTGCGCTCGAGCTGGGCCTGATAGTCCGTCAGCGCCGCCTCGGCCTCCTCCAGAGTGATGTCTCCGCGTCCGACCAGAGCCTCGGTGTAGAGCTTGCGCACCGACTTCTTGGCGTTGATCGTGTCGTACATCAGCGGCTGCGTGAAGCTGGGATCGTCGCCCTCGTTGTGGCCGCGACGTCGGTAGCAGACCAGGTCGATGACGATGTCCTTGTGGAAGGTGCGGCGGTACTCGTAGGCCAGGTGCGCCACTCGGATGCAGGCCTCCGGGTCATCGCCGTTGACGTGGAACACCGGTGCCTGGATCATCCGGGCGACGTCGGTGCAGTACGTCGACGAGCGCGACGACGACGGCGAGGTGGTGAAGCCAACCTGGTTGTTGACGATCAGGTGGATCGTGCCGCCCGTGCGGTAGCCGCGCAGCTGGGACAGATTGAGCGTCTCGGCGACGACCCCCTGCCCGGCGAACGCAGCGTCACCGTGCACCAGCACGGGGAGCACGGGGTAGTCGGCGCCGCGGTTGAGCCGATCCTGCTTGGCGCGGGCAATGCCCTCCAGCACCGGATCGACGACCTCGAGGTGCGAAGGGTTGGCCGCGACCGAGACCTTGATCTTGTCGCCGTTGCCGGAGGTGAACTCGCCTTCGACGCCCAGGTGGTACTTGACGTCACCAGAACCCTGGACGGTACGGGGGTCGATGTTTCCCTCGAACTCGCGGAACACCGAGCTGGCGTGCTTGCCGGCGATGTTGACCAGGACGTTCAGTCGGCCACGGTGTGCCATGCCGATGCAGACCTCGTCGAGTCGGTCGGCGGCGGCGGCCTCACAGATCTCGTCGAGGACGGGGACCGTGGTCTCGCCGCCTTCGAGGCTGAATCGCTTCTGCCCGACGAACTTGGTCTGCAGGAAGGTCTCGAAGGCCTCGGCCTGGTTGAGCTTCTGCAGGATGCGGAGCTGCTCCTCGCGGGGAGGCTTGGTGTGCGGGCGCTCGATGCGCTCCTGGAACCAGGCGCGCTCCTCTGGCTCCTGGATGTGCATGTACTCCAGCCCGATCGTGCGGGCGTAGGAGTCTCGCAGGATGCCGAGGATCTCGCGCAGCTTCATGAAGCGCTTCTCGGTCTTGAACGAGCCCGTCGCGAACTCGCGATCCAGGTCCCACAGCGTCAGTCCGTGCGAAGCGGTGTCCAGGTCGGGGTGGCCACGCGGGCTGTTGTCGAGTGGGTTGGTGTCGGCCATCAGGTGGCCTCGCACGCGGAACGCGTGGATCAGCTCGAGGACGCGTGCCTGCTTGTGCACCTCGTCGTCGTGGCTGACCGCTATGTCCTGAGCCCAGCGAATCGGCTCATAGGGGATCTTGAGCGCGCGGAAGATCTCGTCGTAGAAGCCGTCCTCGCCCAGCAGGAGGGCATGGATCTTCTTGAGGAACTCGCCGGACTGTGCGCCCTGGATGACGCGATGGTCGTAGGTCGACGTCAGCGTCATCATCTTGGAGATCGCCATCTGCGCGAGCGTGTGCTCGCTGGCGCCCTGGAACTCCGGGGGGTACTCCATCGAGCCGACGCCCACGATGACGCCCTGTCCCTGCATGAGGCGCGGAATCGAGTGATTGGTGCCGATGCCGCCGGGGTTGGTCAGGCTGACCGTCGTCCCCTGGAAGTCGGAGACCTCGAGCTTGCCGTCCCGAGCCTTCTTGACCATGGTCTCGTAGGCGGCCCAGAACGCGGCGAACCCGAGAGTGTCAGCGGCCTTGATCGACGGCACGAGCAGCGTTCGCGAGCCGTCGGGCTTCTTCAGGTCGATGGCCAGACCGAAGTTGATGTGCTCGGGCTTGAGCTGGTTGGGCTTGCCGTTGACGACCTCGAAGCCGGTGTTCATCTCGGGGATCGCCTTGAGGGCCTTGACGATCGCCCAGCCGATCAGATGGGTGAACGACACCTTGCCACCGCGGGCGCGGGCGAGGTGGTTGTTGATGACGACGCGGTTGTCGAACAGCAGCTTGACCGGCACCGAGCGGACGCTGGTCGCGGTCGGAACGGCAAGGCTGGCGTCCATGTTTGCGACGGTGCGGGCAGCGGCACCGCGCAGAATGACGTTCTCGATGGCACCCGGGCCGGTCTTGGTCGGGGTCTCGGCCGGCTTGCTGGTGGGCATCGCGACGGCTGTCGCCGGTGCCGCTGGAGTCTCGGCAACCGGCGGCAGGGGGTTCTGCGCCTCTTGGTGCGCTGGAGAGGCGATCTGGCTCTGGGGCGGGGTCACCGTGACGGGCTTGGTCTTGGGCGCGGGCGGTGCCGTCGAGGTGGGTGCGGTCGGTGCGGGAGCGGGTGCTGCCGATTTCGCCTCCGGCGACGCAGAGGTTGGCGACGCGCCGTTGGCAATCGCCTGTCCGTCGCCGGTGCGGAAGAACGTCACCCAGGTATCGTCCACCGAGGTCGGATCTTGTTCGAATCGCTCGTACATCTCATCGACGAGCCACTGATTCGTGCCGAAGTCAGGTGCTGAATGGTCTTGTGAGGACTCGGCCACGACCTCGATCGCCTCTTCCAATTGTGTGCTGGCGCGCATGCGAAAACTACCGTCACCAGCGTAACGCGACCTCCCAGCCGTCCGCACGCAGGCTCGACGCATTGTTCAGGTCTTGACGAGGACCCGTGGGTCGCGCGCCACAAATCGGCCGAAGGCCGCCGCCTCGACGTCGAGGCCTGCCCGGTCGGCCGTGGTCAGCTGGGGCGCTCGATCGACCACGATCTCGACGGCTGACGCCAGGATTCGGCGGGTCCACGTTCCGGCCAGGCGACCGTCGATCATCAACAGACCGCTTCCGCGTGTCAGCGAAGGTGAGATCGCGGGTCCGGCGCGCCACAGCCCACAGAGCCATGTCGTGGAGATGAAACTGGACGCAGGTCAGGTGGCGCACGACATCTCCCGCCGAGCTGAATCGTGGAGCGCTGAGACCGTGTGCGTGCAGGCGGCCGGGGATGCTGGGCTTCACGGCTCCAGCATGTCGCAGGTCCCAGACATGTCGGCGGATCCGGTCCGCCAGGACAGGTGCTCTAGGCTCGCCCTGACACGGCGTCCAGCGATGAGGGTGAAGATCGATGAGCACAGGCACAGCTCCGGACCGCAATCGGCTCGTGGTGCCGGTGGCCGTCACGTCGATCCTGGTGATCCTCATCGTCGGCTATCTGATCCTCAAGGGCGGGGACGATTCGCCGGCCGCCCCCAAGGCCACTGCTTCGTCGCTCGCCTCGGGAAAGACTCCTGCGACGCAGAAGCTCACAGGATCGGGCGATGCGCCTGATGCGATCGCCGTCACGGCGGCCACGGTCGCTCGGTCCTCGACCGGCTTCGGGCTCGCCGCAGACCTCCCGACGATCGACACCGGGGAGTTCGACACTGTGACCCTCGTGATGGGACAGGACGACGGCGCCGTGCTGTGGGAGCTCCGGACGGTTCGAGATTCCCGCGGAAACTTCATCACCCCGGAGCTCTACCGAGTGCAGGACGGGCCCGACGAGCAATTCGCCTGCGCTCGCGCATCGATGCGCATCGCGGGCACGCGGCTGAACGTCACCGTTCCGCTGGCCTGCTTGGAAAACCCGGAAAAGCCACTCAAGGCTCGTCTGGAGATCACGGACAGGAACGGCGGGGAGGAGAAGACCTCGAATTCCAAGGTGCTCGTCGCTCCGAAGTGATCGAGAGTCAGGCGACGAGGTGCGGATGGTCCGCTGATCGGCGTTGGAAGGCGAGGATGTCGAGATTCTGGACGACCCCGTTCCGGATCTCGATCGCGCGCCGGATCGTCTCGTCGGCATCCCACGAATCCGGACCGGCCAGCACCTTCGGCAGGTATGGCAGCAACGCCAGGCTGATCTCCCAGGTTGCTGAGTTCCACAGGTAGGACGGGCTGTGGTCCACGGCGTAGTACGTCACGTTGTCCCCGACGATGAACGTTGGATCGTCGAAGCTGGTGGGGTGGGCCCACTCGAAGCCCATGGCCTCGTCGCATGACACATCGACGACAAGCGTGCCCGGGGCAAGGGTCTGCAGGTCGGCATTCATCAAGGACGACATGGGGGAGTTCGGGTTCTGCAGGACGCAGTTGACGATGACGTCGTGTTCTGCCAGCAGGCCCGGCATCGGCGCCCATGCCTGGTCGACGAACGCCCGGCTCTCGGCCGGCGAAGCGCCCGGGTCGAAATGAACGATGCGGGCCGAGTGGATCGGCGCGCTGACCGCGGCCACGCCGCGCTGCGTGAAGATGTCGACATCATGGATGCCGTGCGCGCTCAGGGCGGTGACGGCGCCGCGCGCAGTGGCACCGAAGCCGATCACCGCAGCGCTGAGGCGGCGGCCGTAGTTGCCAGTCAAACCCGCGATCTCCATGGCGTGCAGGACTGAGCAGTATCCCGCGAGCTCGTTGTTCTTGTGGAAGGTGTGCAGCAAGAAGCTGCCGTCCCCGCTCCAGTGATTCATGGCTTCCCATGCAATCAAGGTCAGCCCGCGGTCGATCGCGGCCTGTGTCAGCGCAGGATCCTGGACGCAGTGAGGCCAACCCCAGAGAGTCTGACCTCTTCGCATCTCGTGCAGGTCGGCGACGCTGGGCTTGGTGAGCAGGATGACGTCACAGCGGGCGATCAGCTCCGCACGGGTCAGCAGGCCGCCGACCAGCGGTCGGAGCTCGTCGTCGCTGTAACCGAAGTCCCGGCCATAGCCCTCCTCGAGGAACACGTACGGACGGATCGCGTCCGTGAGCCGCCCGAGGTGCAGCGGGTGGATCGGCAGCCGCCGTTCGTTCTCCTTGGCGGTGCGGGCGATGACGCCGAGACTGAGCTGGTCCATGCGGACTCCGAGTGATGGGTGATTCTGCAGGAGAACCGCTGCTCGGATCGTGTGTGTGTCCGGAAGGACGGGTCCAGTTTATCCCGCGGGAACGAACCGGACGGACGCCGGGGAGGTGCACGTGAATGTCCGGTTTCGTGTGGCGCCCCCGGCAGGACTCCGTCAGGCGCTGGGCGCCTTCCTCCCCGAATCCTGGACGCCGGGGAGGTGCACGTGAATGTCCGGTTTCGTGTGGCGCCCCCGGCAGGATTCGAACCTGCGCTTCCGCCTCCGGAGGGCGGCGCTCTATCCCCTGAGCTACGGGGGCCAATGCGGCCAACTGCGGTGTGAGCCTACCCCACACCAGCTACGCTCCTGATGGTGCCCAGAGTGCTCGTGGTCGATGACACCGCCTCGATCAGATTCCTCATCCGGACCAACATGGAGCTCGCCGGATTCGACGTTGACGAAGCGGTTGACGGTGCCGACTGTCTGAAATTCCTGCGCGCGGCCGAGGTGCTCCCTGACGTCATCACGGTTGACGTCATGATGCCCCGACTCGACGGCATCTCGACCGTCGCCGCGATTCGGGCGGATCCGCGGATGCAGCACATCGCGATCGTCATGGTCACGACGCAAGGTCACCCCGCCGACATCCAGCGAGCGACCACCGCCGGGGTCGACGCCTACCTGACCAAGCCCTTCGACCCGGACCTCCTCGTCCTCACCGTTCGCGACGTCATCGGCCGCTCAGACATTCGCCGCGAGTCCTCTTGAATTCCAGGCCTTTTCGGACGTACCGTTTTAGTACACGGACGGGAGGTGGTTCACGGAATGAACAATTCTTGGACTTGTGAGGTGGCTGTCCGCTAGCCGCTGGACCCCAGACAGTGCGAACTGGACGGTGGCACCGAATACCAGCAGCCACCCGACCCGCAGGGCGTCGAGTTTGTCCGCTCGTCCGCGCGCATCCTCAGTCGAGGTGATCGCAGCCCTGCGGGTCGCCCATGTCCTGGCCCGGTGAGCCGGTGAAACCGTCGCCCGGGGGAAATCGACCGACCGATACTCTGGTGCCGTGACTCCTGAGCAGCTTTCCGCGGCCATCGTCGGCGCACTGTCCTCCCTCACCGAGGCAGGATCCATCAGGCTGCCCGACGGACTCCCGGCGGAGGTGCGAGTGGAGCGTCCCAAGGTCAAGGAGCACGGGGACTACGCAACCAACATCGCGCTTCAGCTGGCGAAGAAGGCCGGCATGAATCCGCGCGAGTTCGCTCAGCTCCTGGCCGACGCTCTGCGGGCGTCGGACGGCATCGCCAGCGCCGAGATCGCCGGTCCCGGCTTTCTCAACATCCGAGTCGAGGCTGGTGCGCAGGGTGCCCTCGCGCCGCAGATCGTCGCGGCGGGCGAGGCGTACGGCACGAGCGACCTGTACCGCGGACAGAGAGTCAATCTGGAGTTCGTCAGTGCCAACCCGACCGGCCCGATCCACATCGGCGGCGTGCGGTGGGCCGCGGTGGGGGACTCGCTCGGCCGCATCCTGACCGCGATCGGAGCCGAAGTCACGCGGGAGTACTACTTCAACGACCACGGTGTGCAGATCGACCGCTACGCACGGTCGTTGCTGGCCGACGCGCGCGGCGAGGACGCGCCGGAAGACGGCTATGGCGGTCAGTACATCTCCGACATCGCCGCCACGATCCTCGCGAAGCGCCCCCATGCCCTGGACCTGTCCGACGCCGAGTCCCTCGAGACGTTCCGCGCCGAGGGCGTCGAGCTGATGTTCGCCGAGATCAAGAAGAGCCTGCACGACTTCGGGGTCGACTTCGACGTGTTCTTCCACGAGAACGATCTGCACGAATCCGGTGCGGTTGACCGTGCGATCGCGCGGCTGCGTGAGCTCGGCATGATGTACGAGCAGGACGACGCCACCTGGCTGCGCACCTCGGACTTCGGCGACGACAAGGATCGCGTCGTCATCAAGTCCGACGGGCAGCCCGCCTACATCTCGGGTGATCTGGCGTACTACCTCGACAAGCGTGAGCGCGGATTCGACCGCTGCCTGATCATGCTGGGCGCCGACCACCACGGCTACGTGTCTCGGATGCTCGCGATGTGCGCGGCGTTCGGAGACACCCCCGGCGTCAACCTCGAGCTGCTGATCGGTCAGCTGGTCAACCTGGTCCGTGACGGACAGCCGTTGCGGATGAGCAAGCGCGCGGGCACGGTGCTGACCTTGGAGGATCTCGTCGGGGCCATCGGGGTGGATGCCTCGCGCTATGCGCTTGCGCGCTACTCCACCGACTCCACGATCGACCTCGACCTTGATCTGTGGGCCAGCCAGACCAGCGACAACCCGGTCTTCTACGTCCAGTACGCCCATGCCCGGCTGTCATCGATCATCCGCAATGCGGTCGATCTGGGCGTCGAGGCCGACGAGTCGACGTTTGACCCGTCGCTGCTGGTGGTCGAGCAGGAGGGCGCGCTGCTCCGAGCGCTTGCGGACTACCCTCGGATCGTGGCTCGGGCCGCCGAGCTGCGCGAGCCACACCGGGTTGCGCGCTACCTCGAGGACACCGCGTCGGCGTTCCACAAGTTCTACGACGTCGCGCACGTCCTGCCCAAGGGTGATGAGGAACCCACCGATCTGCATCGGGCCCGACTCATGCTCGTCGCAGCGACCCGACAGGTCATCGCCAATGGTCTCGGGCTGCTCGGCGTCAGCGCTCCGGAGCGCATGTGATGAGGAGCCACGAGGCCGGTGCCCTGCACGGCCAGTCCGGTGATCGTGGCCCTGCCTGGCTGCGCACCCCCGAGGACCCCAATCAGCTCGTCCCGCACCTGTGGTCCGACGGCGTGTCCAAGGTCGACGGTGTCCTGACCGTGGCGGGCGAGTCGGTCGCCGACCTCGCTGCGGAGTTCGGCACACCGACGTACGTCGTGGACGAGGATGACTTCCGGCGACGGGCTCGTGGGTTCAAGGAGGCATTTCCGCGAGCCGACGTCTACTACGCCGGCAAGGCTTTCCTGTGCGTCGCGACGGCCCGCTGGATCGCCGAAGAGGGTCTCAATCTCGACGTCTGCACTGGCGGCGAGCTCGCCGTGGCGCTCAAGGCGGAGGTGCCGCCCGAACGGATCGGTTTGCACGGCAACAACAAGTCCGTGGCCGAGCTGCGCCGTGCGCTGGAGGCCGGCGTGGGTCGGATCATCATCGACTCCTTCGAGGAGATCGTCCGGCTGGCTGACCTGACCGCTGAGCTCGGGGTGACTGCTCCCGTCATGATCCGTGTGACGGCCGGCGTCGAGGCGCACACCCACGAGTACATCTCCACGTCACACGAGGATCAGAAATTCGGCTTCTCGATCACCGGCGGCGACGCGCTCGACGCAGTACGCCGCGTGCTGGCCGAGCCCGGCCTCGAGCTGCGCGGCCTGCACTCGCACATCGGCTCGCAGATCTTCGTCACCGACGGCTTCGAGGTCGCCGCCCGGCGGGTGCTGCGGCTGCATGCCGAGATCGAGAGGGAGCTCGACGTCGCGCTCCCCGAGTTCGACCTCGGTGGCGGTTTCGGCATTGCCTACACGACGCAGGACGACCCCTCGACTCCCGCGGACCTCGCTCGCGGAATGCTCAAGATCGTCGACGACGAGTGCGCCGCGCTGGGCATCGCCGTCCCGCACCTGTCGATCGAGCCGGGCCGCGCGATTGCCGGGCCGTCGACCTTCACGTTGTACGAGGTCGGCACGACCAAATCGGTGGGGCTCGACGGTGGGGCGTCGCGACGCTACATCTCGGTCGATGGAGGAATGAGCGACAACATCCGACCGGCGCTCTACGGCGCCGACTACTCGTGCACGCTGGCTTCCCGTGCGTCGGATGCGCCCGCTCTTCTGAGCCGGGTCGTCGGCAAGCACTGCGAATCCGGCGACATCGTGGTGAAGGACGAATTCCTGCCCGGCGACGTGCAGGCCGGTGACCTGCTGGCCGTCCCCGGAACGGGTGCCTACTGTCGCTCGCTGGCGAGCAACTACAACCACGTGCCGCGGGCGGCGGTGATCGCGGTGCGCGAGGGCGAGGCCCGAGTCATCCTGCGCCGCGAGACGGAGGCCGACCTCCTCACCCTCGACGTCGGGTAGCGGCGACCCTCAGCGCTCGTCGCCGATGAACGAAGCGCGGATGTTGCCCGGCCCTGGTGGTACCCGGAAGGAAGAGATCTGCCGAGGGAGGTGTCGTCGATCGCCGGCCGCCGGCCGTCTCATCTGTCAGGGGAGGTCTTCGAGCCATGGCGCGCGCGGATACCCTTGACCGGTGAGCGCATCCTCGTGGTCCCCAGGTCGGCCGCTCCGCGTAGCCCTTTTGGGGTGCGGAGTCGTCGGCACCGACGTCGCCCGACTCCTGACACGGGACGCGGACGAGCTCGCACAGCGAGTCGGAGCACCGCTCGAACTGGTCGGCATAGCGGTCCGTCGACTGGGTCGTGAGCGCGACCTCGAGGTGTCGTCGGACTTGTTCACGACTGATGCCGCTGGTCTGGTCGGTCGCGGTGACATCGACGTCGTGATCGAGGTCATCGGCGGGATCGAGCCGGCCCGGGAGCTGATCTTGGCTGCCCTGGAGAACGGCGCCTCGGTGGTCACGGCCAACAAGGCGCTCCTCGCCGAGGATGGTGCGACGCTGTTCGAGGCCGCACACAAGGCCGAACGCGACCTGTACTTCGAGGCTGCCGTGGCCGGCGCAATCCCGATCGTCCGCCCCCTGCGCGAGTCGCTCGCCGGCGACCGGGTGGAGCGTGTGCTCGGCATCGTCAACGGCACCACGAACTTCATCCTCGACGCCATGACCACCACGGGGCAGGGCTTCTCCGAGGCGCTCGACGAGGCCCAACGCCTGGGCTACGCCGAGGCCGACCCGACCGCCGACATCGAAGGCTTCGATGCTGCATCCAAGGCTGCGATCCTGGCCGGTCTGGCATTCCACACCCGGGTGACGATCGGTGACGTGCACCGTGAGGGCATCACCGACGTCACCGCAGCCGATGTGCGCTCCGCTGACGAGATGGGGTGCGTCGTCAAGCTCCTTGCGATCTGTGAGCGTCACGAGACGGCGGACGGACCGGCGATCTCCGCTCGAGTACACCCCGCCATGATCCCGCTGTCGCATCCGCTGGCCAGTGTCCGCGGCGCGTACAACGCCGTTTTCGTCGAGAGCGAAGCGGCCGGTCAGCTGATGTTCTACGGTCCGGGTGCGGGTGGACCGCCGACAGCCAGCGCAGTCCTCGGTGACGTGGTCTCGGTGGCGCGTAACCGCCGCAGCGACGTGTACGGTCCGGGTGAATCGACCCACGCCCAGCTCGAAGTTCTTGACATCGGCCGAGCCAGGACGCGCTACCACGTGTCGATCGACGTCGACGATCGCGCGGGTGTGCTCGCCTCGGTGGCGAACGCCTTCGCCCAGTTCGATGTCTCGATCCGAACCGTGCGTCAGGAGGGCAGCGGCTCGGACGCGCAACTGGTCATCGTGACCCACGAGGCCGAGGACGCGGCCTTGTCGGCGACGGTCGCGTCGCTCCGTGGGCTCGACATGGTTCGCGACGTGACGTCCGTGATGCGCGTCGAGGGAGGATCCTGATGGCTCATCTGTGGCGAGGCGTGATCGAGGAGTACCGCGAGTGGCTGCCGGTCACCCCGGAAACTCCGGTCATCACCTTGGGTGAGGGTGGCACGCCGCTGGTCCACTCCGCGTGGCTGTCGGGCGTCGTCCACGCCGACGTGTGGCTCAAGGTCGAGGGTGACAACCCCACGGGGTCGTTCAAGGATCGCGGCATGACAGCGGCGATCTCGGTGGCGGCCGGCGAGGGCGCCAAAGCCGTCGTGTGCGCGTCGACCGGCAACACGTCTGCGTCGATGACCGCCTACGCCGCGAGAGCCGGATTGACCCCGATCGTGCTGGTTCCTCATGGCAAGATCGCTGCCGGCAAGATGGCGCAGGCCGTGATGCACGGCGCGACCGTGATGCAGCTGCACGGCGGTTTCGACCAGTGCCTGCAGGTTGCCCGCGACCTGTCCGACCAGTACCCGGTCGCTCTGGTCAACTCGGTCAACCCCGTACGCCTGCAGGGCCAGAAGACTGCTGCCTTCGAGATCGTCGACGCGCTCGGCAAGGCGCCCGACCTGCACGTTCTTCCAGTCGGCAACGCCGGCAACATCTCGGCCTACTGGCTGGGTTATCAGGAGTACGCCGCTGCGGGACTGTCCCGAGCCACACCGTCGATGTGGGGCTTCCAGGCTGCCGGCTCGGCGCCACTCGTGCTGGGCCACCCCGTTGAGCATCCCGAGACCTTGGCGACCGCGATCCGGGTCGGCAATCCTGCCTCGTGGCACCTTGCTGTGGCCGCGCGAGACGACTCCGCCGGGCGTATCGAGTCGGTCACCGACGAGGAGATCCTCAGCGCCCAGCGCGAGCTCGCGTCACGAGACGGCGTGTTCGTCGAGCCGGCCTCCGCGGCAGGCGTTGCGGGACTGCTGAAGTCGGCAGGTGCGGTCGAACCGGGCTCGACGATCGTGATCACCGTGACAGGCCACGGGCTCAAGGACACGGAGACCGCTCTGTCAGGAGTCGACTCGATCGTCGACTCGGCGATCGACGCAGATGTGCACGCGGCGGCCGAAGCCGCCGGGCTGGCATGAGCTTCCGGACGACGCCTGTCTCGATCCGCGTTCCGGCCTCGAGCGCCAACCTCGGCCCGGGCTTCGACGCTCTCGGCCTGGCACTGACGTTGCACGACGACCTGACCGCCGAGGTGACGGCCGGGGGCCTCGAGATCATCGTGGCCGGCGAGGGCTCCGGGGGAGTCCCCTTGGACGCCGAGCACCTGGTCGTCGAGGCGATGCTCGCAACCTTCGACCTGCTCGGCGAGCGCCCGGCAGGTCTGCGCCTGACCTGCACCAACCAGATCCCCCACGGTCGTGGACTCGGATCGTCAGCCGCGGCGATCGTCGGTGGCATCGCGCTCGCTCGCGCCCTGGTCGTGGGTGCTGACGACCGGTTCGACGATCGCGCGGCATTCCAGTTGGCGGTCGACCTCGAGGGGCACCCCGACAATGTCGCCGCCGCGATGTTCGGCGGGCTGACCATCGCCTGGATCGACGGTGCCTCAGCCGAGGTCCACCGGCTCACCTCGACCGTTGACGTCACGGTCTTCGTGCCGCCGATGGCCGTTTCCACCGTGCAGGCCAGGGGACTGCTGCCCGAGACCGTCCCGCACGTCGATGCGGCCGTCAATGCCGGCCGCGCAGCGTTGCTCGTCGCCGCACTGACCGGTGCTCCCGAGCGGCTCGTCGCCGCGACCGAGGACAGGATCCACCAGTCGTACCGCGCCGATGCCATGCCGGGGTCCTACAAGCTCCTGCAGCAGCTGCGCGTCGAAGGCATCCCGACGATCATCTCCGGGGCAGGACCGACCGTGCTCTCGTTCGCGCACGGCATTGCGGATCGCACCCCGCAGGGGTGGACGTCGCACGAACTTGCCATTGATTCGCAGGGCGTCAGACCGGCGTGAGCAGCCCCACGCGACATGTGCCCGACAGGAATGTCGAGCGAGCTGATGGTGTTACAGTGGACGAGTCGGAGTCGAGTGGATACTCCCCGACAGTGACAAGCAAGTAGCAGCGCCATTCAAGTCGTCCGCCAGATGCGGACCAGCCTTCATGCGATCCGGATCTCCGGACACCAGGCCTTGTGGCCACATCAAAGGAACCTACGTGACTGATACCACCACCACTCCCACATCCTCCGCGCCCGCAGCAGACGCTGCGGCCGCCGCTCCAAAGAAGACCGGAGGAGGATTGGGCGGCAAGGTCCTCGCTGAGCTCCAGGAGATCGCGGGAGGCCTGGGAATCACCGGCGCCGAGAAGATGCGCAAGGGCGCACTGATCGATGCCATCAAGATCGCCCGCGGCGACGCCGGCACCTCGACGAAGGCGGCCGTTGCTGCCGCTGCTCCGAGCAACGTCGACACCAGCAAGGGTGACACCGCCGAGCCCCCCGCCAAGCGCGAGCCGAAGGGTGAGCCCAAGAGCGGTCCCCGCAGCGCCAAGAACGCCGACGCCAAGAGCGACGCGAAGAACGCCGACGCCACGAGCGCCGACGCCAAGAACGCCGACACGAAGAACGCCGACGCCAAGAGCGCCGACGGGAAGAATGACTCGGCTCCGAAGAGCGACAGCAAGGACAACAGCAGCGAAGACGAGTCGTCGGACGACGAGGCGGGTCGCGGTCAGGGGAACAACCGCAACCGCAACCGCAACAACAACGCGAACGATGATGGCGGCAACCGCAACCGCAACAACAACGCGAATGACGGCGGCGGCAACCGCAACCGCAACAACAACGACGCGAACCGCAACCAGAACCAGGGCGGCAACCGCAACCAGAACCAGGGCGGCGCCAACGTCGACGAGGACGAGGACGGCGGCATGGGGCGTCGTCGAAATCGGCGGGGACGCAACCGCAACGCGCCCGGCGGCGGTGGACGTGGCGGCATGGACGTCGACACCACCTACACCGAGGACGACGTCCTGGTGCCGGCGGCCGGCATCCTCGACATCCTCGACAACTACGCGTTCGTGCGCACGACTGGCTACCTCCCCAGCGAGAACGACGTGTACGTCTCGCTCTCGATGGTCCGCAAGTGGGGCCTTCGCCGCGGTGACGCCGTCCTCGGCCAGGTGCGCCAGCCCCGCGAGGGCGAGCGCAAGGAGAAGTTCAACCCGATGGTCAAGATCGAGTCGGTCAACGGCATGACGGTCGAGGACAGCCTGAAGCGGGTCGAGTTCGCCAATCTCACGCCGCTCTACCCATCCGAGCGCCTCCGGCTCGAGGGTGGGGCCGGCGGGTTGACCGGTCGAGTCATCGACCTGGTCGCGCCGATCGGCAAGGGCCAGCGTGGTCTGATCGTGTCGCCGCCCAAGGCCGGCAAGACCATGATCATGCAGCAGGTCGCCAACGCGATCACCGAGAACAACCCCGAGTGCCACCTGATGATCGTGCTGGTCGACGAGCGCCCCGAGGAGGTCACCGACTTCCAGCGCACCGTCAAGGGCGAGGTCATCGCCTCGACCTTCGACCGTCCTGCCACAGATCACACGATGGTCGCCGAGCTGGCGATCGAGCGTGCGAAGCGTCTGGTCGAGCTCGGGCACGATGTCGTGCTGCTGCTGGACGGCATCACCCGACTGGGCCGCGCATACAACCTGGCCGCACCGGCCAGCGGTCGGATCATGTCCGGCGGTGTCGACTCATCGGCGCTGTACCCGCCGAAGAAGTTCTTCGGAGCTGCTCGCAACATCGAGGACGGCGGCTCGTTGACCATCCTGGCCACGGCGCTGGTCGAGACCGGCTCCCGGATGGACGAGGTCATCTTCGAGGAGTTCAAGGGCACCGGCAACTGGGAGCTGCGTCTGCGCCGCGACCTTGCCGACAAGCGGATCTTCCCGTCCGTCGACATCGATGCGTCCAGCACCCGACGCGAGGAGCTGCTGATGGGCAAGGACGAGCTGTCCGTCGTCTGGAAGCTCCGTCGCGTGCTGTCCAGCTTGGAGAGCCAGCAAGGTATCGAGCTGGTCCTGGACAAGCTCCAGAAGTCCACGAGCAACTCGGAGTTCCTGGCGCAGGTCAGCACCACGCTTCCCCAAGAAGGCGCCAAGAACGGCAGCTGACGCCTCAGCATGATGCGGGCCCGAGGGGCCCGCGTCATGTCTGGACGCAGTTGGATGGGCCATTCTGGCGAGCCCACCCTAGGCTTGTCACCATGACAACTGCCTACGACTTCTCCGCCACTGCGATCGACGGCACCGATCGTCTTCTCGCCGATTACCAGGGCAAGGTGCTCCTGGTCGTCAACACCGCGACCCAGTGCGGGTTCACCCCCCAGTTCAAGGGCCTCGAGCAGGTCTATCAGGAATACGTAGATCGCGGACTTGTCGTGCTGGGTTTCCCGTGTGACCAGTTCGGCAGTCAGAACCCCGAGGACGACGGGGACACCGCGACGTTCTGCGAGAGGAACTTCGGGGTGACCTTCCCTCTGTTCTCCGAGATCGAGGTCAACGGCGACGACGCCCACCCGCTGTACAAGTGGCTCAAGAAAGAGAAGGGTGGCCTGGGCCCCTCGAAGATCAAGTGGAACTTCACCAAGTTCCTGATCGACGCCGAGGGCAACGTCGTCAAGCGCTACGGCTCCACGACGGCGCCGGAGAAGATCCGCGACGACATCGAGAAGCTGCTCCCCGCCTGAGTCCTGCCACTGCCCGGGGAATTTTCCCCCCCTCGATTTCCTTATGACGAGTATCAACTGGCACAATCAATCCTTGGTTCTGGTTCACGGGCCGCATCCCGCGGTACGACCCAGCGACCGCCGAGAGGACATCATGAAGCAAGGCATCCACCCCGAGTACGTCGACACCCAGGTCACCTGCACCTGCGGCAACACCTTCACGACCCGCAGCACCGCGACCGACGGCACCCTTCGCGCCGACGTGTGCGCCGCGTGCCACCCCTTCTACACCGGCAAGCAGAAGATCCTCGACACCGGCGGCCGCGTGGCCCGGTTCGAGAAGCGCTACGGCAAGAAGTAGCTTTCCCACGGCGCCGACCTACTCCATGCGGAGGGGTCGGCGCCCCTTTTGTGCACGCAGCATGTCCGTAC
>NZ_JBAVDI010000019.1:0-63131 GCF_049587115.1 Aeromicrobium sp.
TCGATCGGCGAGATCTCCTCGAAGATCTCCTCCAGACCGGACTTCGTCGAGATGTCGGTACGGCCACCGGCGAGGGCTTCCTCGACACCGGCCTTCCAGGAGTCGTCGCCGATCAACCAAGCGAAGCTGTCGGTCTGCAGAGCGAGAAGCTCTGGGACCTCAAGGGGTTCTGCGATTTTTGCAAACGAGATGCGGCGGGGCTGAACAGTTGCGGAGGTGCGCGAGGCGGCCAAGAGGGGTCCTTCCAAGGGCTCGCAGGCGGGTGGCTCGGAGATCATGCTGCGCGCACGCCAATCGACCCCGGTCAAGGGGACTTGGGCAGACAGAACGAGCGCGAAAGTTCAGTGTAACCCGCAGGCCACAGCGAAGCAAGGGCGGGTCTTGACAAAGCCCGCTGCGTGGTGGAGTCTATTTGGTTTTCGTCGTGATGTCGCGGAACACGCAAGCTCACAGAGCCCGAATGTCGTTGACGAGCCACGTGCCGTCGGACTTGACCATCGACATCGTGATCCGGTTTCCGAACACGGTGGGCTGTTCGGAGCCGGAGACCAGACGCGCCTGGTCGACGAACACCAAGATGGTCGCCTTGCTCGCCGAGCAGCTCGAGCCACAGTCGACCGCGGCCGAACTTCGCGAGGCCGCTTCGACGACGATCTTGCGCTGGGGAGCAAGTTCGGTGAGCGCGGGCGCGATCTTGTCGAACTCCTTGGCGAAGGTGGGTGTCATGATCGCCTTCGAATCCTTCAGATGATCGGGGAGCTTGTCGTACCTGAAGGAGAAGATCGTCTCGGCCGCAGCGCTTGCTGCCGCGGATGCCTGCCGCTGGGACGACGCGACGTCTCCCCCGCCGCGATGCTCCTGGATGCCTTTGTACAGGAGCAGGCCGCCCAGAACCAGCGCAGCGATCGCCACCAATGATCCCAGGACGAGCCAGCGACGCTCGCGAAGCGACGACGGCTTCGGCGATGACGTCTTGGGCGGTACGGAACGTGGATCACTGACAGCTGGAGTTTGAGTGGCGGCCTTCTTGCCAGCCACGTCGGTGCTGGGCCTGCCTGCCGGCGCGGTCTTGGTGCTGGGTTTGCCAGCCGGCGCGGTCTTCGCGCTGTGCTTGTCTGCCGGGATCGCCGTGACACCCGGCTTCTCCTTCGGCGTCTTCGGCGCGTCGGGCTTCCTGCCGAAGACCTTCTTGACGCTGGGCGCTTTCGGGGTCGGGTTCTTGTCGCCCGCGGACTTCTTGGCCGCTTGGCCCGGGGCACTCTCACCGGCAATGCGCCTACGCCTGACCGGACCGTCCGAGCTACTCACTTGGCACCTCCGTCAGTGGCGGTCGGAGTTGGCGTCGGGGTACCGGGAGTCGACGTCTCGGCAGTCACGGGGGCGACGCTCTCGAAGTTGGCGACGAGCCATTCGCCCTTGATCTTCTCGAAGGAGACCACCCAGCGGAAATGACGCTGTACAGCTGCCTTGTTGTCCGTGTTCGAGATCGACGCATCCACGGCGACCAGCACGTCCGAGGAATCCTTGTCGATGCTGTCGACAGCCGTCGCCAGCACCTTGGCGTCTCCGCTGGTCTGCTTCTTGTCCTTGATCGCTGTGAAGATCGCGTCCGTCACCTTCACAAATTGCGCCTTGTACTTGGGACTCAGCAGGTCGCCCAACCGCTTCTGGTAGTCCGCCAGGTCGGCCACGTCATAGGTGTTGTAGGCCACCGCGAAGTCCGACGCCCTGGCCAGCACCTGTTTGCGTTCATCGGTGGACCCGCTCGCCGAGCCGGTGAGCAGAAGCGCTCCACCCACTGCGGCAAGGACAATCCCCAGCACACCAGCTGCTGCTGCCACCTTGAAGCTTCGCGCGCGTTTGGTCCATCCACTCATTGCGTTACTGGTCCGAGGACGAGCCACTTCCATGAATCCTTTCCGGTGAGCGACACGTCTTGCAGCGCAGTGCCACTTCCGGAGGCTGCCGACCGGTTGAAGTTGGTCTTGGTGGACTGGCGAGAGACGTCGTTGTCCTTGACCTTACAGTCAAGGGTGGTAACGAACTCCCGGTCGGTGATGTCCTCGGGGTCCCGTCGCGCGCGATATCCCGACGCCGGTCCACCGTCATCGGAGTACGTGCAGGCGGGGGGCGCCTGCTCGGGCGGCGGCGGCTCGGTCATGATTCCGAAGGTCGCGTCGAACTCGCCCTTGTCCGTGCTAGGCGCCGTGACCGTGAAGCCACCTTCGAGCAAGTAGGGGTAGAGCACGAAGATCGACTCCAGGCCGGTGATGTTCTTGGAGATCGGACGTTGCGCGGTGACCAGGTTGTTGACCAGGTTGCCCAGGTCGACCGAGTTCTCGTCGATGACGGTTCGCAGCGCTCGAGCACCCTGCGTTCCACCGTCGATCAGTCGCCGCACGTCGGGATCCGCATTGACCAACGAGTCCGAGAACAGAGCGAGATTCTTCGAGAAGGTCGCCAGGCTGTCCTGCTGGTCGATCTGCGTCTTCAAAACCGACTGCGAGTTGAGGATCAGGCCGCGAGTGACATCGATGTTGTCGCTGGCTGTGGAGATGAACTCGCTGGAGGTGTCCAAGATCGTCCCGAGGTCAGGTCCCGCGCCTTCGAACGCCTGGCCCAGCTCGTCGACGACGGTCCGCACGCTGTCGGTGTTGACCGAGGAGACCAAGTCGTTGAAATCGACGAGCAGGGTCGTCGTGTCGATGGGGATGCGCGTGTTCTGCAAGCTGATCGTGGATCCGCTGGCGAGATACGGCCCGGAGTTGGCGCGCGGCTGCAGGTCGACGAACTGTTCGCCGACGGCCGACTTGTTGGCCACGATCGCCAGCACGTCCGATGGGATCTTCGGTGCGTCGTTCTCGATGTCCAAGGTGGCCTCGACGCCGCTGTCCTTGAACTGCAGATTCCCGACCTTTCCTACCGGAATACCGCGGTAGGTGACCTGGGCGCCGGCGAAGATTCCGCCGGAGTCCTTGAACTGAGCCGACACCGGAAAGCTTCGATCGACGAACAGCCGGTCCACCTGGGCGTACCGTCCTCCGACGAACGCGCCGCCGATCACCGTGACGATGGCGAAGATGACGAGCTGGATCTTGGTCAGCCTGGAGATCATCGTGCCACCACCGGTTCCATCAGGATTCGGCCGACATCATTGGTCGGTTGATTCGCGGCCGCCACGCGGCAGGTCCCGAGCAAGCCGCAGATCCCGCCGCTCTTGGGCGTGCTCGAACTGGGAGCCGGTTCGCCCGTGGTGCCACCGCCACTCGATCCGCTGGTGCCCGGGAGGACGACCCCGCCTGGCAGGGCCGGCGATGCGGGCACGAGGCCCTCGACCAGCTGAACGAGATCGGTGAGCGGAATGACCGGCGCGCTGCCGGGCTCGCCGTCGGAGAGCAGACCGGTGAGGTCGAATCCACCGAAGAGATTCTCCAGCTGCCCCGCACCGATGTCCATCTTGCCCGACAGGTTCGAGTAGTCGCCGAAGCATGCTCCGGTGTTCTTCTCTCGATCGGTGTTGGCGCAACGTCCCGACGCCTTGGCGACCGTGCCACCCACGACACCGTCGGTGAACGGATAGGTCAGGAGTGCCTTGAAGTCGTAGGCAAGATCGTCGCCGGCCTTGGCCAGCTGGGTCAACACAGGCTGGAGCGCCTGGAAGTCGGCTACTGTGTCGGCCTTGGAGCGTCGCACGACGTCCGTCGCTACGTCGCCCAGCCGGTCCAGGGACTGGAGCAGCTTGACCAGGTCGCCGCGCTGCTGGTCCAGCACGCGGAACGCAGAGGGCAGCTCGTCCAGGGCATTGGTGATCGACGACTTCTGCTTGTTGGTCGTGACGGCGAGCCGGTCGATCTTCTCCAGCGAGGTGAGCAGAGCTGCTTTGTTGTCGTCCAGCTGAGCCAGGAAATCGGTGCTCGTGGAGATGAAGCTCTTGACCTCGCCCTCGTTGCCGTCGAGGGCTTTGTTGAGCTCGCGCATGATCGTGTTGGTCTTTTCCAGGCCGCCGCCGTTGAAGAGCAACGATGTCGCGCCGAGCACCTCTTCGACCTCGGGGTTGCGACCGGAGCGGTCGAGCGGGATCTTGTCCCCTTCGCTGAGCGACCCCGCAGCGCCCTCGGTCGGGGGTGCCAACGACACGAATTTCTCGCCCAGGAGGCTGGTCTGCCGGATCGTCGCCATGGCATTGTCCGGAAGCTTGGTGTCGCCGTTGATCTTGACCGTCACGATGGCGGTCCAGCCGTTCAGTTGGATGTCAGTGACCTTGCCGACCGCGATCTCGTTGACCCGGACCGCACTTTGCGGCACGAGGTCCAGGACGTCGCGGAACTCGACCTTGACGGAGTAGGGGTCGCTGCCCAGATCCGCGCCACCGGGCAATGGAATGTCGTACGGCGTGAAGCCGCAGCCGCTCACCGCGAGTGCAGTGACCGCGCCCAGTGCGGCGGTTCGGACGATGTGGTTGCGCATCACTTCACCGCCAGCATCTCGCTCAGCGAGGCGTGAACCTGCTCGAGCCGTGGGGGACGTTCAGACGAGGCGGCAGCGCGAGGAAGTGCCGGCGGGGGCGGGAACTGCGCAGCCAGCCCCTTCAAGGTGTTGCACGTGTCTCCCTGAGCCGAGGACTCCCCCAGCAGTGCGCAGAGGAACGTCGAGGGATCCTTGAGACCGCCGACCAGCTCACCGATGTTCGCTCGGGTGTTGAGGGTGCCGAACTTGGCGTAATAGGCCATCGAGACGTTGCTCAATGCCGTCGGAGCATTGATCGAGGCTTCCGCCAGCTCGCTCTGACGGTTGGCGAACACCTTGGTGACCGACTGCAGGTTCTTGACGTTGGTGCGCAACACGCCGCGATTCTCCTTCACGAGGCTGTTGACATCCACGAGGGCCAGGCTGAGCGCCTTCAGGGTCTTCTCGAGGTCGATTCGCTCTCCTGCGAGCACGGTCGAGACCTGTGCGGTGCTCGTGTTGAATGCCCGGACGGACGAGTCGTTGGTCTTGAGCAGCTGGACAAACTCCCCGACCTCCCTCAGGCTGCCGAACAGCTCGTCCTTGTTGTTGGACAGGGTCGTGCTGAGCTTGGCGAAGTTCGAGATCGTCTCGTTCAGCTGTGCTCCCTGACCGTCGAACTGACGCGCAGTGTTGTCGATCAGGTTGCTGAGGGAGCCCTCCTTGTTGGCGCCCTTGGGTCCCAACGCAACCGAGAGGTCGTCCAACGACTGATAGATCTGGTCGAGCTCGACCGGAACGGCCGTGCGATCGACGGGGATGAAGCCGCCGTCCTTGAGGGTCGGGCCGCCGCTGTAGGCCGGCGCGAGCTGGATGAAACGGTCGCCCACGATCGACGGAGAGACGACGACGGCCTTGACGTCGGCCGGCAGCTTGTACTTCGGGTCGTAGGAAAGCTTGACCCGGACCACGTTGCCGCGGGGCGTGAGGCTCTCGATCTTGCCGATCGGCACGCCCAGAACCTTGACATCAGAATTCTGGTAGACGGAATTGACCTGGTCGAACTCGACCGTGACATACCGCTTGTCGTTGCCGCCACCGAACACCAACAGAGATGCCGCGAGCAGCATCAAGATGACGAACGCGACAGCGGGCTTCGAGAAGGCAGTCAATCGTTGCAGGATTCCGGCGGAGCTCACGGCGCCACCCCCAGTGCGTCCTTCAACTGCTGAGCAACGCCGAGGTTGGGCGGCACTCCCGCGAGGTAGGTGTCGAACCAGGGTCCGGTTCCCAGGGCGTTGGCGAACACGCGCGTGAAGCCGGGATAGATCCGCAGCGACTCGTCGATGCTTGCCTCGTTTCTGCGCAGCATGGCCGTTACCTTTTCGAGCTGTTTGAGTGCGGGGTTGAGATCTGCACGCGTGCCCTTGACCAGCGCCCGCAGCTCGGCAGAGATGCTCTGCGTGGAGACCAGCAGACGGTGGATGGAGTCGCGCCGCTCGCTGATCGCCTGGAAGAGCACGTCAGAATCCTTGAAGAGGGTGACCAGCTCGTCATTGCGTGAGTTCAGGACGCCCGAGACCTTCTTCAGGTTGACCAGCAGGGAATTGATCTCCCCGTCACGGGCGGCAAGGTTGCTCGACAGTGCCGACAGCCCCTTGATGGCGCCCCGGAATTCTTCGGGGGTCTCGGCGGCGATGTCGTTGAGCGAATCCAGCGCAGACGCCAACGCCGGGACGTCGATCTGATCCGTGTTCTCGCTGAGGTCGGAGAAGGCCTGGACGACGTCGTAGGGAGGAGTGGTGCGTGACACGGGGATGATGGCGCCCTTGGGCAGATCGCCGGGTCCCTTGGGCTGCAGAGCGAGGAACTCAGCGCCCAGCAAGGTACGGATGCGGATCCCGGCCTCGGTGTCGTTGCCGAGCTTGGTCCCCTTGTCCATCTTGAAGGTCACCCGGGCTTTGTCGCCCTTGAGCTCGACGCCCTTGACGTTGCCGACAGAGACGCCCGCGACGCGCACTTCGTTGCCCGCCTTCAGGGCACCGATCTCGGCGAAGTCGGCGTAATAGGTGTCGCCGCTACCGATGATGGGCAGGTCGTCGGCACGGAATGCGGCGAGGAGGAGCAGGGCGATCACCGAGAGTCCGATGACACCGATCACGACGGGATTGCGCTCACGGAACGGTTTCATGGTTCACACCTCGCTCCGCCGACGTCGGCTCCGCCGTCTCCACCGATCTTGAGAATCGTCTTGGGTGCCACGACGACCGAATTGAGCTTGATCTCTGGGATGACGATGTTGCCCTTCAGCTCGCAGAGGAAGAAGTTGAACTCTGACCCAGCGGAGGCGGCATTGCCCAGCTTGGTCATCTTGAACGGGAGGATCTGCAGAGCGTCCGAAACGAGACGCAGATTCTTGGGCTTGCTCAACTTCTTGGTCAGCAGGTTGAGCTGACGAATGTCCTCGGTCAGCGCCGGGCGCCCCTGGACGAGGAGGTCAGCCGTTTCTTCCGAGAGGCCCGAGATCGAGTCGACCGAGTCCAGGATCGCGTTGCGGTCCTTCTTCAGGCCGCTCACGAACTGCTGGAGCGTGTCGATCGTCTGGGTGAGCTCGACATCGCGGTTGCCCACGGTCTCGAGCACCTCGTTGAGATTGATGATGACGTCGCCGATGAGCTGGTCGCGGCCAGCCAGGGTGTTGGTCAGCGACGAGGTGCGGGCCATCAGCGTCTTGACGTTTCCACTCTCGCCCTGCAGCGTCTGGACGATCTCGTACGCGAACTTGTTGGTGTCACCGGGTGAGAGCGCCTGAAACACCGGCTTGAAACCGCTGAGCAGGACGTTGAGGTCCAAAGCCTCCTGCGTGCGACTCTCCGGGATGACGCTGCCGGCCTTCAAGGTCTTCTTGGCACCGTCGGCGCCCTGGGTCAACGCCATGTAACGCTGGCCGACCAGGTTGCGGAACTTGATGGTCACATTGGTGTTTGCCGTCAACGGGGTGTCGGCGTCCACGTCGAAGGTGACCATGGCCTTGTCGCGGCGAACGATGTCGACCTTCTTGACCGAACCGACCACGACTCCGGCAATGCGGACGTCGTCGCCCTTCGCGACGCCGGTGACGTCCTCGAAGACTGCCTTGTAGCCGGTGCGGTTGCCGAACGATCCGTTGCTCAGGATCAACATCAACACGAGGGTGAACATGCCCGTGATGGCCAGGAAGAATCCCAGCTTGATCAGGGCGGAGATGGACTCCTTGTCGATCTGCTTCATCGGATTCTCACCTGCGTTCCGCGCAGCATCGGTCCGACCAGCAGCGATCCCAGGTCAGGCACATCAGTTGCCTTCATACCGAGGCTGGCGCCGAGCAGGACGTTCAGCTGGTCACGCTCGTGGGCGGAATTGACGCCATCGAGGCTGGGTGAGACCAGATCCACCAGTCCGGTGCTCGACGCGGCCGGGCGGTTGTAGTCCGAGTCCTTGCCGAACATGCCGTTGTGCGACTCCTTGATGCCGGACAGCTTGAAAATCTCAGGATCCGGCCCCGGGTACGGACCTGCCTTCGTGTCCTGTCCGTACTTCTGGATTCCCTTGTTGATGTCGTCCAGATCCAGGCAGGTCGGCGTGAGTGCCGGGTTCGTCTCGAAGGTCTTGCGCGAAGGGACCTGCGCATTCTCGGACTTGGCGTAGGCGTTGGGCTGATTCTCCTGGGGGATCAGCTCGATCGTGATGTGCAACATGTTCTCTCGATAGGTGCTGTCAACCTTGGGAATGATCTGTCGAAGGGCGCCCAGGAAGCACGGGAATGTCGATGAATATCTCGCAGAGACCTCAAGGATCGGGCGTCCCTCCTTGGCCAGGGTGACGAGATTCTCGCCGTTGGCCTCGGTGAACGTCGTCAGCGTCTTGGCCAGGTCCGCGCCCTCTTGGTAGAAGGCGGTGAGCTGGGAATTCTTCGACACGACGGTGTTACCGGTGACCACCGAGTTGCGCAACAGGCGCGCCAGGTCCGGGATGGCCGCCGAGTAGCCATCGGCGACTGTTCCGAAGTTCTTCAGGTCGTCGATCAGCACTGGGAGATCCGGATTGGTCTTCCGCAGGTATTCACTGGTCGTCACGAGAGTCTCACCGAGCTTCTCGCCTCGCCCTTCCAGAGCGGTCGCGAGCGCGCTGAGCGTGTAGTTGAGGTTGACCGGGTCGACAGCGGTCAGCAACGGGTAGAGGTCGTTGAGCAGCGTCTCGACCTCGATCGGCACGTTGGCCTTGGTGATGACGTCGCCGGCCTTGAGGCTCGCTCCACCCGTGATGTCGTTGCTCGGTGGAATCAGCGAGACGTACTTTTCACCGAACAGCGTCTTGGGGATCAGCTGGGCAGTCACGCCCTGCGGGACGTCGCCGATGTACTTGGGGTTCATCGCCAACGTCATCTTGACGCCGTCGCCGTTCGGCTCGACCTTGCGAACCTCGCCCACGATCATGCCCCGAAGCTTGACGTCGGCATTCTGCGGAAGGTTGAGGCCGGTGGTCGAGGTCGTCAGGGTCACCGGGACCGAGGAGACGAAGGCCTTGGTGAAGAAGGCATTGGTCAGCCAGACGAAGAAGACCAGCATCGCGATGAACGCGGCGCCGAGAATCTTCAGGGACAGTGACCGCTCGAGGACAGGTGTACGCGCCATGGGTCAGCCTGCCAATCTCACGGTGACGTTCGTGCCCCAGATCGCCATCGAGGCGAGCAGGTCGACGACGTTGATCGCGACGATGGATGTGCGCACAGCCAGGCCCACGGCCACGCCCACGCCGGCCGGTCCGCCACTGGCGTAGTAGCCGTAGTAGCAATGGATCATGATGACGACAATCGCGAAGATCAAGACTTTTGCGAACGACCACAAGACGTCACCCGGTGGTAAGAACGTCGTGAAGTAGTGGTCATAGGTGCCGGCGCTCTGCCCATTGATCTTGGTGATCGTCAATCTGGTTGCGAAATATGACGACAGCAGACCGACGATGTACAGCGGGACGACGGCGACAAGACCGGCGATAACCCGGGTGGTCACCAGGAACGGCAGCGACGGGATGGCCATGACCTCGAGCGCGTCGATCTCTTCGCTGATGCGCATCGCGCCGAGCTGGGCGGTGAAGCCGCAGCCAACGGTCGCAGCGAGGGCGATACCTGCCACGATCGGCGCAATCTCGCGGGTGTTGAAGTAGGCGGACACGAAGCCTGTGAGTGCGGCCGTGCCCAGCTGGTCGAGGGCCGCGTAGCCCTGGATGCCGACTTCGGTGCCGGTGAAGAAGCACATGGCCGTGATGACACCAACCGTGCCGCCGATGACAGCGAGCGATCCCGAGCCAAGGGCGACCTCGGCGAGCAGCCGGACGATCTCCTTGCCATAGGTCACGATCGTGCGCGGCACGGACCGGATGACACGGATGTAGAAGAGCATCTGACGACCGAGGTCGTCCAGGGCCCCGCCGGCGCGGCCCGGAAGGGCAGCGACGCTGGACAGAACTGTCTTGTCAGCCATCGTCACATTCCCTTCGGGGGTACGAGTTGGAGGTAGATCGCCGAGATGACGAAGTTGACGATGAAGAGCAGGGTGAACGTGATGACGACGGCCTCGTTGACCGCGTCACCGACTCCCTTGGGCCCGCCCTTGGCGTTCATGCCCTTGTAGGACGCGACGATCGCGGCGATGAAGCCGAAGATCAACGCCTTGATCATCCCCTGATACATGTCCGGTAATTGCGCGAGCGCAGTGAAGGACGCTAGATAGGCACCTGGGGTGCCGTCCTGCAGGACCACGTTGAACACGTAGCCGCCCGCCACCCCCACGACCGTCACCAGTCCGTTGAGGAACACCGCCACCAGCATCACCGCGAGAACGCGGGGGACGACGAGCCGCTGGATCGGGTCGATGCCGAGCACCATCATGGCGTCGAGCTCCTCGCGGATGCGGCGTGCACCGAAGTCCGCCGCTATCGCGGAGCCGGCGGCGCCGGCGATCAGCAGGGCGGTCGCGATCGGGCCGGCTTCGCGGACGACCGCGAGGACGGCCGCTGATCCGGTGAAGGACTGTGCACCGAACTGCTTGATCAGCCCGCCAACCTGCAGCGCGATGACCGCGCCGAAGGGGATCGAGACGAATGCGGTCGGCACGATCGTGACCTTGACGATGAACCAGGCCTGGAGCAGGAACTCCTTGAGCTGGAACGGTCGCCGGAACAGCGCGACCACGACGTCGAGCATGAAGGCGAAGAGGTTGCCGGAGACCCTCGCAGGCCCGACGACGACGGCTGCACTCACGTCGCCACCTCCCGGAGATGCTGAATCACACAGCACCGCCAGCGGCCAGAGGCATGTTCTCTCCGAACGAGCCAGGGGGAGCAGTGACGCCGTTGTCGCGGCACCAGCCACCAGCCTCGCGCTGGGCGCGACGCGGTCGGCCGTCGGACGGCTCGAGCTGCAGCGGAACGGGCGGCAGCGGCGGCATCTCGATGCCCTTCTCGCTGGCCAGCTCGTCGGCGTCCTTCTCCTCGGACATTCCGATCGGGCCGACCGTCTGCGCGTTGAGGAACTGCGCCACGACCGGTTCGTCAGAGGTCAGCAGCATCTCGCGCGGACCGAACATCGCCAGGTGGCGGTGGTAGAGCAGGCCGATGTTGTCGGGGACGGTGCGGGCCGTGTTGACGTCGTGGGTCACGATCAGGAACGTCGCTTCGATCTGCGCGTTCAGGTCGATGAACAGCTGGTTGATGTACGAGGTGCGGACCGGGTCAAGACCGGAGTCCGGCTCGTCGATCAGCAGGATCTCTGGGTCCAGCACCAGCGCGCGAGCGAGTCCGGCGCGCTTGCGCATACCGCCGGAGATCTCACCGGGAAGCTTGTTCTCTGCACCCACGAGGCCGGTCAGCTCCATCTTGTCCATCACGATGGTGCGGATCTCGGACTCTTTTTTGTTGGTGTGCTCGCGCAACGGGAACGCCACGTTGTCGAACAGGTCCATCGAGCCGAACATGGCGCCGTCCTGGAACAGGACACCGAACAGCTTGCGGATCTCGTAGAGCTCTTTTTCCTTGCAGTTCGCGATGTCCGTGCCCTCGATCCACACATGCCCTTCATTGGGCTTGAGCAGACCGATCAGGGTCTTCAGGAACACCGACTTGCCGGTGCCCGACGGTCCGAGCATCACGGAGATCTCGCCAGCTGGCAACGTCAGTGAGACGTCCTTCCAGATCAACGAACTACCGAACTTCTTGGTCAGGCCTTCGACGACGACTTCAACGCCCACGGACGGCCCCTCCTTGCTCTCCGTGGTCTGCCGGCGACTTCCGACAGAACTCCCTCATCCTAGGTCGGTGTGACTGTGGACACAGATACTAACGATAATCGGCAACACAGGTTACGGACTCGCGATGTCTTGTGACTCACAGGTAACAACCGGGGATCCGGTGCAACTTACCCCAGGTAACTCTGAGTGACAAACGCGATGCGTGCCACCTGGACATGCCACAGGCGCCCCTCCCGCAAGGAAGAGGCGCCTGTGGTCGGATTCAGCGACGTGTCACTTGACAGTGACGCTGGCGCCAGCGGCCTCGAGGGCATCCTTCGCCTTGTCGGCAGCTTCCTTGTTGGCCTTCTCCAGGACAGGCTTCGGGGCGCCCTCTACGAGGTCCTTGGCCTCCTTGAGTCCGAGACCGGTGATGGTCCGAACTTCCTTGATGACCTGGATCTTCTTCTCGCCGGCACCTTCGAGGATGACGTCGAACTCGTCCTGCTCCGCGGAGTCGTCACCGGCGGCAGCGCCACCGGCGGCGGGAGCCGCAGCCACTGCAACCGGAGCGGCCGCGGTGACGTCGAACGTGTCCTCGAACTCCTTCACGAACTCGGAGAGCTCGATGAGGGTCATTTCCTTGAATGCATCCAGCAGATCGCCAGTGCTGAGCTTCGCCATGGTGGCGTCCTTCCGTTATGAGACCCCGAGGGGGTCCCGATGTGAATCGGGCTTTCAGCCCTCGGTCGTCTCGGCGTCGGCAGACGCTTCGACAGGGGCGGCGTCGGCGGTTGCCTCGGCCGGAGTTGCTGCTTGCGTCGACTCGGCCGCGGGGGCCTCCTCGACTGGGGCGGCGGGCGCGAGGCCCGCTGCCAGGACCGACGGGTCGCTCTCGGCCTTCGCCTGCAGTGCACCGAGAACTCGGGCAGCCTGCGACAGCGGGGCGTTGAACAGCGACGCGGCGTTCGTGAGGCTGGCCTTCATGCCACCTGCGAGCTTGGCGAGGAGGACCTCGCGCGACTCGAGGTCGGCCAGCTTGTTGATCTCGTCAGCAGTGAGGATCTTCCCGTCGAGGAAGCCTCCCTTGATCACGAGCGGCGTGTTGGCCTTCGCAAAGTCACGCAGACCCTTGGCCGCGTCCACCGCATCGCCCTTGATGAAGGCGATGGCGGTCGGACCGGTGAGGAGATCGGTGTCGAGCTCCACTCCCGCGTCCTTGGCAGCGATCTTGGTCAGCGTGTTCTTGGCGACGGCATAGCTCACGTTCACACCGAGAGTTCGCCGCAGTTCCTGCAGCTGCTTCACGGTGAGACCGCGGTACTCGGTGAGAACAGCACCGTTGGACTCGCGGAAGTGATCTGCGAGCGCGGCAACGGCGGCTGTCTTGTCCGGGTTTGCCATGGGTCTCCTTCCAGCACATGGGTCGTACGAAGACTGCGACCCCATGTGCGTACACGGGCCCGACACGAAAAAAAACGTCCCGGCGCGAGGCGCGGGACGTCTGATGGAACAACATCTGCAACCTGCGCGGGCCGCCCTTCCGGGCGCTTGAGGCGACTCTGCGAGTCACCGACCAGCGGTCTTCGGCACCTCAAGCGTAAGGCACGGTTCGACCCCGACCAAATCGCCTCCGCCACAGTCGTCAGCCGGCCAGCACCCCGCCCATGAAAGTGCTCGGGTCACGGTCCGACAGCTCGCCGGACGAGGGCACCCGGATGTCGACGTCGTCGCCCCACCGGGAGAAGTTCACCGTGACGATCGAGCCCATCACGTCCGCGACGATGCGGCGCGGCAGATCATCGGGGCCGACGAACATCGTGAAGGTCAACCTCTCCGGGATCGACGCCGCGGCACGGCCAGGCAGGTCGGCAAACAGGGCGATCTTGGCGGTGTCGACGACGATCTCGTAGGGCTGCGCATCGACCCCGTCGATCCGTTCCGTGTTGCCCGTCTTCCCGAATGACGTCATGGCCTCGTTCAGCTGCTCGAGCTGCGTGGCCGGATCCAGCTGGCCCAGCATCGGGCCGAACTGCTGGCCGAGCGGGCTCGACTCGTCGGTGAGGTCGATCTTCACGAACTTGCCCTGCGTCATCGGGCCCGCGTCGAGGTAGAAGATCCGGTTGACGAGCCGCATCTCAAAGCCCTCGACGGCTGAGCCCATGTCGATCTTCAGGCTCATCGCCGTGTCTTCGGCACCCGAACCGATCTTGAGGTCACCGTCAGCCTTGAGACGCTGGCCACCGATGCCCAACGCCATCACCACGTGACTCGTACCGGCCTTGCGCTGCGCCTGGGTCACGACCGACATGAAGCTCGCCTGCGTCAGATCGGCTGAGGCCTTCGAGATGCGTGGGGTGGGACCAGGTGACGCGCTCGTCTCCCGGTCCTTGTCGCCGCAGGCGGACAGCGACACTGCCGCCATCAGGACGACGACAACCAGCAGAGCAGGCTTCCGCATGATCGTCATGGGTCGAGCATAGAAGGCGAACACTCACCCGCAAGCGCCGGACAAGAGCCTCGGATAGACAACGGACCCGACCGGCAGGTGGCTGCCGATCGGGTCCGTGAATGCTCAGGCGCGTCAGGCCTCGTCGACCGAGTACGCCTTGGTGCGGCTGGGGTCGACCGGGACGCCGGGCCCGTTGGTCGTGGAGACCGTGATCTTCTTGACGTAGCGACCCTTCGAGCTCGACGGCTTGAGCCGCAGGACCTCGTCGAGCGCTGCACCATAGTTCTCGGCGAGCTGCTCAGCGGTGAACGATGCCTTGCCGATCACGAAGTGCAGGTTGGCGTGGCGATCGACACGGAACTCGATCTTGCCGCCCTGGATGTCCGAGACGGCCTTGGCCACGTCGGTCGTGACGGTGCCGGTCTTCGGGTTGGGCATCAGGTTGCGCGGTCCGAGGACCCGGCCGAGACGACCGACCTTGCCCATCATGTCCGGCGTCGCGACGACGGCGTCGAAGTCGAGCCAGCCCTCGTTGACCTTGTCGACCAGCTCGTCGGCTCCGACGAAGTCGGCTCCGGCTTCCCGCGCGGCGTCGGCGTTGGCGCCGGTGGCGAAGACCAGGACCCGTGAGGTCTTGCCGGTGCCGTGCGGAAGGTTGACGGTGCCTCGCACCATCTGATCGGCCTTGCGGGGATCGACGCCAAGACGCATCGAGACGTCGACGGTCGAGTCGTACTTCTTGCTCCCCGACTCCTTGGCCAGTGTCGTGGCCTGGAGGGGCGTGTAGAGGTTGTCCTTGTCGATCTTCTCGGCGACCTCGCGGTACGCCTTGCTGTGCTGTGCCATCTCTGGTCTTCTTTCTTTGGTGTGAACCAGTCGTGGTCGATACGGGCCCAGCCGGCCCTGCCACTAGTGGTGCTGGATGAAGTGGTGCTAGTCGGTCGTGACGCCCATCGAGCGCGCAGTGCCCTCGACGATCTTCATGGCCGCGTCGAGATCCGTCGCGTTGAGGTCGGGCAGCTTGGTCGTCGCGATCTCGCGGATCTGGTCCTTGGAGATCTTGCCGACCTTCTCCTTGTGCGGGATCGGCGAGCCCTTCTTCAGACCGGCGGCCTTCTTGATCAGCTCAGCCGCCGGAGGCGTCTTCGTGACGAAGCTGAAGGTGCGGTCTTCGTAGATGGTGATCTCGACCGGGACGACGTTTCCACGCATGGCTTCTGTGGCCGCGTTGTAGGCCTTGCAGAATTCCATGATGTTGACGCCGTGGGGGCCGAGCGCGGTGCCGACGGGCGGCGCCGGGTTGGCCATACCGGCCTGCAGCTGCACCTTGACGATGGCTGCGACTTTCTTCTTGGGAGGCATTTCTCGGGTCCTTGACTGAATGGTTGGTGCTTGAAGTGAACCGGTTGGCTCAGACCTTCTGGATCTGGGTGAAGCTGAGCTCGACCGGAGTTTCGCGGCCGAAGATCTCCACGAGGGCCTTGACCCTCTGTGCATCGATGTTGATCTCGGTGATGGTCGCGTGCAGCGTGGCGAACGGTCCATCGACGACCATGACGGAGTCGCCGACGATGAAGTCGGAGAACTCGACCTTGGAGGCCTTCGTCTGCTGCTGATCGGGGGTTTCGGCCGCGGTTGCGACCTCCGCCTCCACTGCCGGGGCGAGCATGCTCTCCACCTCGGCAAGACTGAGGGGCACGGGCTGGTGGGAATTACCCACGAAGCCCGTGACGGACGGCGTGTGGCGAACGACGCCCCACGACTCGTCGGTGAGGTCCATCCGGACCAGGACGTAGCCGGGCAGGACCGTGCGCTTGACGAGCTTGCGCTGACCGTTCTTGATCTCGGCGACCTCTTCGGTCGGCACGACGACCTCGAAGATGAAGTCTTCGGCGTTGAGCGAGGTGACCCGGTTCTCCAGGTTGGACTTGACCCGCTTCTCCATGCCGGAGTAGGTGTGCACGACGTACCAGTCGCCGAACTGGCTGTAGAGGCGATCCTTGAACTCCTGCAGCGCGTCCGCAACCGGCTCCTCCGCTTCGGGAGTCTCCTCGGCGTCGGGAGTCTCCTGGGCGTCGGGAGTCTCCTCGGCGGAGACCTCCTCATCGGGCTGGTCTGCCGGGGCGTCAGCCGCGACCGCGTTGTCGGCGTCCTCGCCAACGACGTCCTCGCCAACGGCGTCGTCCGCGGCGGCGGTCGCCGACTCGAGCTCGGAGACCTCGTCGGTCTCTGAGCTGGTCGAAGGGTCGATACCTTGAGTCACAGTGGTCCTTTGGTTGCTACGCGAAAATCCAGAAAGCGGCCTTGCCGAACCCATAATCGAGTCCAGCCACGATGGCCATCATGACGAGCACGAACACGAGAACGACCCAGAAGTAGTTGACCACCTGGGGGCGGGTCGGCCAGACCACCTTGCGAAGCTCGGCGATCACCTGTCGATAGAACGTGATCGGCGACGTGCGTTTGCCGGACGTGCCAGCCAGCTCGTGACGGTCGCTCACGGTACTCCTTCATTCGTCATGGTCGTGTTTCGCAGGGCAGGAGGGACTTGAACCCCCAACCTTCGGTTTTGGAGACCGATGCTCTACCAGTTGAGCTACTGCCCTCAGTCAATTCCGCTCCACGCTCAGCCCAGATCAGGGCATGACGATCTAGAGTGAAATATCACCGGTCGGTCAAGTGTACGGGGTGCGCCCCGGCTCCGTCGAACCGAGCCGGGGATGACAAAAACCTGAGCCATCCTCATGTTCAGGATCGAACCATGGCCGCTGCGCCCGGCAACTCGTGCTCCATCACGATCCGGCTCGAAGGGCCCGCGAAGAAGGGCGGCCACCGGCGATCTCACCACCGCGGCAGCCGACCTCTGATGGCAGATGGGACGATGGGACGATGGGACGGTGGGGACCGGGCCTGGAGAGATGAGATCACTGTCTGCGCTTCCCAAGGCCCACCTGCACCTGCACTTCACCGGCTCGATGCGGCACGGCACGCTTCTGGAGCTGGCCGATCGGGACGGCATCCGACTCCCGGCTTCGCTGGTAGAGGACTGGCCACCGCACCTCAGCACGGCGGACGAGAAGGGCTGGTTCCGGTTCCAGCGCCTGTATGACGTCGCACGCTCGGTCCTGCGCACCGAGGACGACGTGCGCCGGCTGGTGCTCGAGGCAGCCCAGGACGACGCCGCCGACGGATCGGTCTGGACCGAGATCCAGGTCGACCCGTCGGGCTATGCCGCGCGGTTCGGTGGCATCACGGCGTTCACCGACCTGGTCATCGACGCTGCGCGCAGCGCCGAGCAGCAGGCCGGCATCGGCATGGGGGTTGTCGTGGCCGCCAACCGCACGCGCCACCCGATGGATGCCCGCACCCTCGCTCGCCTGGCAGCGCAGTACGCCGGCCGGGGCGTGATCGGGTTCGGGCTCTCCAATGACGAGCGCCGCGGCGACACCGAGTCGTTCGGCCCGGCGTTCGCGATCGCCGAGCGCGCAGGCCTGACGCTGGTGCCGCACGGCGGCGAGCTGCGGGGGCCGGCGCACATCACCCAGTGCCTGGACCACCTGCACCCGCAGCGACTCGGGCATGGTGTGCGGGCCGCGGAGAGTGCAGCCGTGCTCGATCGGATCGCCACCAGCGGGGTCGCGCTCGAGGTGTGCCCCACCTCCAACGTGTCGCTCGGTGTCTACAGCACGCTGGAGGAAGTCCCCGTCCGTCAGCTCACTGACGCGGGCGTCGACGTCGCACTGAGCGCCGACGATCCCTTGCTGTTCGGATCGCGTCTGGCGGGGCAGTACGTCGTGTTGCGCGCCGCACAGGAGTTCACCGACGCCGAGCTGGCCGAGCTGGCACGGATGTCGGTGCGCAGGTCCTGCGCTCCATCGGACATCGTCGACACGACGCTCACCCGCATCGACGACTGGCTGGCCGCTGCACCGGGCCAGGGAGGAACCTCCTGATGGCGTCGCCACATCCGTACGGCCCAGCCTCGCCCTTCGCGCAACCACCGGCTCATCCACGGGCCACGACGGCATTGATCCTCGGTCTCGTCGGGGTGGCGGGGTTCTTCGTCCTCATCGTCCCGGTGGTCGTGTGCCCACTGGCTTGGTACTACGGCGCCGTCGCCGAGCGCGAGGCCGAGCGTGAGCCGCTGCGTTGGAGAGGTGGCGGAGCGGCGAAGGCGGGCCTGGTACTCGGGATCATCGGTACCGCGCTGCTCGGCGTCCTGCTCCTGCTGCTGCTCGTCGTCGCGTCGCTGGCGCTTCTGGCGTCGCGATTCGATGCGGGCTACGGACGCTGACGCAGGCGTGTGGAAGGCTGGCCGCATGAGCGACCAGGACGACCGCCCCGGGCCCACCCCACCTCCGGGAGACCAGCCGCCGCCAACCTGGGGCAGCGCCTATCCGCCGCCGGCGCCGGGACCCGCGCCGTACTACGTGCCCCCGGCCAAGCACCCGCAGGCCGTCACGGCCCTGATCCTCGGCATCCTCGGCCTTGTGGTGTGCGGCGTGATCGCACCTTTCGCCTGGGTCATCGGCAATCGAGCGGTCAACGAGATCGACGCCAACCCCGCCGCCTACTCCGGACGCTCAGAGGCCAGTGCCGGGAAGATCCTCGGGATCGTCGGGACGTCGATCCTGGCCCTGATGCTCCTCGTGGCCATTCCGCTGATCCTGATCGCGCTTGCCGTCGGCTGAGCTGCCGCACGGCTGGCGATGGTGTCACCATCGCGATGACTACTCGGCCCTTCTGAAACCTGGTGCGACCGTCACAACTCGCAGCCGACGAGGACCGGCTCGTTGACCAGCGTGATGCCGTAGGTCTCACGCACCCCCGCACGAATGCGCCTGGCCAGCGTCAACAGCTCGTCGGTCGTGGCATCGCCACGGTTGGTGACGGCTAGCGCGTGCTTGGTCGACAGCGACACCGATCCGGTGCCATAGCCCTTGCCGAATCCGGCGTGGTCGATCAGCCATGCAGCACTGGTCTTGATCGAGCCGTTCGGCTGCGAGAACCGCGGCGCCTCGGCCGGCAGCGCGTCGGCCTGCTCGACATCGAGCAACGGGTTGGTGAAGAACGAGCCGGCGCTCCACGTGTCGTGGTCGTCGGCGTCCAGGACCATGCCCTTGCCCCGCCTCAGCGCGAGGACCGCCTCGCGCACTTCGACCGCCGGAGCGCGCCGGCCGATCTCGACGCCCAGGGTGCGGGCCAGCTCGGCGTACGCGATCGGCGCGCCGAGATCGCCCAGCCGGAACTGGAAGGTGACTGACAGGACGAGCCACCGGTGGGGGTCGGCCTTGAAGCGGCTGTGCCGATAGCCGAACCCGCAGTCCACCGCGTGGATCGTGCGGATGACGCGCTCGAAGCGGTCGTAGGCACGCACGGTTGCAATCGTCTGAGCGACGTCCTGGCCGTAGGCCCCGACGTTCTGGATCGGGGTGGCTCCGGTGGAGCCGGGTATGCCTGACAATGCTTCGACGCCGACCCATCCTTCATCGACGGCCCGGGCCACGACGTCGTCCCACGGTTCGCCGGCCGCGACCGTGACCATCGCACCGCTGCACGCGTCGGCGTCGACCGCGATGCCCCGAGTGAGAACCCGGATGACAGTCCCCGGGAAGCCCTCGTCAGCGACGACCAGATTGCTGCCACCGGCGACGATCAGGACCGGGTCGCCCGCTTCGTCGGCGATCCGCACGGCGTCGAGCAGCTGCTGCTCGGAGGTCGCGTCAACGACGGCGCGGGCCGGGCCGCCCAGCCGCAGGGTCGTCAGCTCCGCGAGGTCCATGGGCGCGACGCTAGCAGCGTCCTCGCAGCGAGAACGACGAAGGCTCCCTCCTGCCGAAGCAGGGGGAGCCGTCGAACAGAGCTGGGGTCAGCGAGTCTCGCGGTGCACCTGGTGAAGCTTGCAGCGCGGGCAGAACTTCTTCAGGTCGAGACGATCGGGGTCGTTGCGACGGTTCTTCTTCGTGATGTAGTTGCGTTCCTTGCACTCGGTGCAGGCCAAGGTGATCTTGGGACGAACGTCTGAGCTCTTGCTGGCCACGAGGGTGCCTCTTCTTGATCGATGATGCTGAAGGTCTTACGTGTGCAGTTGTGCGGTAGCGGGGGCGAGACTCGAACTCGCGACACCACGATTATGAGCCGTGTGCTCTAACCACCTGAGCTACCCCGCCACGGGTCCCGAGTCTCCCCGTTTCCCAGAGCCCCCTTACGGAATCGAACCGAAGACCTCTTCCTTACCATGGAAGCGCTCTACCGACTGAGCTAAGGGGGCAAGCCGACAGCCAAAGATACAGGGTGATCGGCCCCGGTGCGAAATCGGGGTGGATCAGCATCAGGTCGCAGCAGCGGCGAGCCGCGAGGGCCAGCTCGGGCCTTCGTAGATGAAGCCCGTGTAGCCCTGGACCACGTCGGCCCCCGCGGCCAGCCGGGAACGCACGTCATCGGGTGTCGTCACCCCGCCGACGGCGATGATGGCCAGCCGGTCGCCGACCCTGGCCCGCAGCCGGACGAGCACCTCGGTCGCTCGTTCGGCAAGCACCGGACCCGACAGACCGCCTGCGCCTGCTGCGTCGATGACGTCGCGATCAGTCAGCAGGGAGTCAGGCCGAGCGATCGTGGTGTTGGTGGCGCTGATGCCATCGAGGCCCAGCTCGAGCGCCAGGTCGGCGACCGCGTCGACGTCGGCATCGGCGAGGTCGGGGGCGATCTTGACCAGCAGCGGGACGCGGCGAACCAGCGCGTGATCAGCAACTTCCTTGACGGCGGCGAGCAGCGGCCTGAGCTCGTCGACCGCCTGCAGGTCTCGCAACCCCGGGGTGTTGGGTGAAGAGACGTTGACCACGAGATAGCTGGCGTAGGGGACCAGCAGCCGCGCGCTCTCGACATAGTCCTCGACGGCGTGCTCCGCATCGACGAGCTTGGTCTTGCCGATGTTGACGCCGATCACGGCATCCCGTCCGACCCTGGTCGCGCGCAGTCGGTGCAGCCGCGAAGCCACCTCGGCGGCGCCGTCGTTGTTGAAGCCCATCCGGTTGATGATCGCGCGGTCGGCCACCAGCCGGAACAGCCTCGGCCGCTGATTGCCTGGCTGCGCCCGAGCGGTGACCGTACCGATCTCCACGTGCCCGAAGCCCAACGCGAGCAGGCCGGGGACGGCGCGGGCGTTCTTGTCGAATCCCGCAGCGAGGCCGAAGGCGTTGGGGAACTCGATGCCCATGACGGAGCGTGGAGCGTGGGTCTGTGGGAAAACTCGGCGGGTCACGAATCGGCCGGTACGGATCGCGGCGAATCCCCGCTCATGCGCCTTCTCGGGATCCATCGAGCTGAAGACGGCGGTGAAGAAGGCGCGGTAGACCACCCGCTCAGGCTATCGGTGTTCCGACCGTCCCCGGACCGGGCGGGTCGGCGAGAGCCGCCACCACCTGCGCAGCGAACACCACCGGGGCCTCGATCGCCGGCCAGTGGCCGACGCCGGGCAAGGTCACCAGGGTCGTGCTCGGCCGCAGCGAGACCAGCCGTCGAGTCATCGCCAGCACTGCGATCGGATCCTCCTCTCCCCAGATCAGCGTGAGCGGACCGGAGAAGTCAACCAGCCCGGCGGTCCATTCCGCCTGATGGGCACGTCGCTCCTCGATGTAACGGATCAGTCGAGGCAGCAGCCGATCTCCGCGTCCGTGCCGGATCATCGCGATCAGATCGTCGATCGCGCCGCGCGGCGGTGGAGCTGACGTGGTGAAGCTCTCCAACAGGCTGCGTCGCAGCACCAGCCCCGGCATGGGAAACGGCAGCGCCCGACCGGGCAGCCGAAGGGCGAGTCGTTGGCCCCGCGTGAGCTGGGCCAGGTCGATGAAGATCGAGCCGTTGGTGAGGATGACCCGATCGATCGCGAACCCCAGCCGACCTGCATTGGCCCGAGCGGCCAGCTCGGCCGTGACGGTGTCGCCCATGTCGTGCGCAACGATGACGCAACGCCGCATCCCCAGCTCGGCGACAAGCCGCTCGACGACATCGGCCTGATCGAACAGCGAGTAGGAGGCGCCGGTGGACTTGTCCGAGAAGCCGTACCCGGGCAGGTCCATGGCGACGATCCGACCGGGGAGGTGAGGAACGATCCGGGCCCAGTCGTGCGACGAGCCGGGAAAGCCGTGGATCAGCACGATCGGGACTTCTCCCGTGCCGGACTCGTGGACGAAGACGCTCCTGCCGGCCAGGTCGACACGTCTGCCGCCGTCCCGCCAGGCGCTGAGGGAAGGGGACAGGTGCTGATCCGGCATGCCCGATGATCGCACGATCGACCTCGTGGCGGCGGCGAGCAACGTCTGAGCATGTCGTGGCTGTCGGCGACCTGCCGACGGCCGGATGCTCGTACGGGACGAGTGCCTGACGATCGCGTGAACATCTGCTGACATCGCTTCGGTGGGCGTGCACGTGTCGTGGACCCTGCCTAGGCTGGTCTGCACGCCGACCGCGAGGAGCGCGACCATGACCGAGACGACCTGGGACGCTGCCAGTCTGCTCGCCCGATTCGACGACGTTCGGTCCGACACCGAGGCCCTCGCCGCGCCGCTGTCACCGGAGGACCAGACGGTGCAGTCGATGCCTGACGTGTCCCCGACGAAGTGGCACCGGGCCCATGTCACCTGGTTCTTCGAGACCTTCGTCCTGTCAGAGGCCGAGCAGTCGTTCCGGCCGTTCCAGGACACGTACTGGTTCCTCTTCAACAGCTACTACGAGGCGGTCGGGCCTCGCTACGGTCGCGCTGAGCGCGGCTTCATCACTCGGCCCGGCGCGCATGACGTCGGGCTCTACCGCACCAACGTGGACGCCCGTCTGCAGGACCTGCTGTCCTCCCTCGACGGGGGCACCCTCGACAAGATCATGCCGACGATCGAGCTTGGGTTCCATCACGAGCAGCAGCACCAGGAGCTGCTGCTGATGGACATCAAGCACGTGCTCTCGGTCAACCCCCTGCAGCCTGTCTACGGCGGACGTCCGGCAGAACGATCCGAGCCCGGTCGGCTCGGCTGGGTCGATGTCGAAGGCGGTCTCGTCGAGATCGGCCACGCCGGTTCGGCGTTCAGCTTCGACAACGAGCTACCGCGGCACCGTCAGTGGCTGGAGCCGTACCGGATCGCCGACCGGCTGGTGACCAACGGCGAGTGGATGCGTTTCATGGCGGACCGGGGCTACGAGCGTCCAGAGCTGTGGCTGTCCGACGGCTGGGCCGCCGTCACCGGTGAGCAGTGGCGTGCGCCGTTCTACTGGATGGAGCTCGACGGGGTGTGGCACGAGCACACGCTCAACGGCACGCGTCCGGTCGATCCCGGTCTGCCCGCAACCCACGTCAGCCACTACGAAGCCGACGCCTATGCAACCTGGGCCGGCAAGCGACTGCCGACCGAGGCCGAGTGGGAGCATGCCGTGGTCGCCGATGGCCAGACGGACGCTGCCTCCGTCGGCGGCAACGTTGCTGACCGCGAGACGTTCCATGCCCGGCCTGCGGGGCCGTCGACCGGACATCTCCGGCAGGTCTACGGCGACTGCTGGGAATGGACGTCGTCGTCCTACTTGCCGTATCCGGGATTCCATCCGGCGGCGGGGGCCATCGGTGAGTACAACGGCAAGTTCATGTCCAACCAGATGGTGCTGCGCGGTGGGTGTGCGCTGACCCCGCCGGGCCATGCCCGGGTGAGCTACCGCAACTTCTTCCCTCCCGGTGCCCGCTGGGCCATGTCTGGCGTCCGTCTCGCCGACGGCGGAGCTCCGGCATGACCGCGGTCCGGACGCCGGTGGTGTCGGTTCTCCTGGACCCGAACTGGGCTTCAAGCAGCCTGGTCGACGACGTGCGTCGCGGGCTGGGCAGTCACCCCCGCACGCTGCCGCCGAAATGGCTGTACGACGATCGGGGGTCTGACCTGTTCACCCAGATCACGCAGCTGGTCGAGTACTACCCGACCGAGGCCGAGCGTGCCCTGATCGCGGCGCATGCCGAGGAGATCGTGACGATCTCGGGCGCCGACACAATCGTCGAGCTCGGCAGCGGCACGAGCGACAAGACCCGCACCCTGCTCGACGCCTTCCATCAGGCCGGCACCCTGCGCCGCTTCGTGCCGGTCGACGTCTCCGAGGCGACGCTCCGCACCGCCGCCGACGACCTGTCGGTCCGCTATCCGGGACTGCAGGTCGAGGCCGTCGTCGGAGACTTCACCCTGCATCTTGGCCACCTCCCATCCGGCGGGCGCAAGATCGTCGCCTTCCTGGGCGGCACGATCGGCAACCTCTACGTCGAGGAACGCGCGGCCTTCCTCGGTGCGCTGGCCGACTCGCTCGATGTTGGTGACTGCCTCCTGCTCGGCACCGACCTGGTCAAGAGCAGTGATCGCCTCATCGCCGCGTACAACGATGCCCGTGGCGTCACCGCCGAGTTCGTGCTCAACAGCTTGCATGTCGTCAATCGGGAGCTGGGGGCTGACTTCGACGTCGACTCGTTCAGCTACGTCCCGTTCTGGGACCCGCACATGGAGCGGATGGACCTGCGCGTTCGTGCCGAGATGCCGCAGCGCGTGTCGATACCCGGCGCAGATGTCGTGCTCGACCTGGACAGCGGCGAGGAGATCCGAGTGGAGATCTCGACGAAGTTCCGCCCGGACGGCCTGCGCGCCGAGCTCGCTGCAGCAGGGTTCGCGGTCGATCACCTGTGGAGCGACGGCGACTTCGCGCTGACCCTCGCACGCCGCACGCAGTAGCCCGGCATCGCTGGCTGGGAGGTTTGCGCAATCCTGCGGCGGGTACCTCAGCACTGCTCGGGGTCGATGGAACGCGGAACCGAGCTGTTTCCTTCACGGAGAACGGCGGGCCGCCGGCTCACGCAGTCACAGTGGCCCGCCGCTTCCACCGCTCAACCGATTGAACCGCTGGCGAGCCGATCTGGACAGTCCCTCGGGATCCCCGACGCCTAGTCAGCCAGTGGCTCTCGCATGTAGGACTCTCGCTCTGCGTTCCAACGCCATTCGCCGTTCTCGGGATCGGTCTTGAAGACAGGTCGAAGTTCCGGCCATCGATCTAGGAGATAGCCCAGAGACTGGAGCAGAAGGTTGGCGGCATCCCCGATCTCTTCGTCTGCCTCATCGCCGACCATCGCCCGCCAGCCCGAGTCACTTTCGCCATCCGGATCTTCTCGGTAGACGTGCGCGGGACGGACATCTTCGACGTGGCTGCGACGGCTCACAAGGATCTTCGTCTCCAAGAGTGGCCAGTTCACCCGCGTGCCAATCACGTTCTCCGGCCCAAAGTCCACACGGCCTCCCACGCTGATGGCTGAAATGGCGCTTGGGACGTTGGCGAGGGCTCCGACGAAGCGACCGTCTTGGACACCAAGCACTTCAACCCACATTCGCTCGGCACCAGGGTCGCCGGGTTCCGGTTGCACAAGCTCGAACAACAACTTCGCGTAGTCACCCGGTTGCAAACCCTCGCGCTCCGATCGACTCGGAATGAAGAAGGAACGCGGCTCTTCGGCGTGACGGGCTTCGCCATCTGCTATCCGGTAATCGGTCATGGCAACCATCTTGCATGAAGCGGGCTGGCCGAGTTGGCTGTCTCTTGGGACACCCAGTCGACCCGTTAGGGGATGATGCCATGTGAAGCCACAGGGTGTCCGAGTCGTCGTGGTGGGTCCCGCCTGACCCGACGTGCTTGGCGCTGATGGCTGCGCCGTTCTTGATCACATGGACTATCGCCATGCCGTGGCCCCGACCGAGGTAGAACTCGTCCTTGCGCCACGCAAGATGGTCTGCGGCCTTCGAATCCTGTTGATCAAACCCCTCGTCCGGCCCGCCTGTGAGAGGTTCCGTGAGAGGTCGCGGACCGGGACCGAGTGTGAAAAAGCCCCTGACTCGCGTTTGCGCAGGTCAGGGGCTCCTCGTCGTGCTGTGGCAGGTGCAGGGTTCGAACCTGCGTAGGCTGAGCCGTCTGATTTACAGTCAGATCCCTTTGGCCACTCGGGCAACCTGCCGGGGTGTTGCCGAGGCAACGACAAGCAAGACTATCGCAGGACTGCGGTGCGACACCAAACCGGTCAGAGGTCGATGCCACGTCGCTGCCCGAGGACGGGCCGCGGGGCGCCGCCGACCCGCCCGAGCCGCACCAGAACTGTCGACTCGTAGGCTGGGAGCACCCAGACCCTAGGAGCACCCATGGCCGACTCGTCATTCGACATCGTCAACAAGATCGATCGCCAGGAGGTCGACAACGCGCTCAACCAGGCTGCCAAGGAGATCGCGACGCGATACGACTTCAAGAACACCGGCGCGGAGATCGACTGGAGCGGCGAGTTCGGCATCGAGATCAAGGCCAACGCCGACGAGCGCGCGCTGGCGATCCTCGACGTGTTCAAGGACAAGCTGATCAAGCGCGGCATCTCGCTCAAGACCCTGGAGGAGGGCGAGCCCCGCCAGTCCGGCAAGGATGTTCGGATCAGCTCCACGATCACCGAGGGCATCAGTCAGGAACAGGCCAAGAAGGTCTCCAAGCTGATCCGTGACGAAGGCCCCAAGGGTGCGAAGGTGCAAATTCAAGGTGATGAGCTGCGAGTGAGCAGCAAGAAGCGCGACGACCTGCAGGAGATCATCGCGCTGGTCAAGGGCGCTGACCTGGACTTCGCGGTGCAGTTCACCAACTACCGCTGATCCCGCCTGCGTCGCCGGTCACGCGCGTGGCATCTCACCAGCACTGACTACGGCACGTTCGACAGGAGCAGATCGGGCCACAGGCTCAGCACGACGAGTGCTGTGGCGCCGATCAGTGCCGCGGCCTTGGCTATCCGGATGGAGACCGGTGGCGATGGGCTCACGTACCGGTCATCGGCGTCGGGCCGGCTCATCAGGACGGCGATGAACCTCAGGTAGTACGCGAGCCCGATCATCACGTTGACGGCCATGACCACGGCCAGCCACACGTGATCGCCCTCCACGACAGGCCGGAACACGACGTACTTGGTGACCAGGCCGATGATCGCCGGAGGGAAGCCAGCCAGCGTCAGCGCGGCCACCGCCAGCGGGATGCCGGTGGGCGGGTCCGTGCGGGCCAGGCCACGCAGATCGTCGTAGTCGGCGCTTCCGACCAGTCGCAGCACGACCGCAAGTGCCGTGAAGGCGACCAGGTTGGCCAGGGCGTAGACCGCGAGGTACTGCACCGGGGCGCTGAGCCCGTCTGTCGTCAGCAGCGCAGCCGCCGGTGCGATCAGGAATCCGGCCTGCGCGACGGACGACCACGCCAGCATCCCGACCGCATTGGCCTGCCGCAACGCACCCAGGTTGCCGATCGTCATCGTCACCGCGGCGACGATCGCCATGAGCGGTTGCCACGTCTGGTACTCGTACGGAAGCGCATAGGCCAGCACGACCAGGAGCGCCCCCAACGACGCAGCCTTGGACACCGACGACAGGAAGCCCGCAACCATGACTGGCGCGCCGACGTAGGTGTCGGGAATCCAGACGTGGAAAGGCACTGCGCCGAGCTTGAACAACAGCCCGACGACCGTCAGCACCACCCCAACGGCCACGACTCCCTCCGGCAGAGTCGAGTCGCGGAGTCCGTCGCGCAGGCCGACGTAGTCGAGCGTGCCGGCCGCGCCGTACAACAGCGAGACGCCCATCAGGGTGATCGCGGTCGAAACGATCGAAGCGAGGAAGAACGTCCACGCCGACGCGACTGCACGCCGATCTCCCTGCCGTAACCCGACCAACGCGATCGAGGGCAGCGACAGCAGCTCGAGCGCGACGACCAGAGTCACCAGGTCCCGCGCGGCGACCATCATCAGCGCGCCGGCGCTCGCGCTGAGCACCAGGAAGTGGAACTCCCCCGGCGGCATCGCATTCTCGAAATTCATGACGTTCGAGCCCACGACGACGAACAGGGTGCCGACCAGCACGATCGCAGAGAGAGCCAACGGATAGCGCAGCATCTCGCCGTGCAGCAGCTCCACACCCGCGACGACGAGCGCTGCACTGGCCGGCAGGCCCGAGCCCAGCCACGTGCGGCGCGGATAGAAGGCGTCGACCAGCAGGGCCACCAGAGCCCCGATCGCGACGATGACGGCCGGGCCGACAACCGCCCATTCCACCGGGATGCTCATGGCGCCACCGCTCGCACACCGACCGGGACCGGAGCGTCGTAGAGACCGACGAGGACGCCCGGCGCGACCCCCAGCACCAGGATTGGCACGACCAGGGCGGCCGCGACCACAGCCTCCCGCACGCCCAGCTCACGATCCGCCTCGTGCGGGACCGGCTCCCCTTGCGCAAGCAACCGGATCGCCCGGACGAAGTATGCGGTGGTCAGCGCCACGCCGAGCACGGCGAACCCCAGAGCGGTCCAGGCCTGTGGTTTGGTCAGCACCTCACCAACCTCGTACGCAGCGCGCAACGACAGCAGCTCGCCCCAGAAGCCGGCCAGACCCGGCAGACCGAGGCTGGCGACCGCGGCCAGGACGAACGTCGTAGCCAGCCATGGGGAACGCCCGTACAGCCCCCGCCCGATGATCCGCATCGACGCCGAGCCGAACCGATCCTTCATCGCACCGGCGGTGAAGAACAGGAGCCCGGTCACGAGCCCGTGGGCGACCGAACCGAACACCGCTGCAGCCAACCCGATCCGGCTCTGCGTCGAGATGGCCAGGACGACGAAACCCATGTGCCCGATGCTGGAGTAGGCGATCAGCCGCTTGAGATCATCCTGGACGTAGCAGGCCAGGGCAGACCACACGATTCCCAGCACCCCCGCCCCGGCGAGGTAGGGCGCAACCTCGCCGAATGGGCCAGCCATCATGCGCGACCCCAGCACGAGCAGCCCGTACGTGCCGAGCTTGAGGAACACGCCGGCGAGCAGGACCGATCCCACGGTGGGAGCCGTGCCGTGCGCATCGGGCAACCAGGTGTGCAGCGGCACCAACGGAGTCTTCACCGCAAAGCCCAGGACGATCAGGACCGTCGCGACGACCGAGCTCCCGGCTATGTCGAGGATCTGCAGCGATCCCGCGTCACGAGCGACGATCACGATGCCCACCAGCAGCAACGCCGATCCGGTCACGGTGAACAACAAGAACCTGGTCGCCGCAACCCTGGCGACGTTCCCGGAACCTGACTGACGATCACTCCCGTCCGACGGGCTGTGGTCGGTACTCCCCCACCACGCAATGACGAACCACATCGGAATCAGGGCCAGCTCGAAGAACACGAAGAACAGCAACAGGTCGAGGGACGCAAAGACCCCCAACGAGGATGCGCTGATCACCAGCACCAGTCCCACGAGTGCCGGCGAGGTGTCCTCCCTGACGAGCCACACGCAGCACAGCAGTCCAAGGAACGCGCCCATCAGCAGGAACGGCCAGGAAATGGGCGTCACCCCGAGGTGCAGTGCCACCCCGAGGGATCTGATCCAGACCTCGTCGACCTCGCCGGAGACCACGGAGCGGCCCTCCCAGACCAACCCGAGCAGGATCAGGGACAGCGCCATCGCCGCCGTCCCGAGCCAGGCCGCAGCTCGCCCGGGGACGTTCTCGCGCAGCAGCAGGAGGAGCAGGCCCACCGCGAAGGGCGCGCCGAGGGCGGTGACGATCACGTCCAGATCACCGCCGCGCCGGCCAGGACGGTGACGCCCGCCGCGATGACTGTGGCATAGCGCTGCGCGTTGCGGGTCTGAACCAGGCCGAGGGCCTGTGACGCCCGTTCGGCCAGCGTTGCCCAAGCCCGAGGGTAGGCATCGACACCATCCCGATCGAGGTTGACGACCGCTCGGCCCGACATGCCCACCAGCGCGGGAAGCCAGCTGGTGTACGGGAGGTCCAGCCGACGTTCGACCGGCAGCATCGGTACCAGGAACTCGGCGTGGCCGAGCCCACGCCAACGCCGGATGACGAGTCCGATACCGGCGGCCGAGATCGCGGTCGACAATGCGCCCATGCCGAGGTGAAACGGCTGGCCGATCGACAGCGCAAGGGTCGCGGCGGCGAGCAGCACCAGCGGCCCGGTCATCGTGGCGGGGGCTTCGAGGCCCTCGGACGACTCGCCGAAGAAGGTCGTCAACCACAGTCGGGTCGCATACATCGCCGTCAGCAACGAGGTCAGCAGAGCCACGACGAGCACGGTGTACGCCCATCCGCTCGGCAACGAACCCTCACCCGCGCCGCTCCGCCGCAGCGCCTCGAGCACGCCGTCCTTGGTGAAGAAGCCGACGGTCGGGACGACGCCCGCGAGAGCTGCGTAACCGATCGTCATGGTCCAGAACGTCACCGGCAGCCGCTGCCGCAGTCCACCAGTCGCGGACAGTGCACTCGAGCCGACGGCGTGCATCAGGCAGCCGCAGCCGAGGAAGAGCAACGCCTTGAACGCGCCGTGCGACAGCAGGTGATTCGTGCCGGCATCCGCATCGCCGGTCGCGAGAGCCGCGAACATGAAGGCAAGCTGGCTCACGGTCGACCAGGCCAATGCCCGCTTGAGGTCGTTCTGGGACAGCGCGAACACCGCACCCAGCAGCATGGTGATCGCCGCGACAACCGCGAGGAGGATCATGACCAGCGTCGACGCCGACAGGATCGGCAGCAACCGGGCGACCAGGTAGACGCCGGCGGCGACCATCGTCGCGGCATGGATCAGCGCCGTGATCGGAGTGGGACCGGGCATCGCATCGGGCAACCAGGTGTGCAGCGGGAACTGTGCCGACTTGCCGATCACCGCGACCAGGACCAGCAGGCCGATTGCGGTCGCGTTCTTCGGCTCCTGTGCCAGCACCTCACTGATCCGGTAGGTGCCGTAGGTCTGCCCGATCACCAGAATCGCGACCAGCAGACCGAGATCGGCGACGCGGGTCATGAGAAATGCCTTGGCGGCACCGGCCCGGGCCAACGGGGTCTCCCACTCGTGACCGATCAGGAGATATGAGCACAGACCCATGACCTCCCACCCGATCAGCAGCACGAAAAGGTCGTCGGCCGCGACGACTGCGATCATCCCCAGCAGGAACAGGACGATGATCATGGCGTACGAGCGGTAGCGCGGGTGGTTCGCGAGGTAGGCGGTGGAATAGACCTGTACCAGCAGGCCGACGCCCACCGCCAACAACAGGACCTGCGCGGCAAGAGGGTCCAGGTGGGTCGCGAGCGACACGCCCAGCAAGTCGTCGCCCTCGACCCACACCCGCGTGCTGGGGGCGGCGTTGCCGAGGTGCGGAAGTGCCCAGAGCGCGGTCACCACGGTCACCACGGCGGTCACGGCTACGTACGGCCAGTTCCGCCTCATCGGTCGGTCCCCACCCGGTCGACGTCAACCGTGCGCACGGCACGGAACAAGGACAGCACGATGGCCAGGCCGAGCCCGATCTCAGCCGCTGCGATCGTGATCGTGAACAGCGTCAGAACCTGACCGGTGTGCATCACATCGGCGAACCACGCGTCGAACGCCACCAGATTGAGGTTGACGGCATTGAGCATGAGCTCGACGCCCAGCAGCATCAGCACCGCATTGCGACGGGCCAGGACTCCGTAGAGCCCGATGCCGAACAGGGCGGCGGCCAGCACCAGCGGATAGAGCAGCGGCATCATCGATCAGCCCCGGAGCGGGAGATCACGATCGCGCCGACCAGCGCCGCGAGCAGGACGCCGCTGAGGATCTCGAACGGCAGGACCCAGTCGTGGAACAGCGCATCGCCGATCGATCCCGCCGTGCCGATCCGGCGACCTTCGATCCGCTCACCGTGGAATCCCGCGAGCGCCGTGGCGCCGAGCCCCCCCGCCGCGACCACACCCAGGACGGCGGCGGTCCAGCGGTTGCCTGTGACCTCGGCCGAGACCGCCGAATGCTGCCGGGTCAGCATCAGGGCGAAGATCACCAGCACGACGATCGACCCGACGTAGACCAGCACCTGCACCCAGGCGACGAACTCCGCGGTCATCAGGACGAAGCAACCCGCGACCGCGCCCAGGGTGACGACCAGCCACAGCGCCGAATGAACCACCTGCCGGCTCGTCATCGAGAACAGGGCCGACCCGACGGCCAAGGCAGCGAACAGGACGAAAGCGAACTCGGTCGCGTTCACGGCTGACTCTCCGTTCCTGAACTTGGTCGGGGCGAGTCGGTGTCGACAGGCTCGGTCAACTGGGACCGCTGGTAGGCGGCGAGCTCCTTGGCCGGTTCCGCGCCACGATCCAGCGCCTGTGGCGGCTGGACGGTCCACATCCACTCCCGGAGCCGGTTCATGTCATGCGTCAGATCGGTGATGTCGCCCTCGGCGTAGGCGAACTCCGGCGACCAGTGCAGTGCGTCGAACGGGCACACCTCAATGCAGATGCTGCAGTACATGCAGAGCGAATAGTCGATGTCGAACTGGTCCAGCACGTTCTGGCTGCGGTCGCGGCCACCTTCGGTCGTGGCCGGAATGGTCTCCTTGTGCGAGTCGATCGTGATGCACCACGACGGGCACTCCCGAGCACAGAGCATGCACGACGTGCAGTTCTCCTCCTGCAGGGCGATGACACCACGGCTCCGAGGCGGGAGGTCGGGCTCCACTTCGGGATAGCGCGCGGTCACGCTGCGCCGCGTCAGGTTGCGCCACGTCACTGCGAGTCCCTGCAGAAGACCCTTGCCGTAGGTCATGCCACCACCAGCACCGTCGTGAGAGTCAGCTGCGCAAGCGCCAGTGGCACCAGCACCTTCCAGGCGAGCGCGTTGACCTGATCCTCGCGCAGCCGGGGATATGCGACGCGGGCCCAGATCACCAGGAACGAGACACCGACGATCTTGAGCAACGCCCAGATCCAGCCCAGCTGGTCCGACCACGGACCGGCCCAGCCGCCGAGGAACAAGACCGTCGCGAGTCCCGCCAGCACGACGATTCCGGCGTACTCAGCCAGCAGGAACATCGCGAACCGCATGCCGCCGTACTCGGTCAACGGTCCCATCACCAGCTCGGCATCAGCCATCGGTGCATCGAACGGCGGGCGCTGCAGCTCGGCGAGGCCCGCGACGAAGAACACGACCAGGCCCGGCAGCTGCGCCAGCAGCCACCCCGGCTCCCAGGCGTCCGCGATCCCGATCAAAGACAACGTGCCGGCCGCCATCGCAACGCTGGCCGCCGCCAAGACCATCGGCAGCTCGTACGACATCAGCTGCGCAGCGACCCGCATGCCGCCGAGGTAGGAGTACTTGTTGCCGCTGCCCAGGCCGCCCATGAGGCTGCCGAGCACGCCGACGCTCATCGCGGCGAGCACGAAGAACAGGCCCACATCAAGATCCTGTCCGATCAGGATGCCTTGGCCGAAGAACGGGCCGAGTGGGATCGCCAGCATCGCCACCAGATACGGCACGAGCGCGACGGCCGGAGCGAGCTGGAAGACGCGGCGGTCCGCAGCGATCGGGGTGATGCTCTCCTTCTGGACGAACTTGATCCCGTCTGCGACCAGCTGGGCCCAGCCGTGAAAGCCGCCGGCGGACATCGGGCCGAGCCGGCTCTGCATGTGCGCCATGACCTTGTGCTCCATCTGGCCGACCAGCAGCGGCAGCACCAGAAACGCCGCGAGGACGATGAGACAGCGCACGATGGCCTCGAACAGATCAGTCACGGGACGGACCCCACTCGCCCGGCTCGGGCACCCCCGGCGGCTTGACACGTCGCCGGCTCGGCGAGTGCGTCGACTCGGCGTCGCTCTCGCCGGGTTCCTTGGCGCCGGGCCAGGGCTTCGCGACCCGGGTGGCCAGCACGAACTCCTTGCGCAGCGGATGGCCCTCGAAGCCGTCCGGGAGCAGCAGCGGGGCCAGGCTCTCGGGCTGCCCGGAAGCTGCCCCCATGAATTCGATCCCGAACATCTCGTGCGTCTCGCGCTCGTGCCACGCCGCTCCGGCATAGACGTCGCGGATCGAGGTGATCACGGGGCCCTCGCGGTCGAGGTACGTCACGAGCAGCAGATGGTCCAGCGGCGAGATCCGGGCGACGTGCAGCACGAGTCGAAATCCCTCCGGGTGCTCATCGACCGCCGACATCCAGTCGAAGTAGGTGTACCCCTCCCGCCGGAGCGCGACCACGGCGTCATGCCACCGGTCAGGCTGAACGACTCGATGGGGCGGCCCGAAGTCGTTGTCCTCGAGCGTCACTCGGGCGCCTCGATGCGGGGCGACAGCAACGAGGTGGCAGGACGGCGGTAACGGTCGGCCAGATTCTCGCCTGCGATCTTGTTCTGCAGCGTCACGATGCCGTTGAGCAGAGCCTCGGGCCGCGGAGGACAGCCCGGAACATAGACATCGACGGGGATGATCTGGTCGACACCCTTGGTCACCGAGTACGAGTCCCAGTAGGGCCCCCCGGAATTCGCGCAGGAACCGAAGCTGATGACGTACTTGGGCTCGGGCATCTGGTCGTAGAGCCGCTTGATCGCGGGCGCCATCTTGTCCGTCACCGTGCCCGACACGACCATCAGGTCGGCCTGCCGTGGTCCCGGAGCGAATGGGATGACTCCCAGCCGGATGAAGTCGTGGCGCGACATCGAGGTCGCGATGAATTCGATCGCGCAGCAGGCCAGTCCGAAGTTGAAGACCCACAACGAGTACTGCCGACCCCAGTTGAGCAGATACCGCGCCGGCTTCGGCGCGATCTGGGATCCGACGCCGAGCGCAGGAGCTGCGAGGGTCGGCATCGGCAGGTCGACGCGCGCTGGGCTCACGTCGTCGATGTCCACGACAGCACCCCTTTGCGCCATGCGTAGATCAAGCCCACCGCGAGGATCCCGACGAAGATCCCCATCTCCGCGGCAGCGGGTCGGCCGATGTCATCCAGCACCACGGCCCACGGGAACAGGTAGACCGCATCCACCGCAAAGATCACGTACAGGTAGGCATAGACGTAGTACCGCACGGTGGACTGCGACCAGCCCGTTCCGACCGGATCGACCCCGGACTCGTAGGTCAGGCGCTTCTCGCGCGCAGGGACCCGCGGGCGCATCAACCGGTTGACCCCGAGCATCGCGGACGCCAGTCCCGCGCCGGTCAGGATGATGACGCCGACCGCCACGTAGTCGTCGAGGAAGGCGCCCATGGTCACACTCTAGGGAAGAATGTCCTCGCGGTGTCACGCACGGCGCCGGTCGATGCCGTTCGTCTGCCGAAGCCGGCAACGCCTAGGGCATTCGCAGGATCGTCACGGCGAAGTCTGCGCCGACGTCGAACGGCTCGAGGTCCCACGTCGCGAAGCGCTGCTCCACGATCAGCCCAGCAGCCTCGACGTCATGATCGAATGCCTCCAGCCCATAGCCGCGGTCCAGAGCGAATCCCAGCACGATTCGACCGCCGCTCCGCACGTGCGCCGCCAGTCGCTCGAGTACTCGTTGCTCGGTGCCGGCCGCGAGGAACACCATGACGTTGCCGGCCACGACAGCCACGTCGAACAGATCCCCGTCCAGGTCCAGCCCAGTCAGATCCGCGACGAGCCACTCCGGACCCGGGTGGTCCTCGACCGCCGCAGCGATGAGGACCTCGTCGGCATCGACGCCGACGACAGTGTGCCCGCGCGCATGCAGCTCGGCACCGACCCGCCCCGGACCGCAACCGGCATCCAGGATCCGTGAGCCCGGAGCGATCAGCGCGTCGACCAGCCGGGCTTCCCCCGCAAGGTCCTCACCGTCAGCCGCCAGCCGGCGGAAGTGTCGGACGTACCACTGCGAGTGGCCGTCCTTGGTCTCGGTGAACCATCGCGGTTGATCAGCCATGGCCTCATCATCGCGCGACCGCCAAGCCCACACGAAATTCTGCCAATTCGGTCCTTGGGGAGTCCGGCTGGTCAGAACGGTCCGTCGTGCGGGCGTAGTCTCTTCTGGTGAAGAACGACTCCCGCGGTGGCGTGATCCTCGGCGTCGGCGCCTACCTGTGCTGGGGATTCTTCCCGCTGTACTGGCCGCTGCTGGACCCTGCCGGATCGTTGGAGATCTTGGCACACCGCTTCGTGTGGTCGATGGTCTTCGTGCTGGTCCTGATCGGCGTGCTCGGCCGCTGGTCCAGATTCCTTGCGATCGCCCGTGACCGACGGTTGATGGTGATCCTGACGTTCGCCTCGATCACCATCGCGCTCAACTGGGGCGGCTTCATCTACGGCGTGACCAACGGTCACGTCATCGAGACCTCCCTTGGCTACTTCATCAATCCACTTGTCACGGTGCTGCTGGGCGTCTTCGTGCTCAAGGAGACGCTGCGACCGGCACAGTGGGCCGCCGTGGCGATCGGCATCGGTGCGGTCGTCGTCCTGACCGTGGACTACGGACGCCTGCCATGGGTCGCCCTGCTGGTCGCGTTCTCGTTCGCGTCGTACGGGTTCTTGAAGAAGAAGGCCAATCTGGGTGCCTTCGAGGGACTCGGCATGGAGACGCTGATCCTGTTCCCGGTGGCGCTGACGTTCCTCATGGTCCTGCAGCTGCGTGACGAGCTGACCTTCGGCCACGCCGGACCAGGCAATGTCGTCCTGCTGATCGGTACCGGCGTCGTCACCGCGATTCCGCTGCTGCTGTTCGGCGCCGCTGCCACTCGGCTCTCGCTCACCACGATCGGTCTGCTGCAGTACCTCGGACCGATCATCCAGTTCATCGTCGGACTGACCATCTTCGGCGAGGACATGAGCACGGCACGCTGGATCGGCTTCATGCTGGTGTGGTTCGCACTCGTGATCTTCACGGTCGACGCGATCAGGGGCCGACGCCGACTGATTCCCATCGAACCTGTCCAGGTCTAGGCAGGAACGGACCGAACGCAGCGACCGACGAACCGACGCGTTGCGTTCTCGCCGGGTGTGTCTCAGCCCAGCCGTGTCGCCACGGTGTCGCACAGCGCCTGGAGTGCGGCTCGTGCCGGCATGGCGGGCAGCGTGGCCAGCAGTGCGTTGGCGGCATCGGCCTCGGCCTGCACGTATGCCCGCGCCTCGGCCATCGCGGGATGCGCTCGCAGCAGTCGGAGGGCCTCGTCGAGCTCGGCGTCGTCGGACAGCGGCTTGGACAGCAGGGTGCGCAGGCGCTCGCTGTCATCGTCGGTGGAGCGCAGCGCGATCAGGGTCGGCAGCGTCGGCACGCCCTCGCGCAGGTCTGTGCCGGGAGTCTTGCCCGATTCGCCGGTCTCGCTCGCGATGTCGATGATGTCGTCGCTGAGCTGGAAGGCCGCGCCGATCCGCTCACCAAACTCGGTCAGCGTCTCCTGCACATGGACCGATGCGCCGGCCATCTTGGCGCCGAACAGTGCAGCCGTGGCGATCAGTGAGCCGGTCTTGTCCGCGACGACAGAGAGATAGTGGGCCAGTGCGTCGTCGTCAGAGCTGGGGCCGAGGGTCTCGCGAATCTGCCCCCTGACGAGCCGGGAGAAGGTACGCGCCTGGATGCGGACGGCCTCCGTGCCCAGATCGGCCACGACGTCGGAGGCCTGCGCGAACAGGTAGTCGCCCACGAGGATCGCGACCGAGTTGTCCCACCGCGCATTCGCGCTGGGTGCACCGCGTCGCTTGTCCGCTTCGTCCATGACGTCGTCGTGGTAGAGCGTCGCGAGGTGCGTCAGCTCGACCACGACCGCCGAGCGCACCACGTCGGGATGCGTGGACTCGCCGAACTCGGCGCACAACATGACCAGCAGAGGCCGGAACCGCTTGCCGCCGGCGTTCAGCAGGTGTGCTGCGGCCTCGGCGACGAAGATCTCCGGGCTGTCGACGGCAGCAGCGAGCTGCGTCTCGACCTCGTCGATCCCAGCCTGGACGCGCGCCTCAAGGCCGGGATCGGTGAACGACACAGCCAGTTGCGACACGCAGAACTCCTCGGGAAATGGATCAACGCACGAAGGCGCCCGCGTGCTGCGCAAGATCCAGCACCGGTCCCGGAATGATACCGAGTCCGAACGTCACGACGACAGCGACGACGATGACCACGGTAGTCAAGATGCTCGGAACCGCAATGGTCGGCCCCTCGCCCACCGGATCGGCGAAGAACATCAGGACGATGACCCGCACGTAGAAGTATGCAGCCAGCGCACTGACCAGGACCCCGATCACGACGAGCCACCAGAACCCGCCGGACCAGGCCGCGCTGAAGATCGCCCACTTGCCGATGAAGCCACCCGTCAGCGGGATGCCGGCGAAGGACAGCATGAACAGAGCGAACGAGCCCGCGAGCAGCGGCGACTTCTTGCCCAGCCCGGCCCACTTGGACAAGTGGGTCGTCTCGCCGCCGGAGTCGCGCACCAGGGTGACCACTGCGAAAGCACCGATCGAGGAGACCCCGTAGACCGTGAGGTAGAACAGGATGCTGGACACGGAGGTGACGCGGTCGGAGTCGGGCGCACCCGCGTAGGCACCGACGAAGCCGACCAGCAGGAAGCCTGCGTGGGCGATCGAGGAGTACGCCAGCATGCGTTTGACGTCGGTCTGCGAGATCGAGACGACCGCGCCGAGGAACATCGTGATGACGGCGATGACCACGATGGTGGGTCGCCAGTCCCACGACGACCCGCCGAAGGCCACGAAGAACACTCGCAGGAGGGCAAGGAACGCTGCGGCCTTGGTGCCGGCCGCCATGAACGCCGTCACGGGGGTCGGCGCGCCCTGGTAGACATCGGGCGTCCAGGTGTGGAACGGAGCAGCGCCGATCTTGAACAGCAGGCCGACCGCCATCAGCGCGATGGCGGCCAGCAGCATGTTCTCGCCACCCGTACGGTTCGTGACCGCGACATCGATGTCGGAGAGCCGGAAGCTTCCGGCGAAGCCATAGGTCAACGCAATGCCGTACAGGAAGAAGACCGACGAGAAGGCGCCGAGCAGGAAGTACTTGAGCGCAGCCTCCTGACTCAGGAGTCGCCGGCGACGGGCCAGTCCGCACAACAGGTACAACGGCAGGCTGAGCACCTCGAGAGCGACGAACATGGTCAGCAGGTCGTTCGACGTCGCGAACAGCATCATGCCGACCAGTGCGAACATCGCGAGCGGGAACACCTCGGTGTGCTCGATCCGGTTCCTGACGGCCTCGGCTTCGGAGGCCGAGCCCGGCGCATCGGCGGCCCGGCCGGTGAACGCGCTCAGGCCACCCTCCAGGCGACGCTCGGCGAACAGCAGCATGCTCATCAGGCCGAAGATCAGCAGGATCCCCCACCCGAAGACGCCGGGTCCGTCGATCGCCAGTGCGCCCTCGGCAGCGATCGTGCCGCGCGCCAGTCTGCCGCCCTCGATGACCTCCAGATCCTGGAACACCCAGATCGTGTCGCCGAAGGCCACGATGATGCCCACCGCGGCGAGGATGGCCTGGGTGAGGAAGCGTGTCGGGCGCGGCCAGAACGCCTCGACGATCACGCCGAGCACCGCCGTTCCGGCGATGATGAACAACGGGGCGAGCAGGGAGTACTCGATCGTCGGAGCCGAGATCGGCGGCAGGTCGGTCGCGGTGATGTACGAGGCGATCATTCGTGGCCCCCTTCGCTCGAGCCGGTGTCCCCGATGGAGGTCGGGGTCTTGGGAGCTGGATCACCCTGGCCGATGCGGCTGGACACCTCGTCGATGGCCGGATTGATGACGTTCAGCAGGGGTTGCGGGAAGAAGCCGAGCCCGACGATCAGAATGATCGCAGGCGTCAGCGATGCCATCTCGCGGTGATCGAGGTCGTGCACGCCCTCGTTGCCCGCCTTGAGCGGACCGGTCATGACCCGTTGGTACATGATCAGGATGTACAGCGCGGCCAGGACGATGCCGAGGGTCGCGAACGCGGCCGCAGGAATCGACACCGTGAAGGTGCCGGCCAGCACGAGGAACTCCGAGATGAACGGCGCCAGACCCGGCAGCGAGAGGCTCGACAGACCCGCGACAAGAAGGACCCCGGACATGATGGGGGCGATCTTCTGCACGCCACCGAAGTCGGAGATCCGCGCCGAGCCACGCCGCGCGATCATCATGCCGGTCACGAGGAACAGCGCAGCCGTCGAGAGACCGTGGTTGAACATGTAGAGCGTCGACCCGGCCATCGAGGTCGCCGTGAACGCGAAGATGCCCAGGATGATGAATCCGAAGTGGGAGACCGACGTGAAGGCGATCAGTCGACGGATGTCGTCCTGGCCGATGGCCAGCAGCGCGCCGTAGAGAATGCTGATGACCGCCAGCACGATGACGACCGGGCTGGCCCAGTCTGACGCCCCCGGGAACAGCCCCAGGCACCAACGAATCATGCCGAACGTGCCGATCTTGTCGATCACGCTGACCATCAGCACCGAGGTGCCAGGCGTCGCCTGGCCGGCTGCGTCGGGCAGCCACGTGTGCAGCGGCCACAACGGCGCCTTGATCGCGAATGCGGCCATGAAACCGAGGAACAGGAGCCGCTCGGTGTTGGTGCTGAGGTCGAGATTCTGCAAGTCGTTCAGCAGGAACGAGGCATCACCCTGGCGGGCGCTGACGACGTACAGGCCCACGATCGAGGCCAGCATCAGCAGGCCGCCGACCAGGTTGTAGATCAGGAACTTGACCGCGGCGTACGACCTGTTGGGCCCACCGAACGAGCCGATCAGGAAGTACAGCGGGATCAGCGTCGCCTCGAACAGGACGTAGAACAAGAATGCGTCGGTCGCGGCGAACGCACCGATCGCCAGGCCCTCGACCGCGAGCATCCACGCGAAGTAGGCGTTGGTGCTCTTGGGATCGGGCAGTCGGTCGCCGAACGCCGCGAGGATCACGATCGGCGTCAGGATCGTGGTCAGGAGGATCAGCGTGATGCCGATGCCGTTGACCCCGAGCGAGTAGTAGGCACCAAAGACCTTGATCCAGGTGTGCTGCTCGGTCAGCTGGTAGCCGCCTGCGCCCTGGTCGAAACGCGCCATCACGACCAGCGAGATGACCAGCGTGACCAGGGAGACGCCGAGCGCGACGAACTTCGCGCGATGGTGGGGCGCGGGCTCGCGAGGCAGGAGCGCGAGAAGCAACGCTCCCGCGATCGGAGTCGCGGCGAGGATCGAGAGGATCATGCGAGGGTCACCGCCAGGAGGGCAAGGACGAGGACGGCGACGCCGCCGAACATCGTGAGTGCGTACGAACGGACATAGCCGGTCTGCGGCTTGCGCAGGAACTGCGAGGTGTCGCCGAGCCGGTCGGCCAGACCGGTCACGAAGCCGTCAACGCCCTTGCCGTCGAACCACACGAGGAATCTGGTGAGGTGACGGGTCGGCCGGACGACCACGGCGTCGTTGAGCTCATTGCCGTACAGCTCGTGTCGGCCAGCACGGGCGACCGCCGAGACCTCGGCGTCGGCGGGGGCCTCTGCGGCGATCTCGCGTGTGCCGTAGAGGAGGTAACCGAGCGCAACACCCGTAGCGGCGACGAGGGTGATGATCGCGGTCAGCGCGATCTCGGGAATCGCCAGCTCATGGTGCTCGGCATGCCCCGTGACCGGCTCGAGCCACCCGACGATCCAGTCGCTGACGAGCAGAAGGCCGCCCAGCAGGGACAGTGCGCCCAAGGCGATCAGCGGATACGTCATGACCTTGGGAGACTCGTGCGGGTGGACGTCGTCCTTCCAGCGCTGGTCGCCGAAGAACGTCAACATCATCAGGCGGGTCATGTAGAACGCCGTGACTCCGGCGCCGAGGAGGGCGCCCAGGCCCACCCACAGATTCTCACCGAAGGCGGCCTCGATGATCTTGTCCTTGGACCAGAAGCCCGAGAAGCCCGGGAAGCCGATGATCGCCAGGTAACCCAGGGCGAACGTGGCGAAGGTGACCGGCATGGCCTTGCGCAACGCACCGTAGTGGCGCATGTCGACGTCGTCGTTCATGCCGTGCATGACCGATCCGGCGCCGAGGAACATGTTGGCCTTGAAGAAGCCGTGGGTGATGAGGTGGAAGATCGCGAACGCATACCCGGCCGGTCCGAGACCCGCAGCCAGCATCATGTAGCCGATCTGGCTCATGGTGGAGCCCGCCAGCGCCTTCTTGATGTCGTCCTTGGCACAGCCGATCCAGGCGCCGACCAGCAACGTCACCAGGCCGACCACGATGACGGCGGTACGGGCCGTGTCGGAGGCGTCGAAGATCGCGCCGGAGCGGACCACCAGGTAGACGCCCGCCGTGACCATGGTTGCCGCGTGGATCAGGGCCGAGACCGGGGTCGGGCCCTCCATCGCGTCCAGCAGCCAGCTCTGCAGCGGGACCTGCGCGGACTTGCCGCACGCACCGAGCAGCAGCAGCAGGCCCAGCCCCGTCGCGACCGAGCCCGAAGCGTTCGTGATCGCGCCGTTGACGGCAGAGATCGACGAGGTGCCGAACTGGGCGAACATCAGCATGATGCCCAGCGCCATGCCCAAGTCACCAACCCGGTTGACGACAAACGCCTTCTTGGCGGCCGCAGCGGCGGAATCCTTGTGCTGCCAGAACCCGATCAACAGGTAGGACGCCAGACCGACACCCTCCCATCCGAGGAACAGCACGAGGTAGTCCGAGGCGAGAACCAAGGTCAGCATCGCAGCGATGAAGATGTTGAGGAAGGCGAAGAAGCGGCGCCGGCGCTCGTCGTGCTCCATGTAACCGATTGAGTAGACGTGGATCAGGGTGCCCACGCCGGTGATCAGCAGGACGAACAGCCCGGACAGCTGGTCGAAGGTGAAGCCCATGTCGACGTGGAACGAGCCTGCCTCGATCCACGTGAACAGCCGAGTCGACTGCGATCTGTCCTCGACACCCCTGCCGAGCAGCGACGCGAACAGCACGGCTCCGAACAGGAACGACAGCGCCGAAGCCGCCGTGCCGATCAGATGACCGAAGCGGTCTGCCTCCTTGCCCCAGACGAGGAGGCCGGCACCGCTGAGCAACGGTATGGCGATCAGCAGCCACTGGAGATCGAACATCGTGTGCAAACCCCTTAGGACTTCAGCAGGCTCGCGTCGTCGACCGAGGTCGAACGGCGCGTGCGATAGATGGACACGATGATCGACAGCCCGACGACGACTTCGGCGGCAGCGACCACCATCACGAAGAACGCGGCCACCTGCCCATCGAGGTTGCCGTGCTGTCGGGAGAAGCTGACGAACGCGAGGTTGGTGGCGTTGAGCATCAGCTCGATGCACATGAAGACGACGATCGCGTTACGACGCACCAGGACGCCGACTGCGCCGATGGTGAACAGGATCAGCGACAGAGTGATGTACTCGTTCACTTCTCTCCTCCGAACGACTCGTCGTCGTCCTGGAGCTGCTCCACGACCGCGTCGATGTCGTCGTCGAATCCGTCACGAACCTGCCCACGCGCGACGAGGCTCGACGAGATCGAGGACTCCAGCGGCGTGCCGTCCGGCAGCAGCGCCGGTGTGTCGACCGCGTTGTGCCGGGCGAACACGCCGGGCGTCGCCAGCGGGCCGGGATGCCGGCCGGAGTCTGCGTAATCCCGCATCCGGCGCGCGGCAATGTCGGCCTGCGAGTGTCGGGGAGTCAGGCGCTCCTGGTGAGCCAGCACCATCGCGCCCAGCGCGGCGGTGATCAGCAGTGCGCTGGTGAACTCGAAGGCCAGAACGTACTTGCCGAACAGCAGCTCGCTCAGTCCGTACGGGTTGCCGTTGCCATTGGCCGCTCGGAGGCCGGTCACGGCGCCCGAGACGGTCTGGCCGACCGCGATCACGACCGTGAGGCCGAACACCAGGCCGATGAACGCGGCAGCGAGCCGCTGTCCGCCGATCGTCTCCCTGAGCGACTCCGAGGCGTCGACGCCGACCAGCATCAGGACGAACAGGAACAGCATCATGATCGCGCCGGTGTAGACGATGATCTGCACGGCGAAGAGGAATGGCGCGTCCTGCGCGGCGTACAGCACCGCGAGACTGATCATCACGACCGCAAGACTCAGCGCCGCGTGGACGGCCTTGCGGGCGAAAAGCAGACCGAGCGCGGCAAGCACCATGATCGGGGCCAGGAGCCAGAAGGTGACCATCAGCTTCCCTCCCCCCGGACATTGTCGGGCGAGCCGGTTGGATGGGCGTGTGCAGCGGTGTCCTCGGCCGAGACCGGGAAGATCGGGAGCGACTTGCCGCGGTAGTAGTCCTGGTGGTCGTCGCTGATCATCATCTCGTGCGGTGGTTCGACCATGCCCGGCAGCAGCGGCGCGAGCAGGTCGTTCTTCTCGTAGATCAGGTCGGCCCGGTTGTTGTCGGCGAGCTCGTACTCATTCGTCATGGTCAGCGCCCTGGTCGGGCACGCCTCGATGCACAGACCGCACAGGATGCAGCGCAGATAGTTGATCTGGTAGACGCTGCCGTAGCGCTCGCCCGGGCTGTGCCGGTCTCCCTCGGTGTTGGAAGCACCCTCGACGTAGATCGCGTCCGCCGGGCAGGCCCACGCGCACAGCTCGCAACCGATGCACTTCTCGAGCCCGTCGGGCCACCTGTTGAGCTGGTGCCGACCGTGGAAGCGTGGCGCGGTCGGGACCTTCTCGAACGGGTACTGCTCGGTGACGGTCTTGCGGAACATCGTCCGGAACGTCACGCCGAAGCCGGCGATCGGGTCCCAGAGTGTCTCGCGGATGGGATTGCTCATCGGGCGCTCCTCGTGGGTGGCTCGGTGATGGGCGGGACAGGGTAGCCACCGGCGAAGGCGTCAAACTCGGGCTCGGTCGGCGGCTCGGGCTCGGGCTCGGGCTTCTCCGGGATCAGGAAGGTCAGCAGCACCACGACGCCAACCGCGATCGCACCCCACATCAACCACTGCGCGTCGAGCATGCCCTCGCTCTTGAGCTTGCGGATGAAGGCGACCGCGACGATCCAGGCAAGCGAGACCGGGATCAGGATCTTCCAGCCGAAATTCATGAACTGGTCGTAACGCAGACGCGGGAGGGTGCCGCGCAGCCACACGAACATGAAGATGAAGCCCAGCGTCTTGCCCAGGAACCACAGCAGCGGCCAGTAGCCGGAGTTGGCGCCCTCCCAGACCTGCGCGATGCCGAACGGTGCGCGCCAGCCGCCCAGAAACAGGGTCGTGGCGAGCGCCGAGACGGTGACCATGTTGACGTACTCCGCCAGGAAGAACAACGCGAACTTGAGCGAGGAGTACTCGGTGTGGAAGCCGCCGACCAGCTCGCCCTCGGCCTCCGGAAGGTCGAACGGCGCGCGGTTGGTCTCGCCGACCATCGCGATGACGTAGATGACGAACGAGGGGAACAGCGGCAGGAAGAACCAGACGTCGGCCTGCGCCGAAACGATCTCCGAGGTCGACATCGAACCGGCGTACATGAACACCGAGACGAACGACAGGCCCATCGCGACCTCGTACGAGATCATCTGGGCGCTGGAGCGCATGCCACCGAGCAGCGCGTAGATCGAGCCCGATGACCAACCCGCCAGGACGATGCCGTAGATCCCGATCGAGGTCACCGCGAGGATGTAGAGCACCGCCACCGGCAGGTCTGTCAGCTGCAGCACGGTCTTCTGATCGGTGAACGGGATCGTCACCTCAGGACCGAACGGGATGACCGCCCAGGCCAGGAAGGCCGGGATCGTTGCGAGGATCGGCGCCAGGACGTAGACCAGCTTGTCAGCCGCCTTGACGACGATGTCCTCCTTGAGCGCCAGCTTGACGCCGTCGGCGAGGCTCTGCAGAAGGCCGAACGGGCCGTGGACGTTGGGGCCGATCCGGTGCTGCATCTTGGCAACGACGCGCCGCTCGAACCAGATGTTGAACAGGGTGAAGACAACCAGCACGACGAAGATCAGGACCGACTTGAGCAGGATCACCCAGAACGGCTCGTTGCCGAAGATGTCGCTCATCGCGCTCCTCCCTCGATGCCCGGCTCGGGTGCGGGGCTCAGCGAGACCCGGTCCGCGTAGCCAGCGCCCAGAGCAGCGCGCAGGCTGACTCCTGAGTTGGCCGGGACCCACACGACGCCGTCAGGCAGGTCCGCGACTTCGGTGGGGAAGTGCGCGCTGCCCACATCGGTCGACAGCTTCGCGATGCCGCCGGGATCGATGTCGAAGGCCTTGAGCGTCGTCGCGCTGGCTCGTAGCACCGCAGGTCGGGCGGTGGCCTTGTACTCAGGCTGACCGTCCTGACCACGCCCGTCGTCGATCATCAGCCGCCACGTGTCCAGCACCACGGAGCGATCAGCCGCGGCAGTCGTGTCCGCATCCACGCTCGGCGCAGCGGCCCGTTCGCCATCCCAGGGGCCGAGCTCCTCCATCGCCCGACGCGCCTGCGCAACGGTGCGGAAGCCCAACGGTGTGCCCATCTCTTCGGCGATACCGGCCAGCACGCGGATGTCGGTCAAGGAGTTGGGCTCATCCAGAACGGCGTCGAACGTCCGACTCCGACCTTCCCAGTTGACGAATGTGCCGGGCTTCTCGACGACCGGGGCGATCGGCAGCACCACATCGGCAACCGCCGTCACATCACTGTGGCGAACCTCCAGGCTGACGACGAAGCCGACCTTGTCCAACGCTGCACGGGCAGCGGCCGGATCCGGCAGGTCGTCCAGCTCGACGCCACCGACCAGCAGCGCGCGGACCGTGCCCAGTCGTGCGTCCTGGAAGATCGCCGTGGTGTCGCGGCCACGCCGGGCCGAGATCGTGCGCATCCCCCAGGCAGCGGCCAGATCAGTTCGGGCTTCGACGTCGTCGAGCGGGCGACCCCCGGGCAACAGGTCGGGCAGGCAGCCAGCCTCGACCGCACCACGATCTCCGGCCCGTCGGGGAATCCACGCCATCCGGGCACCCGTTCGGCTGGTTGCCGCGACGAGTGCGCTGAAGCCGCCGGGCACCGAGGCCAGGCGCTCGCCGACCAGGAAGATCGCCTTGTCGTCGACGTCCAGGGAACTCAGCGCCGCTGGCTCGCCGCCGGGGACCGTCTGCACCAGCTCGCCGGACATCTTCACCAGACCACGGGTGGCGTGGCTCGCGATCGACACGATTCGGCTGCCGGCGAGCGCGGCCTTGCGCAGGCGCAGGAAGACGCTGCCGGCCTCGTCCTCGGGCTCGAAACCGACCAGCACGACGGTCGAGGCCCGCTCCAGATCTGCGTACGTGACGTCGAGCGCCGTTGCTGCGACGTGGGAGGCAAGGAACGCCGACTCCTCGTCGGAGTGGGCGCGAGACCGAAAGTCGATGTCGTTGCTGCGCAGGGCCGTTCGGGCGAACTTGCTGTACGCGAACGCGTCCTCGGCGGTCAGCCGCCCTCCGGGCAGCACCCCGACCTTGCCCTCGGCCCGGACCAGGCCCTGGGCCGCCGCAGCCAGCGCGGCAGGCCACGAAGCTGGCTCGAGCTGGCCCGTCACGATGTCTCGGACCAGCGGCGTCCGGATCCGATCGCCAACCGTGGCATAGGTGAATGCGAACCGATCCTTGTCCGTGATCCACTCCTCGTTGACCTCGGGATCGTTGCCCGCGAGGCGGCGCATGACCTTGCCGCGGCGGTGATCGACCCGGATCGCCGAGCCGCTCGAGTCGTGCTCGGCGATGGACGGGGTGGAGACCAGGTCGAACGGACGCGACCTGAACCGGTAGTCCGCACTGGTCAGCGCGCCCACCGGGCAGATCTGGATCGTGTTGCCGGAGAAGTAGGAGCTGAATGGCTCTTCTTCGTAGATGCCGACCTGCTGCTGGGAGCCGCGCTCGAGCAGGGCGATGAAGGGGTCACCGGCGATCTGCTCGGAGAATCGAGTGCACCGTGCACACAGCACGCACCGCTCACGGTCGAGCAGGACCTGCTCGGAAACCTTGATCGGCTTGGGGAAGGTCCGCTTGGTCTCGGTGAACCGGGATTCGCCCTGACCGTGAGTCATGGCCTGGTTCTGCAGTGGGCACTCGCCACCCTTGTCGCACACCGGGCAGTCAAGTGGGTGGTTGATCAGCAGGAACTCCAGGTTGCCGCGCTGTGCCTTCGAGGCGACCGGCGACGTGACCTGCGTCTTGACCACCATGCCGGCGGCGACCTCGATCGTGCACGAGGCTTGCGGCTTGGGGAATCCTCGCCCGTTCCCGGCGTCGGTGATGTCGACCAGACACTGGCGACACGCGCCAACCGGGTCGAGCAGCGGGTGGTCGCAGAAGCGCGGGATCTCGGTGCCGATGAGCTCGGCGGCACGGATCACCAGCGTGCCCTTGGGGACGCTGACCTCGACGTCATCGATCGTCAGGGTGACGAGCTCGACGGGCGCCTGGGTCTCAGGCGTGGCCTCGAGGGTCATACGGAGACCTCCTGCGGGAACAGCGTGGATGCCGCCGGCGGGAACAGCTCGCTGGACGGAGTGTGCATGCCGGCTTCGAACTCTGCCCGGAAGTACTGGATCGCCGAGGTGATGGGGCTGGTCGCGCCGTCGCCGAGGGCGCAGAACGAACGGCCGAGGATGTTCTCGCACAGGTCGAGCAGCAGCTCGATGTCACCAGCGTGGCCGCGGCCTTGATTCAGCCGGTCGAGGACCTGCACGAGCCAGTAGGTGCCTTCTCTGCAGGGCGTGCACTTGCCGCAGGACTCGTGCTTGTAGAACTCGGTCCAACGCAGCACGCAACGCACGACCGATGTCGACTGGTCGAAGATCTGCAGAGCCTTGGTGCCCAGCATCGAGCCGGCGCCGCCCACCCCCTCGTAGTCGAGCGGGATGTCGAGATGTTCGGCGGTGAGAATCGGGGTCGAGGAGCCGCCCGGAGTCCAGAACTTCAGCTCCCCGCCGGGACGGAGACCGCCTCCGAGATCGAGCAGCTCGCGCAGCGTGATCCCCAGCGGGGCCTCGTACTGTCCCGGGCGCTTGACGTGCCCGGACAGCGAGTAGAGCGTGAAGCCCTTCGACTTCTCGGTGCCCATCGAGCCGAACCACTCGATCCCGTTGCGGATGATCGCTGGGACCGAGGCGATCGACTCGACGTTGTTGACCACCGTCGGCGAGGCGTACAGACCCTCGACCGCAGGGAAGGGCGGGCGCAGCCGCGGTTGGCCGCGGCGACCCTCCAGCGAGTCCAGCAGGGCCGTCTCCTCGCCGCAGATGTAGGCGCCGGCGCCGGCGTGGATGATCAGCTCGAGATCAACTCCCGAACCCAGGATGTTGGTGCCGAGGTAGCCCGCCTCGGCCGCCTCGCGGGCGGCAGCCCGGAGCCGGCGAACGACGTGCAGGACCTCACCGCGGACGTAGATGAACGCGGTCTTGGCCCGGATCGCGTGGGCCGCGATGATGACGCCCTCGATCAAGGTGTGGGGAGTGGCCATCATGAGCGGGATGTCCTTGCAGGTGCCCGGCTCGGACTCGTCGGCGTTGACCACGAGGTACTTGGGCTTTCGCCCGGCCTCGGACTCCGGGTCCTGAGGAATGAAGCTCCACTTCATTCCGGTCGGGAATCCGGCGCCGCCGCGTCCGCGGAGACCGGAGTCCTTGACCATCGCAATGACGTCGTCGGGTGCCATCGCGAAAGCAGTCTCGAGCGCGGAGTACCCGCCGGTCTGTCGGTAGGCCTGAAGCGTCCACGCGCGATCGGTGCCCCAGTCGGCGCTGAGCACCGGGGTGAGCATGTCAGTCATCGTTGCCCTCCTTGGCCGTGTCCGCGGGGGACTCCTCGATCGCGGTCTCGGACTCCGCTCGTGCGGTGTCTGCCTGCTCAGCGGCGCCCTGCTTGGTGTCCGCGACCTGATCGCCCTTGGCCGGCTCGGCCTTGGCGTCGTCGACCGACGGTGCAGTCCATCCGTTGGCCCTGGCGATCTCCAGACCCGCCAGCGAGGGTCCGGACGCGGCCGGTCCCTCGTCGACCAGGCCATCCTCGAAGCCCGCCAGGACCCGCTCGGCCGCCCGCCACGACGTGATCGTCGCGCCCCGCGTGGCCTGGAGCGTCTCCCCGGCCCGCAGCTTGTCGACGACCTCGACGGCCGACTCGGGAGTCTGGTTGTCGAAGAACTCCCAGTTGACCGTCATGACCGGCGCGAAGTCGCACGCCGCGTTGCACTCGATGTGTTCGAGGGTGACCTTGCCGTCCTCGGTGGTCTCGTCGTTGCCGACGTCGAGATGGCCCTTGAGCCGTTCGAAGATCAGGTCGCCGCCCATGACCGCGCACAGCGTGTTGGTGCAGACGCCGACGTGGTGCTCGCCCATGGGCCGCCGCTTGTACATCGTGTAGAAGGTTGAGACGCCCGACACCTCGGCGGCACTGATGCCCAGGATGTCCGCGCACACCTCGATGCCCTCGTTGGTGACGTTGCCCTCGGCCGACTGGATCAGGTGAAGCATCGGCAGCAGCGCGCTCCGTGCCTGCGGGTACCGCGAAGCCAGCTCCCGCAGCTCGTCTGTCGTTGCATCGGAAAGTGTCATGAGCCCATCACTCGCCCGGTCAGTCTTGGTTCTCGCAACGTCGTGTCCACTATCGATCGACCCCGCCCATGACCGGATCGATGCTGGCGATCGCCACGATGACGTCCGACAGCATGCCGCCCTCGCTCATGACCGAGGTGCCCTGCAGGTTGACGAACGACGGATCGCGGAAGTGCGCCCGGTAGGGGCGCGTGCCCCCGTCGGACACCGCATGGCAACCGATCTCCCCGCGCGGCGATTCCACGCTCGCGTATGCCTGGCCGGCCGGCACCCGGAAGCCCTCCGTGACGATCTTGAAGTGGTGGATCAGCGCCTCCATCGACTCACCCATGATGTGCTTGATGTGCTCGGCGGAGTTGCCCTGACCGTCAGCGCCGACGCTGAGCTGCGAGGGCCAGGCGATCTTCTTGTCCGCGACCATGACGGGCTGGCCCTCCATGGCGGCGAGCCGCTCGGTGGCCTGCTCGACGAGCTTGATGGACTCCCACATCTCGTCCAGGCGAACTCGGAACCGGCCGTAGGCGTCCGGCTCGTCGCGGGTGACGACGTCGAAGTCGTACGTCTCGTAGCCCCAGTAGGGCTGCTTCTTGCGCAGGTCCCAGTCGTAGCCGGTCGCTCGGAGCACGGGCCCGGTCAGCCCCAGCGCCAGGCAGCCGGCGAGGTCGAGGTGACCCACACCCTTGAGCCGCCCCTTGAAGATCGGGTTGGCGTTGCACAGGGCCGCATACTCGGGGAGCCGCTTCTTGAGCAGACGCACGGTCGAGCGGATCTTTTCGATCGCACCGTCCGGGAGGTCCTGCGCGACACCGCCGGGGCGGAAGAACGCGTGGTTCATCCGCAGTCCGGTGATCATCTCGAAGATGTCGAGGATCAGCTCGCGATCGCGAAAGCCGCAGGTCATGACCGTCAACGCACCGATCTCCATGCCTCCGGTGGCCACGCAGACCAGGTGCGACGAGATCCGGTTGAGCTCGAGCAGCAGGACGCGCATCGCCTGCGCCTTCTCGGGAACCTCGATGTCGAGCAGCCGCTCGACCGCCATGACGTAAGCCGCCTCGTTGGAGAACGGCGCGACGTAGTCCATCCGGGTGCAGAAGGTCACGCCCTGGGTCCAGGTGCGGAACTCCATGTTCTTCTCGATGCCGGTGTGCAGGTATCCGACACCCGCGCGTGCGTCCCGCACGGTCTCACCATCGATCTCCAGGACCAGGCGCAGCACACCGTGCGTCGACGGGTGCTGCGGGCCCATGTTGATGACCAGATGGTCACCCTCCACCGTTGCGGCGTCGATCGTGTCCCAGTCCTGGCCGGTGACGGTGAACACCGTGCCCTCGCTGGAATCGGTGGTCCCGGCGTACGGATCCGTGGTCGCGGTCATGAGTAGCTCCTCCGCTGGTCCGGTGGGGCGATCGTCCCGCCCTTGTACTCGACGGGGATTCCTCCCAGTGGATAGTCCTTGCGCTGCGGGTGACCGGGCCAGTCATCCGGCATCATGATGCGGGTCAGGCCCGGGTGCCCGTCGAAGATGATGCCGAAGAAGTCCCAGGCCTCCCGCTCCTGCCAATCGGCGGTCGGGTAGATGCTGACGACGCTGGGGACGTGCGGATCGGCATCGGGTGCCGTGACCTCGAGACGGATCCGCCGGTTGTGCGTCATCGACAGCAGGTGGAGAACGACGTGCAGCTCTCTGCCGACCTCGTGGGGGAAGTGGACTCCGGAGACACTGGAGCAGAACTCGAACCTCAGCACCGGGTCGTTGCGCAGGTGGGTCACGGCCTTGAGCAGGTCCTGACGGCGGACGTAGAACGTGATCTCTCCGCGGTCCACGACGACCTTCTCGATCGCGCCCTCGAGCTCGGTGATCGTCGCCAGCTGGTCGGCAACCTCGTCGTACCAGCCGCCGTACGGGCGCTGGCTCGCGCCGGGCATCAGGACCGGCCGGGTCAGCCCGCCGAAGCCGCTGGTGTCTCCCGTGCCGTGGGCGCCGAACGCACCCTCACGGACCTCGACGACCTCGAGCTGGGTCGTGTCGGAGCGCACCAGCTCGGCCTGCGTCTCGTGCGAGCCGTCCTGGGTCTTGTCACTCATGAGTGGTCCTCGAAGGTCTCGGAGGCGGCCGACCGCGGCGCGAAGAACATCGTCATCGCATGAGGCCCTTCATGGCGGAGGTCGGGGTGGCGAGCAGCGCGACCTTCTCGTCCTGCTTGATCTCGTTGAGCCTGTTGACGCCGAGCTTCTCGTGCTGGATCTGGTCGTGCAGCTTGAGGATCGCGTCGATCAGCATCTCCGGACGCGGCGGGCAGCCCGGCAGATACATGTCGACTGGGACGACGTGATCGACGCCCTGGACGATGGCGTAGTTGTTGAACATCCCGCCCGAGCTGGCGCAGACGCCCATCGCGAGGACGTACTTGGGCCCGGCCATCTGGTCATAGATCTGGCGCAGGACCGGTGCCATCTTGTTGCTGACCCGGCCGGCCACGATCATCAGGTCGGCCTGCCGCGGCGACGGTCGGAAGACCTCCATGCCGAAGCGGGCCGAGTCGAACCGCGGCGCGCCGAACGTCATCATCTCGATCGCACAGCACGCGAGCCCGAACGTCGCGGGCCAGAACGACGCCTTGCGCATGTAGCCCGCCAGTCCCTCGACCGTCGACAGCAGCACTCCGGAAGGCAGCTTCTCTTCAATTCCCACGTCGGTCCTCGCTCTGCTCCGGGCCGCCGCGGGTCCCGCGGCGTGCCATCTTGGGTGGGGACTTCACTTCGTTCAGTCCCATTCGAGGCCTCCACGGCGCCAGACGTACGCGTAGGCGATGAACACCGTCAGCATGAACACGAACATCTCGATCAGGCCGAACCAGCCGAGCGCGTCGAAGGCGACCGCGAACGGGTAGAGGAAGATGATCTCGATGTCGAACACGATGAACAGCATCGCGATGATGAAGTAGCGGATCGACATCTTGCCGCCGCCCTCGGGCAGCGGGCTCGGCTCGATGCCTGACTCGTAGCGGTCCAGCTTGGCGCGGTTGTAGCGCTTGGGACCCGTGAACGGCGCGATCGCGATGCTGCCGACTGCAAATGCGGCAGCAATGGCTCCCAGCACGAGGATCGGCGTATAGGCCGTCACGGTGCCTCCCAGGCTTTATACGAACAGATCAAGCGGGTCTTCGTGCGCTTGTGAATCTCTTCACAACGTGATCACGATCTCACCCTACGCCCGCGCGATGTCGCTTGTAACTTAGGTCACACTAACTGGGCATGGGCTTGATCGAGTGGTGCAGCGCGACGATCCCGGCCGAGAGGTTGTGCCACTCGACCCTGCCCCATCCCGCCTCGACCATGCGCAGCGCCAGACCCTTCTGATCCGGCCACTCGCGAATCGACTCGGCGAGGTAGACGTAGGACTCAGGGTTGGACGAGACCGTCCGCGCGATGCTCGGCAGGGCGCGCATCAGGTAGTTGCTGTAGAGCGCGTCGAACGGCGCCCAGGTGGGGGTGCTGAACTCACACACGACGATGCGACCGCCGGGTCGGGTGGCCCTGAGCATCTCGCGGAGACCGGCGATCGGGTCGACGATGTTTCGCAGGCCGAACGAGATCGTGACGGCATCGAAGGTGTCGTCGCCGAACGGCAGCTGCGTGCCGTCGCCGGCCGTGAACGCCAGCTCGGGGCGCTCCCGCTTCCCGACGTCAAGCATCCCGATCGAGAAGTCACAGGGCACCACCGTCGAGCCTGCCCTCGCGAACGGCTCGCTCGACGTCCCGGTACCAGCGGCGAGGTCGAGGATCACCTCACCCGGCATGGGATCGACGAGCTCGAGCACGCGCCTGCGCCAGCGCCGGTCCTGTCCCATCGACAGCACATCGTTGGTGATGTCGTACTTCTCGGCGACCCCATCGAACATCTTCGCGACGTCTCGTGGTTGCTTGTCCAGACCGGCTCGGCTCACCTGCCTACCTTGCCACGGGTACGCTCATTGTTTGTGAGCAACCCTGCCGTCGACGCAGCGATCGGACCACTTCTGGTCCGATCCACGCCGGTCGACGACCCCGGTGAGCTGCTCGAGCTGCTCCCCCCGGTGGACGCGCTGGCGTGGGTCCATGGCGGTGACGGCATCGTCGGCTGGGGGCGCGCCGCCGAACGCGCGACGTCCGGTTCAGGCCGTTTCAACGAGGCCTCTGACTGGTGGCGCGACCTCGCGTCGCACGCCGTCGTCCGCGACGACGTCGATGTCCCCGGCTCGGGACTGGTCGCCTTCGGCACCTTCACCTTCGCCGATGACGAACCGGGCAGCTCGCTGATCGTGCCAGAGGTCGTCGTCGGCCGCCGCGACGGCAAGGCCTGGGTCACCGTCATCGGACCGGGCATCAGCGCCGCACCGACCCTGACGCCCAGCACCCCCGCCGGGCCCACCGGCACTACCTTCGCCGACGGCCCGGTCGACAGCGTCCGGTGGCAGTCGCTCGTTGCCGAGGCCGTGCGTCGTATCGAGCGCGGCGGGCTGGACAAGGTCGTGCTCGCCCGGGATCTGGTGGCAAGCCTCGACGCAGGGCTGGACGTACGCTCCCCCTTGGCTCGCCTCGCAGCCGACTACCCGAGCTGCTGGACGTTTCACGTCGACGGCTTCTTCGGATCGACGCCCGAGATGCTGGTGCGCCTCGAGCGCGGTCTGGTCACCTCCCGTGTGCTCGCGGGCACCATCCGGCGCACGGGAGACGACGCACACGATTTGGCACTGGCCGGCTCACTGGCACGGTCCAGCAAGGATCTCGAGGAGCACGAGTACGCCGTCCGGTCGGTCGCTGATGCGCTCGCGCCGCACTGCACGAGCATGAATGTGCCCGAGACACCCTTCGTGCTCCACCTGCCCAATGTCATGCATCTCGCGACCGACGTCACGGGGGTCATGCGCGACGACGCCAGTGCGCTGACCCTGGCCGCGTCGCTCCACCCCTCCGCCGCGGTCGGCGGCACCCCGACGGCTGCCGCGGTTCGGCTGATTGCCGAGATCGAGCTGCTCGACCGCGGTCGCTATGCCGGGCCGGTCGGTTGGATCGGCGCCTCGGGCGACGGTGAGTGGGGAATAGGCCTGCGGTCGGCCCAGATCGAGGGCGACGGCTCGACGGTGCGGTTGTTCGCGGGTTGCGGCATCGTTGCCGACTCGGTGCCGGCCGACGAGCTCGCCGAGTCCAACGCGAAGCTCATCCCGGTGCGGGACGCCCTCACCCCGCGAAACTGACCGCACCCCTGGGCGCAAACGCGGCGCGTAGGCCGCCAGCTCACCGTCGTACAGGCTTCAGATCCGGCCAGCGTGCCGTCAGGCAGTCACCCGAGGACGTGCCCGTGATGCGGCGCTTGACCCACGGCGCAGCGTGCGCACGCGCCCACTGCACATTCGCGGCGCGGCGCTCTGCCGGCGTGAGGGTCTGTCGTTCCCCGAGCTCGGGCGGAGCGAGGTCATGCGGCTCGCCGAGCGCCTCCAGGACCGCGATGGCCATTCGCTGGTGCCCCGCGCTCGACATGTGCATGCGATCGACGTCCCACATCCGATCGTCGCGGTAGTCCCGCAGCCGCCAGAAGTCGACGAGCGTCGCACCGTGGCGCTCCGCGACCTGGCGAACCAGCTCGTTGTAGATCGCGAACCGTCCCCGGAGGGCGCCGAACACCGGGGAGTCGCCCGGGTCGTATGCCGTGAAGAGCACGAGGTGCGCACCGGCGCCCACGAGTCGACCGAGTGCATCGTCATAGGCCTCGACCAACCGGTCGATGTCGATCCGCGGTCGCAGCACGTCGTTGGCGCCGGCGTAGATGCTCACCAGATCCGTCTTCATCGCAAGGGTGGGCGCGAACTGCTCGGCCAGGATCGGCAGCAGCTTGCGACCGCGGATCGCCAGGTTGGCGTAGGTGAAGTCGTCGTGCGACAGCACCTCCGCGACCCGGTCGGCCCAGCCCCGTACGCCATTGGGCAGGGAGGCGTCATGGTCGCCGACGCCTTCGGTGAAGGAGTCGCCGAGCGCGACGTAACGATGAAATGGCACGTTGGCAGCGCCTACTTCAGGGTCTTCTTCCCGCCGTGCATCAGCGTGATGAGCGAGGCGACCTTGCCGTCGGTCTTGGCGTCACGGCTGAAGGACGTCAGCATCATGATCGGCTTGAACTTCTGCCGGGTGATGGACTTGGCGTAGGTGAACTCCTTCAGACCGTCGGGTCCGTGGATGCGACCGAAGCCCGACTGGCCAACGCCACCGAACGGGAGGGTCGGTACGCCGGCGAAGGCGATGACCGAGTTGACCGACGTCATGCCCGAGCGGACGCGCCTGGCGATCTCGACTCCCTGCTTCTTGGAGAAAACCGCGCCGGCGAGACCGTACGCCGTGGCGTTGGTCAGCTCGACCGCCTCGTCCATGCTCTTGACCGGGTTGATCGCCAGGGTCGGCCCGAAGGTCTCCTCGGTGATCTCGGTGGAGTTCTCCGGCACGTGGGTCAGGATCGTCGGCTGGACGAAGCGCTCGCCGACCGCGCCCGGACCGCCCAGCACGACGTTGGCGCCCTTGGCGACCGCGTCGTCGAGGTGGCTCTTGATCACCTTGAGTTGTGACGGCATCGTGATCGGCCCGATCTTGGCGCCTTGGTCTGCGCCGGCGCGAAGATCCTTGGCCTGCTCGAGGATCTCGGTCATGAACGAGTCGAAGACCTTCTCGTGGACGTAGACCCGCTCGGTGCCGATGCAGGTCTGGCCGGCGTTGGACATACCGCCCCACAACGCCGCCTCGGCGGCCTTGGAGATGTCTGCGTCCTCGTCGACGATCAACGAGTCCTTGCCGCCGGCCTCGATGATGACCGGCGTGAGGTTCTCGGCGCAGGCGGCCATGACCTTCTTGCCCGTCGCTCCCGATCCGGTGAAGGCGAGCTTGTCGACCGCCGCGGTGCACAGCGCGTTGCCGGTGGCCCCGAGCCCGGTGACGACCTGAAGGACGGGGCGTCCATGGACGACCTCGGTGAACGTGTCCGCAAGCCACTGACCGACACCCGGGGTGTACTCACTGGGCTTGAACACGACGGTGTTGCCAGCGGCCAGGGCGTACGCGATCGAGCCCATCGGCGTGAAGACCGGATAGTTCCAGGGGCCGATGACGCCAACCACGCCCAGCGCCTTGTACTCGACCGTCGAGGCCTGGTTGGCCATCAGCAGACCCGACTTGACCTTGTGCGAGCCCAAGACCTTCTTGGCATGCTTGGCAGCCCAGGCGATGTGGTCGATCGCGAGCACGATCTCCAGCTGGGCATCCCCGTGCGGCTTGCCGGTCTCGCGGTGCGAGAGGTCAGCGAGCTGGGCGATGCGGCGGGTGATGACGCTGCGCCAGGTCAGCAGGTGTTCGGCGCGCTCGTCGAAGCTGAGGTTGCCCCACCAGCTGGCCGCCTCACGAGAGCGCGCAACAGCAGCATCGACGTCGGCCTTCGACGCGATCGGGTAGGACCCGACGACGTCACCGTTGGACGGGTTGAGCGAGTCGAAGGTCTCGACCGGGGCGTCCTCGGACGTGGGGGTGTCGATCGTGGCGGTCATGGGGTCTCCTTGATGAGGTCGGCACACTTCTCGCCGATCATGATGGTGGGTGCGTTGGTGTTGCCGCGGGGAACCCGGGGCATGACCGAGGCGTCGGCGACCCGGAGGCCCTCGACGCCGTGGACCTTCAGCTCGGAATCGACGACGCTGCCCTCGATCGTGCCCATCGCGCAGGTTCCAACCGGGTGGTAGAGGGTCTGCGCAAGCTTGCCGATCCCTTCGATGATCTCGTCATCGGTCGGGTCGGCGGACGCCGGGATCCACGGCTCGTCGATGAATTTGGCGATCGGCCCGGCGGACAGGATGTCCAGCGCGGTGCGGTACCCGCTGATCATCGCGTCGAGGTCGGCCCGGTCGTCGAAGTAGCCCGGTTCGATCTCGGGGTGCCAGGTCGGGTCGGCGGAGCGCAACCTGATGTGGCCCTTGCTCTGCACGTTGACCAGGGTGACGGCCGTGGTGAGTGCGCGACGGACGGGCTCGTGCATCCCGTTGTCGTAGAAGCCGGTCGGCGCCAGGTGGATCTGGATGTCGGGCAGGTCGAGGTCGGCGCGCGAGGCGTAGAACGCGCCGGCCTCCGCGATGTTGGAGCTCAGCGGCCCCTTCCCCGTGGCGCGCCACTTCACCAGATTTCCCAGACCCAGCATCTCGGCCATGTCGGAGGTGTCCTTGGTGTAGCTAAGAATGCCCGAGACCGGATGGTCCTGCAGATTCTGACCCACACCGGAGGACTCGACCGCGACATCGATCCCCATCTCGCGGAGATGGGTTCCCGGACCGATCCCGGAGAGCATCAGCAGCTGCGGGCTGTTGACCGCCCCGCCGCTCAGGACAACCTCGGCGTTGGCGCTGGCCACGAACGGCTCGCCGCCGCGGGTGTAGGCGACGCCGGTCGCCCGGTTGCCGTCGAGCAGGATCCTGGTCACGAACGCCTCGGTGCGGACCGTGAGGTTGGGGCGGTTCTCAGCCGGGTGGATGTAGGCGTCGGCGACCGACCAGCGGTGGCCCTTCTTGCAGGTGACCTGGTAGAGCCCGGCACCTTCCTGACTCGCGCCGTTGAAGTCGTCGTTGCGCTTGAGGCCTGCAGCGACGCCCGACTCGACGAATGCCGTGCTGAGCTCGTGGGTGTACCGGCGATCCTCCACGTGCAGCGGCCCGTCGGTGCCGTGGAAGGGGCCACCCAGACGGGTGTTTCCCTCGGACTTCTTGAAGTAGGGCAGGACGTCGTCGAAGCCCCAGCCGCTCGCGCCGTAGGCATCACGCCACTCGTCGTAGTCGCCGTGATTGCCCCGGATGTAGATCATCGCGTTCATCGAGGAGCAGCCACCGAGGGCCTTCATCCGCGGCCAGTAGGCGCGACGTCCAGCCAGGTGCTTCTGCGGGGTGGTCTCGTAGTTCCAGTCCCACTTGGTCTTGAACAGCGTCGAGAAGCCCAGCGGCATGCGGATCATCTCGTCGTCGTCAGCCGGACCGGCCTCGAGCAGCAGGACGCTGATCTGAGGATCCTCGGTGAGCCTCGCGGCGACGACCCCGCCCGCGCTACCGGATCCGATCACGATGTAGTCGAAGTTTTCGTCGGCCATGACTCCCTTTCAACGACAAGTGACGTGGACCACAAACCTACCTCGCTGAAATTGTGACACAACCGGTGTCAGAGTTGGATCGCAGCGGCCACGCTGGCGGCGATCCGGGCGACGAGCTCACGACGGGCTGTCCGGTCGACCGGCACCTCCAGGACACGGAGGCCGGCAACCGGGTCCTCGAGCGCGGCCGCCAGCTCTGCGGCCGCAACAATGCGGTGAGGGATCCGGTATCCCGCGCAGAGCGCACCGATGTCCGCCCGGGTCGGTGTGGCGTAGACCCGTTCGAAGGACGCCGCATGTTCCGGGGCTCCCTGCTCGAGCGTCGTGAAGATGCTGCCGCCGTCATCCGACGCGACGACGATCGTGAGATCCGGCACCGGTTCTCCGGGCCCGATCAGCAGCCCGTTGCTCCCGTGCAGGAAGGTCAGGTCGCCGACGTACGCGATGGCCTGACTGGATGGCCGGGACAGCGCAGCGCCGATCGCACTGGACAAGGTGCCGTCGATCCCGGCGAGACCACGATTGGCGATGACGAGCCGCTTCTCGCCGACCGGGTACGGACGCGCCACGAGGTCGAGATCGCGGATCGGGTTGGACGAGCCGACGAACAACAGACCGCCGGGGGGCACGGCGGCGTTGACCGAGCGGGCAACCTCGTACGGCGTGCCGGGCGTCAATGCATCGATCGCGGCGGTCGCCCGTGAGTCAGCGGAGCGCCACGCCTCCAGCCACGCCGGATCCTGCGGCAGGCCCGACTCCAGACCGGTGACAAACCGGACGTTGGGTCCAGCCTGCGCCGGGAATGTCTCCGGTGTTCCGATGTGCACGATCTCGATGTCGGTCCGTGACAGGAGCCGCGTGATCGGACGTGACAGAGTTGCGTGCCCAAAGCTCACGACCCGCTCGATCTGAGCGGCAAGGGGTGAGTGGTCCAGCAACAGCCGGTAGGCAACCAGCGCCGCGCCGTTGCGCGATCCCGAGGTCGGCTCGGCGAGCAGCGGCCAGCCGGCATCGCGCGCGAGGATCCGCGCCGGTTGACGCGCATCGTCGCCCGCGACCACGACGGTGCGAGGTCCATTCGGCAGCGGTGATTCGGCTGGCGGATCGCTGCGCTGTTCGCACTTGTTCGGCTCCCCCGCTCCCAGGTCGAGCTCACTGGGCTCGATCAGCGGCTCGTCGAGCTCCAGATTGAGGTGCCCGGCTCCTCCACGTCCCACCAGGCCCGCGAAGTCGGCGGGATCCTCGGAGAACCACACACCCGGGAAGATCCTGCGCTGCTCGGTGGTCTGGTTGGCTCCCGTGCCGCGCAGCCGTGCTGGCCGATCGGCCGTCACGGCGATCAGTGGCACCCCGGCGTGCAGCGCCTCGAGCATCGCCGGGTGCAGATTGGCCACCGCGGTACCCGAGGTCGTGATGACCGGCACGGCCCGACGCGAAGCCTTGGCCATCCCCAGGGCCAGGAAGGCCGCCTCGCGCTCATCGACCCGAACGTGCAGGCGCAGCAGAGCCCGGTGGTCGGCTTCTGCCAGAGCGAGCGCCAGCGGCCCCGACCGCGATCCCGGCGACAGCACGGCTTCCCGCGTTCCGAGGCCGATCATGTCCCGGACCAGCCTCCGCGCCACCTCGGTCGAGCTCATGCGAGCACCGCGCGGACCGCGGACAGCCGCATCTGCCAGCGGGCGTCGGTCTGACCTTCGGCGGCGACCGCGGCATACGCGACCGGGTCCAGCACCTGACGCCCGACCGGGAGGAAGCCGTCGACAGGGACCAAGGGGTCGGCCACCACGTCGCCGTCGAGCAGAGAGGTCGTGGCGAGTCCGCAGGCGAAGGGCAGCTCGGGCAGGGCAGCCGCCAGGGCGAGACCGGCAGCGAGTCCGATCGACGTCTCGACGGCGCTGGACACCACGACCGGGAGCCCGATCCGCTCGGCGATCCGCAGGCAGGCGTGCACGCCGCCCAGTGGCGCGACCTTGAGCACCGCGATGTCCGCCGCCTCGAGCTCGACGACCCGAAACGGATCCTCTGCGCGGCGGATCGACTCGTCCGCGGCGATCGGAACGTCCACCCGGCGGCGCACCGCGGCGAGCTCCTCGACCGATGCGCACGGCTGCTCGACGTACTCCAGTCCGTGGGCCGCGGTGGAGAGCGCCGCGATGGCCGCGACGGCGTCGTCGACCGACCACCCGCCGTTCGCATCAATCCGTACCTGGCCGCTTGGCCCGAGTGCGTCCCGCACGGCCTCGACGCGGGCGATGTCGTCGGCGCGGGTCTGGCCGCGTTCGGCAACCTTGACCTTGGCGGTTCGGCACCCGCTGCGACTGACGATCCGGTGCGCAAGCTCGGCGTCGACGGCGGGCACCGTGCAGTTGACCGCGATCTGCGACCGCACCGGGACCGGCCACTCCCGCTCAGCGGAATCCAGCGCGGCGGCGAGCCACGGCCCACTCTCGCGAGAGTCGTATTCCAGGAACGGGCTGAACTCGGCCCAGCCCGCGGCGCCCTGGACCAGCATTCCCTCGCGCCGATCGATGCCACGAAAGCGTGTCGTCATCGCGATGGCGTACGTGTGGAACTGCACGAGTGGCAACTTACCGTCAGAGTCGTACCGTCGAGATATGACCCGAATCGCGATAGTCGGAGGCCACGGCAAGATCGCCCGCCTCCTCATCCCACTGCTCGTCGACGCCGGACACCAGCCGATCGCGCTGGTGCGCGACCCGGACTACTCCGCTGAGCTCGAACGTCTCGGCGCCGAGGTCGGCATCCTCGACATCGAGCAGCACAGCGCCGACGACTTCGCCGAGGCATTTGCCGGTGTCGACTGCGTCGTGTTCGCCGCGGGCGGCGGTGCTGACGGCAATGTCGAGCGCAAACGCACCGTGGATCTGGGCGGCTCGCTCAAGTCGATCGAGGGAGCCACCACGGCGGGTGCGAACCGGTTCGTGCAGATCTCGGTGATCGGCGTTGACGAGCCTCTCGGCGACGACGTCGAGGAGGCCTGGGCGGCGTATGTCAAGGCCAAGCGCGATGCCGATGCAGCGCTGCGGTCCAGCGACCTCGACTGGACCATCGTCCGGCCCGGAGGACTCACCGATTACGAGCCGACCGGCAACGTCTCGCTCGCCGAGAGCGTCGACCGGGCCGAGATCCCGCGTGGAGACGTTGCCGCCGTGATCGCCGCAGCAATCGACGAGCCGGCGACGATCGGCCAGCAGTGGGAGGTCGTCGGTGGGTCCACCCCGATCGCCGAGGCCATCGGCGGAGCCGTGGCCTAGCCCTCAACCGAGGCTGAGCGCCCGTCGATCCACCTTCCCGCCCGGCAGCAGCGGCAACGCGTCGAGCAGGACGACCTCCCGGGGCGCCCAGCTGCGTGGCAGGCCGGCCTCCTCGACGCCGTCGCGCACCTCATCGAGACGAAGTCCGTCCAGGCACACTGCATCTTCGGGCACGAGATAAGCCACGACCCGGGTTCCCCAGTAGTCGTCAGGGACACCAATCGCGACGGCGTCGTCGACGCCCTCCTGGGC
>NZ_JBAVDI010000020.1:0-4477 GCF_049587115.1 Aeromicrobium sp.
GTGCTGATACTGGACGCTGACGGCGCGGTGTCCACCCGCGCTTCGGGTCTGCCGCGGCGGGAGCAGGTCCTCGCGGCGCTCGGCGGGGCCGTCGGCTAGCGCGGGCAGGTCTCGTTGCGTGCCAGGAGTTCACCACCATGTGGGACGAATGACCATATCGTGAGACAGCGCGCCCCAGAGGAAAGGTTTGCCCGTATTCTGGAGCCATGTTCCAGACGACACACCTGACGCGGCGCCGAGCAGTGGACAACTGCTGCACGTGCTCGTCGTTGTGTCGCATGCGCTGACACCTTTCATCCGTCAGTCCCAGCACGCCCAGGCCAAGCCCGGCCGTGCCTCAGCGCAGGAGCACCATGTCCCAACCCCTTGTCGTGGATCCCCGCGGTCTTCGCGTGGCCGCCACCGCCACTGCCACCGTCCTCGCACTCGTGCTGGTCGTCCCCGGTCCGGTCAGCGTGGCCCTGCTGGCAGTTCAGGTCGCGATCTTCGCCGTCGCGGCGCTGATCGGTTTGCAGCACTCTCCGTACGCCATCGTCTTCACACGCTTCATCCGTCCGCGAATCGGCGCACCGACGGAGCTGGAAGACGCCCGGCCGCCCCGATTCGCCCAGTTCGTCGGCCTGTCCTTCACGGTGGTGGCCCTTCTCGCGCTCCTGTCCGGGGCCGCCACGGTCGCGTACATCGCCACGGCATTCGCGCTGGTGGCGGCGCTGCTCAATGCAACCGTGGGCCTGTGCCTGGGTTGCGAGCTCTACCTGGCGGTCCGCCGGCTGGCCCCGGCGAACGCCTGATCAGCACCCGCCCCATCGCAAAATCCACCCTTGCCAGACCACTAGCCCGTCCGGGCACCAACGGAGGTACATCATGAGCCGTGAATCCGCGCTCGTCACCGCAGACTGGGTCGAGGACCACCTCGACGACCCGACAATCGTCCTCATCGAGGTCGATGAGGACGCCGAGGCGTACGACAAGGGGCACATCCCCGGTGCGATCAAGCTCGACTGGAAGAAGGACCTGCAGGACGGCGTTCGCCACGACTTCATCGGCAAGGACCAGCTCGAGACGCTGTTGTCCGCCAAGGGTGTCGGCAACGATGACACCGTGGTTTTCTACGGCGGCAACAACAACTGGTTCGCGGCTTACGCGTACTGGTACCTGAAGTACTACGGGCACGACAACCTCCGGTTGCTGGACGGCGGCAGGAAGAAGTGGGAGCTCGACAGTCGCGAGCTGAGCAGCGACGTGCCGAGCCGCGAAGCCACGGTCTACACCGCTGAGCAGCCGAACGACGAGATTCGTGCATTCCGCGACGAGGTCATCGAGGCGATCGGTGTGAAGAACCTCATCGACGTCCGCAGCCCCGATGAGTACGCAGGCCGACTGCTGGCCCCGGCGCACCTGCCACAGGAGGCCGCGCAGATCGGTGGGCACATCCCCACCGCCGGCAACGTTCCCTGGAGCAAGGCCGCGAACGACGACGGCACGTTCCGCAGCGACGAGGAGCTCACGGCGCTCTATGCGGGCGCAGGTCTGGACGAGGGCAAGGACACCATCGCCTACTGCCGCATCGGCGAGCGCAGTTCCCACACGTGGTTCGTCCTCAAGGAGATCCTCGGGTTCGAGAACGTGAAGAACTACGACGGATCGTGGAGCGAGTACGGCTCGCTGCGCGGCGTGCCGGTCGCCCTGGGCGACGAGCCGGGTGCCGCCTGATGTGCGGTGCGATCAAGGGCGGCCCCTCGCTCGACGGCGTCGACGTCGCCAATCAGGCGGTGATCCAGGGCATCGTGACCCGCGACGGACAGCCCGTTGGCAATGCGTATGTCCGTCTGCTGGATCGAACCGGCGAGTTCACCGCAGAGGTCCCGACCTCGGCCACCGGCCAGTTCCGTTTCTTTGCTGGTCCGGGCGAGTGGACACTGCGAACGCTCGCTCCGCGGGCGGTCTCGGTGGACAACGCCGTGACTGCCGCGAAGGGCAGCGTGGCCGAGGTGGCCGTCGCCGTCTGACAGGCTGGTCTCGCAGTTGGTCCCCACCGCTACGAGAAAGCCGGCTTCTTACGCTACTGTTGCTCGTAACGATGTGTTGCTGATGATCGTTAGCGAGACAGCGGAACTACGTCTCACCAGCACCACCTGTTTACATCGACACTCGCAGAATCAAACTCGGAGCCACACGGGAGCGCGCATGTTCAAACTTCGGCTTGTAGCTGCAGCAGCGATTGCTGCCGCTGCAACTTTCATGACGGCAGGTGCTGCGCAGGCCTACCCGGACCCGAGCATCACCATCACGGTCAGCGACGCCACCCTCGTCGGCGGCAAGGTGTTTGACTTCAAGGCCAGCGCGAGTGTCGACTGCCTCTGGACCGCAAACTACGACGGCACTGCCCCTGGCACGAGCCCGACCCAGACCGGCACCGGCAAGTCAATCAGCGGCAGCTACAAGACCAAGGTAGTCCCCAAGAAGTTGGACACGACGCTGACGGTCGAGTGCAAGTATGACGACGCCGTCGCGCCGGCGGTGGCCCGCGTGACGAGCTCCACCGCTGTCACATCGGCGTTCTATTCCACGAGCCCAAGCACGTCACTTCAGGCGGCCCTCCAGACTGCGAGCGCCTCGGCAACGGTCACCTTGCTCCCGACGGGCGGTGCTGACGAGGGCAACGACGACGGCGCCCTGCCCGATACGGGCGGGTCCAACCTGTCGTGGCTCGTGATCGGTGGTGTTCTGGTCGTCGTCGGCGGCGGTGTGGCTTACGCCGCGCGACGTCGTCACGTCTCGCACTAGGGTCGGGAACCTCCAGGCTTCATGTTCGTCCTCAATCGGGCCGCCAATGTTGGCGCCGAGAGTCACCCATGAGTGTGCGCGAGAGACGGAGCAAGTCCAAGGGTCGGCGGCATCGACCGTGGTACATGAAGATCAGTCGTGGCCATATCGGGGTCGGCGCCGCCTTGATGTTTGGCCTGGTTGTCGTGGTTTTCGCGATCCAGGCGGCTCAGGCCAGTTCGGCGTTGCGGCTGGCGGCGGGGCAGGCGGAGGTCCTCAAGAACGAGATCGTCATCGGCGACAATGTGCGGGCCAAGTCCACCCTGGCAGCGTTACAGAGTTCTGCGGCGCGCGCACACAACAAGACAGATGGACTGCTCTGGGAACTTGGATCACGCGTGCCGTTTGCGGGCCGAAACGTGTCGGCGATACGGACAGTCGCTGAGGTGGTGGACGATATCGCTGTCAACGCGATGCCACCCATTGTCGGGCTGTCCGAGCAGATCAACCTCAAGGCCTTCAGCCCACGTAAGGGGAAGGTCGACCTTGAGGCAATCGTCAGGATTCGCCCGGCAGTGATCAAAGCCGCGACGACGCTCACGACTGCCAACGATCAGGTTAAGGACATCGATTCAGGTTCTTTGTTCCTGCCGATCCGTGGCCCGATTGCGGTGTTTCAGACGAAGCTCAAGGCAGCGCAATCCGCCGCCGTCAACAGTCGATCTGCTGCCAGGCTGATGCCCTCGATGCTCGGCGCAAAGGAAACTCGCCGCTATCTGCTTCTGGTGCAGAACAATGCGGAGATCAGGCCTACCGGCGGCATCGCGGGATCCTTCGCGGTCCTCAAATCCGTCGGGGGAAAGCTCTCGATGGGACAGCAAGGATCGATCCAGGACCTGCTGCCCTTCCCCGATCCTGTCCTTCCGATGGGCGCCGAAGAGTCGTCAGTCTTCACGTCGTCCTTGGTGAGCGATCTACGCGACATCAATTTGACACCTCATTTCCCGAGGACAGGTGAGATTGCGCAAGCGATGGCCAAGAAGGGCCTTGGGGTGGAGATTGACGGTGTTGTCTCGGTGGATCCGATCGCAATGAGCTATTTGCTCAACGGCACTGGCCCAGTGCAGTTGAAGGACGGCACCATGCTGAACCAGGGAAATGCCGTCTCCGTGTTGCTCAATCGGGTCTACACGAAATACCAGGACAACAACAAGCAGGATGATTTATTTGAGAGTGCGGCTCGCAGAATCTTCAATGTGGTCAAGTCGGGAACCGGTGACCCGCGCAGCGTGATCGGGGCATTGGTGAATGCCGCGGATGAGAATCGATTGACGTTGTGGTCGTCGCACGAGGCGGAGCAAGCCGAGATCGCGAGGACCGGCGTGTCGGGAATCGTGGGGGGCGACGATGGCGACACCCCGCACGTCGGCGTCTATCTCAGTGACTCGGCATCCACGAAAATGGAATATTACCTCGACTACAGAACGGGGGTCCGGTCAGGACGGTGCCTCGCCGGAGACATCCAAGAGCTGAGCACCACCACAGAATTGACCTCCAACGCGCCCAGCAAGGGACTGCCGCAGTCCGTCACCGGCTCAGGTGATTACACCCCTCCCGGCACGATGAAAATCGTCATGCGACTGTACTCGCCGTACGACGGTGGTTTCACCGAGGTGCGAGTCAACGGCAAGAAGCAGACCGTTTATGCTGA
>NZ_JBAVDI010000021.1:0-58596 GCF_049587115.1 Aeromicrobium sp.
AGCGACGCTAGCTCCTCTTTCAGCAGCACGCAAAATGACCAGCCACGTGGGTGACTGGTCATTTTGATCGCTGCTTCTTGCGTGGCAGCGGAGAAAACTCCTCAGTGCTCAGCACGCAAAATGACCAGCCACGTGGGTGACTGGTCATTTTGATCGCTGCTTCTTGCGTGGCAGCGGAGGTGGCGAGATTTGAACTCGCGAGAGGTTTGAACCTCAACCCGCTTAGCAGGCGGGCGCACTAGGCCACTATGCGACACCTCCCCGCTGCCGATCGAAACCGGCAACCGGAACAGGATACCGACCCGCAGGCACAGGAGACGAATCGGGACCATACGGTCGGCCGATCAGGTCTGGTCGAAGCGCCGATAACCGTTCGCCGTGTTGAGCCCGTCGTAGATCTCACGCAGCATCTCACCGGCCAGAGAGCCCACATAGGCCAGGGGAAATGCCAGCACCTGACCGTCGCCACGGTCGATCAGCAGCCTCATGCTCTCGACTGTGACGTCCTGGATCTCGAGCCACGGGACACGGACCGGACGCACGGTCAGCTGGCCGCCGATTCGTAGCCCGGTGGCGTCGAGCCGGACAACGGCCGGCGGGAAGGCGATCGTGCGCAAACCGACCAGCAGCGCCAGGACGGTCAGGCCGCCGAAGATCCAGGCCAGCGGGCCGACCGAGGACAGCACGAAAGCCAACGCGGCCGCAAGTCCGGCGACGATCAGGCTGATGCCGACAGCGGGCAGCACAAACCGGCGGTCGAGTCGATAGGTCTTCAAGCAGAGGGGGCGGGATTCGAACCCGCGGCTGACATTGCTGCCAGCGAGCGCTTTCAAGGCGCTTCCGATCGGCCGCTCCGGCACCCCTCCTGGGTGGCAACGCCGGGGCGCTGCGCCGCCTCGATTATGCCATCACTTCAATGGCGCGAACCGGGGAGGCTCTACTCGCACGACCGGAGCGAAGACCCGCGACAGCCGGGCGTCCTGCTCCTTCATGAGGAACCGGCGCAGCACGAGGCCGACCAGCAGCCCCAGGATGCTCGAGTAGAGCGTCGAAAGACCGATGTAGCTCGGGAAGGCCCCGGGCGTGACCAGCGAGGTCGTGAGCACTGCCGTCCCGATCACCGCGAACACCAGGATCCACCAACCTTCACGGCGCTTCGATCGCATCGAGACACCGACGATGAGGGCAGGGAAGCCGATGAACACCTCGACCGGTCGGGGAACCCCCTGGAATGTCTGCCGCATCCAGATCACCAGATCGCTCAACGCCTGGACGACCGACTGCGAGCCGTGGGTGCGGACGAAGCTGCTGTACGCCAGCACCAGCACCACGAGCGCCGCGACGCCCAGCAGGATGGCGAAGTTCTGCCGACCCAGCCCGTGCAGGCCGGCACCCAGATTCCACACCAGGGTGATCGCGAGTCCCAGCGACACACTGAGAACGATGAGATTGAAGCGCTGGTAGTTGACCGGAGCGTTCCACGCCGCGACGCCGACCGTGCCGCTCAGCGCAACCGCCAGCGCCAGGACGTACTCGCCGACCGCGCCGAGCAGAGTCGCCGCCGGCCTCGTGACAAACACCGCCCACACCGCGGCCAGCACCGCCGTCGCCGCGGCGGCCGAGACCAGCAGGAGGTTGGTCTCCAGGATCAGGGCCAGCCCACCGAGCAATACGGTCAACGGGAACCAGATGCGCAGGTGGCCACCGCCGCGATGGGTCAAGCCGATCGCGAAGACGACCATCAGCAGAGCAGCCGACGGTCGCTCGACCCATGTGGGGGTGCCCACCGCCACGACCGAGGTGGCCGCGCCCGTCGTCCCCACCAGCCAGGCGACGAACACCAGCAGCATCAACGTCCGGGCCGCACGCGGTGACTCGAAGCGGGGCTCGCGGGTCGGGAGGTCGTACTCCGGGAGGACGGAGGCGTCGAGGCGACGGCGGCCAGCCTTGGGGGCACTCATGATCTGGGACGCATCCTTCGATTGGCGAGCGAGGGATTGATCTCCCGCGCGTGCGCCAGGTCCTCAGGATCGAGGTTGGCACGGACGATTCCGGGGGCGGTATCCGCCTCAGCAACGATAGAGCCCCACGCATCGACAACCAAGGAATGACCGGTGTAGCGCTCGCCACCCTGCGCCGCAGCGAGCACGTGCATGGTGTTCTCGATCGCCCGAGCCGCGAGCAGGGTGCGCCAGTGGTCGAGCTTGTGCTCACCGGCGACCCAGGCGGCCGGGACCACCAGGGTGCTGGCCCCCGCGTCGACCAGCGCGCGGGCGTGCTCGGGGAACCGCAGGTCGTAACACGTCATGAGTCCGACGCTCCCTCCCGCGATCTCGATGACGACCGGCGTGATCTCGCCGGCGCGGAGGCGCTCGGACTCTCGGTAGCCGAAGGAGTCGTAGAGGTGGATCTTGCGGTACGTGTCGCGCAGCTCGCCGTCGGGGCCCACCACGACCAGAGTGTTGTACGGCAGATCGTCGGTCTGCTCGAACATCCCGGCCACGATCGTGGTCCCCAGCCGGCGCGCCTCCTCGCCGATCAGCCGGACGAACGGGCCGTCGAGCGGCTCGGCGACGGCGGCCAGATCCAGCTCCGGCGGGCCGAAGTCGTGCATCGCTGCCTCCGGCAGCACCACCAGGTCAAGCTCGTCGGTGTCCTGCAGTGTCGCCAGCTGCGCCCGAATCGCCTCGCGATTGACCGAGGAGTCGGTCGTCGAGACGAGCTGGACCAGGGCGACACGCATACGGGCCATCCTTGCAGGTGGGGACACGCCCGGCAGGCGATCCTGCGGGCCGGGGCTCGACGGTACGGCGCCAGCAGGCCTACGCATCGGGGCCCGGTCGAGTCACGGGCACCGTGTCGCTGAGGAACCGGACCTGATCGGCGACGACCCGGTCGAACCACGGCTGGACGTACACATCGAAGTGGCCTGTGCGGTATCGCTCGATGCGGCCGAGCCGAGCCTTGCGCACGTGCCAGAGAGTCGAGCGCGCGGGCGCCACGCTGTCATTCATCGCGACGCAGAACAGGGCCGGACACTCCAGCGCTGCCGCGGCCCGACCCGGGTAGTACAGCGCGATCCGAAGACCGATACGAGCCGCAACACGATCGGGAGGTCCGGCGTCCGGAGGTATCAGCGCCTCGAAGCCGGGCCGGGCGTCCGGTGCTGTCATCAGCGCAGCATCTCCTCGGTTGCCGACCAGGTCGACCCGCACGGGGAGCGCGCCTCGCCCGGCCCGAAGAACGTCCCGCACACCCAGCGCCGCAACCTTCAGCGAGCTGACCGGTCCCAGCGCACGCAGTGACGACAACCCGTCGGTGAACGGGACCTGGGAGATGATCGCTGCGATCCGGCCGTCGCGGACCGCCACCTCGATGACGTGACCGCCGCTGAACGACGTGCCCCACAGGACGATCCGGTCCACGTCGACACCTGGCAGTGATCGCACGTGGTGCAGCGCGGCTGCCCAGTCGTCAAGCTGGCGCCCGATGTCGAGCAACCCGCGCGGCTCTCCGTCGCTCGCCCCGAAGTGGCGGTAGTCGAACACCAGCACGCGATACCCCTGCGCGACGAAGCGTTCGGCATACGAGTCGAGCCGCATCTGCATGACCGACCCCAGCCCGTGGGCCATGACCACGACCGGACCTCGACTCTCGACCACGCTCACGGCGTCCGGCTCGTACCACCAGGCCGCGCACCAGCCGGGCCCCGAGGCGAAACGTGTGTCCACGCGGCTCATGATGGAATCGTAAGCCTCAGGGAGGCACTCCGGCCGCGAGGCCGCTAGCCTGCGGGGATGCGTGCCGTCATAGCTCCGAACCCGGGGAAGATCGAAGCCCTCGAGGTCGTCGAGCGCCCCAAGCCCGTGCCCGGTCCCGGCGAGGTCCTGATCCGCGTGACTGCGGCAGGACTCAACCGTTCGGACCTGCTGCAGCGCCGCGGGTTCTACCCGCCTCCGCCCGGAGTCACCGACGTCCTCGGGCTGGAGTGCTCGGGCGACATCGTGGAGGCCGGCGAGGGCGTCACGGATCTCCCTCCCGGCACCCAGGTCTGCGCCCTGCTGGCCGGCGGCGGCTATGCCGAGTACGTCGTGGTGCCTGCCGGTCAGGTCGCCACGGTCCCCCTTGGTGTCTCGCTGCTGGACGCCGGTGGCTTGATGGAGGTGGCGTGCACGGTGTGGTCCAACGTGTTCATGATGGGCAAGCTGCAGCACGGGGAGACCCTGCTCGTCCACGGCGGGGCTGGCGGCATCGGCACGATGGCCATCCAGCTCGGCAAGGCCTTCGGCGCACGCGTCGTGGTGACCGTCGGCTCGGCCGAGAAGGCCGAGTACTGTCGCGAGCTCGGTGCGGACATGACCATCGACTACACGCAGCACGACTTCGCCGAGGAGATGGACCGGGCCGACATCAAGGCCGACGTGATCCTCGACATCATCGGCGCGAAGTATCTCTCGGCCAACGTCTCGGCCCTCGCAACGGCCGGTCGACTCGTCGTGATCGGTCTGCAGGGCGGAGTCAAGGCTGAGCTCAACCTCGGCGCCCTGATGTCCAAGCGGGCGGCCGTGATGGCGACGACCCTGCGGGCTCGTCCGTCGGCGGAGAAGGCGGCAATCGTGTCCGCGATGGTCGCCCAGGTGTGGCCGCTGATCTCGGACGGCACCGTCCGGCCGGTCACCCATGCGACCTATCCGCTGGAAGAGGTGCGCCAAGCCCACCAGGTGCTGGAGGACTCCAGCCACAGCGGCAAGGTCCTGCTCACGACCTGACGACAGGCCTGCCGGAGGCGCCGGGCGCTCCTGCTCGCGACGCGGGTTTGGACGCGACTCGATAGGCTCGAACCATGACTGAGCAGCAGCCGGAGATCATCGGGCCCGACGGCCAGGCCGTGCCGCCACCGCCGGTCGACGTAGCGCTCGGAGACCTGGTCGAGCAGCCCGCCAAGGTCATGCGGATCGGCGGGATGATCCGTCAGCTCCTCGAAGAGGTCAAGGCCGCACCCCTCGACGAGCCGAGCCGGACGAGATTGCGCGACATCCACCTGCAGTCGATCAAGGAGCTCGAGGACGGATTGGCCCCAGAGCTGGTCGATGAGCTCGAGCGCCTGAGCCTCCCGTTCGACAACGACACCCCCAGCGAGGGCGAGCTCCGCATTGCCCAGGCACAGCTCGTCGGCTGGCTCGAAGGACTCTTTCACGGCATCCAGGCCGCGCTGTACGCACAACAGGTTCAGGCCCAGTCGCAGTTCCAGAACATGAGGCTGGCCCTACCGGGTCCAAACGACACCAAAGGTGAAGATTTGACTACTTCAGGTGAAAGTAGTGGTTCAGCGGGCATGTACCTCTAGACTTGGCTCCGATGTGAGCTGAGATCGACGCAGGAGTGTCGTCGGTCCTGGCTCTCGATGGGAAAGAGGGAGCCCATGACCATCGTGGATGCCACGACGACACCTCCGTGCGCTTCTGAGCCTGCGGACTACCACGACGAGCAACTGCACTCACCCCCGGCGCGGGCCAACATCACCGCCGCCGAGTGGGAGCGGTTGAGCGCCAAACGAGCAGCCGTGCACCGGCAGTGCGCCGGCTGCCCGCTGATGATCGACTGCCTCTACCGTGCGGTCGTCGAGGTCGATGTCTCGGGCTACGCCGCCTGCACGACCGAGTTCGATCGTCAACAGATCCGCCACCGACTCGGCATCGTGATCCAGCAGCCCTCCGCGGTGCCCTTCGGTGCCGCCCGGGTTGGCGGGGGGCCGGTCAGCCATGAGGCGGTCATGACCATGCGTCATGCCTACCCCAAGGACACCTGCCACCAGCTCGCCGACCGCCTGGACTGCTCGACCTCGACGGTCAAGCGTCACCTGCGCCGTGCGCGTGAGCAGAAGCACGACGAGTCGCTGCTGCCCCGGGAGTCGATTGCGAGCCGGCCCAGCGTGGATGCAGTGCTGGACTGCTTCGACGAGCTGGAGTCCAGCCGGGTCGCCTGAGGCGTCCTGCTCAGACGTACCTGCTGAGCTCGGTCACCAGTCCGTCGGCGTCGATGGGTCCCACGACGTCGTCGGCTGCTGCCTTCAGGGAGTCCGGCGCCTGTCCCATGGCGACGCCCCGACCGGCCCAGCGCAGCATCTCCAGGTCGTTGTTGCCGTCGCCGACTGCCAGCACCTCGGACCGCGCAATACCGAACTTGGCACACAAGAACTCCAGCCCGGAGGCCTTCGACACCCCGTCCGGTGCCAGATCGAGCCAGGCCGAGTAGCCGATGTAGTAGTTGGTGCCGGTCAGGCCGAGATCCTTGACGATCGCGGTGAACTCGTCGGGGGTGTGGTCGGCCGAGCGAATCACGACGCGGGCGACGGGCTCGGAGATCAGTGACTCGACGTCCTCGACCACGAGCTGCCCGCTGATCTCGCTGTCGGGGAAGGGCTTGTTGAGCCTGAAGCCGACACCGACCTCCTCGACCGCGACCAGCGCGTCCGGAATCTGCTCGAGCACACGGCGGACCGCCTCGCTGGCGTCGAAGGTCACGACGTCGAGCAGCTCGACGTGGGGGTCGTACCGCATCGTGACGGCACCGTTGCTGGCGACGGCATGACCTCGGGTGAAGCCCAGATTCTCGACGGCATCCATCACACCCGGAACACCACGACCTGTCGCGATGACCGTCTCGATGCCGGCGTCGCGAACCGCATGGACGACCTCCCGCACGGCGGCGGTCATGATGTTGTCACCGTCGACGAGGGTGCCGTCGACGTCGAGCGCGACGAGACGGGGACGGAAGGTCACAGCGCTGGTCCGCTCACGCGATCGGCCTCAGGACCTCGCCGAGCAAGGGGTGGAGCGCGGCGGGGAGACGTACCGAGCCATCGGCCTGCTGCCCGTTCTCCAGCAGCGCGATGATCGTGCGGGTCATGGCGCACAAGGTGCCGTTGAGCGTCGCCGCCGGGGCAGTGCCCTCGTCGCCGCTCACGCGGATGTTCAGGCGGCGCGCCTGGAACTCGGTGCAGTTGGACGCCGAGGACACCTCGCGATACTTGCCCTGTGTCGGGATCCAGGCTTCGCAGTCGAACTTGCGGATCGCCGACAGCCCCAGGTCGCCCGAGGCGACGTCGATGACGCGGTACGGCAGCTCGAGCGCATCCAGCCAGGCACGCTCCCAGCCAAGGATGCGTTGATGCTCCGCAGCGGCTTCGTCGATCGTGGTGTAGACGAACATCTCGACCTTGTCGAACCAGTGCACCCGGAAGATCCCTCGCGTGTCCTTGCCGTAGGAACCGGCCTCCCGCCGATAGCAGGGACTGAAGGCTGCGTAACGACGCGGCATCGACCCGGCGTCGAGGATCTCGTCCGAGTGGTAGGCCGCCATCGGCACCTCGGAGGTGCCCACCAGGTAGAGGCCATCTTTCTCGAGGTGGTAGACGTCATCAGCGGCCTGACCGAGAAACCCCGTGCCCTCCATCGCGCGCTCGTTGACCAGGGCCGGGGGGATCATCGGCGTGAAGCCCCACGCAGCAGCCTTGCTCATGGCCAGCTGGGTCAGGGCCAGCTCCAGCTGGGCTCCCACGCCGGTCAGGAAGTAGAAGCGGGCGCCGCTGACCTTGGCGCCCCGCTCGGTGTCGATCGCGCCCAGCATCTGCCCCAGCTCAAGGTGGTCCCGTGGATCGAATCCCTCGGCGGCGAAGTCCCGCGGCGTGCCTACCGTGTCGAGCACGACGAAGTCGTCCTCGCCACCTTGCGGTGCATCCACCGAGGCGAGGTTGGGCAGCGTCTTGATCAGCCGCTCGAAGGTCTCCGCTGCAGCGGCCTGGACCGTCTCGGCCTCCTTGACCTGCTGACTCAGCTCCTTGGCTCGCGACAGCAGCAGCTGCTTCTCCTCGCCCTGCGCCCGGGGGATGAGCTTGCCGAGGTTCTTCTGCTCACCGCGCACCGCCTCGTAGGCAGAGATCGTCGACCGACGCTGCTCGTCCGCCCCGATCAGCTCGTCGACGAGCTCGGTCGACTCGCCGCGGCGCTGCTGGGCGGCTCGTACGGCGTCAGGGTCGTCTCGCAGGATTCTCGGGTCGATCACCGGTTCAGCCTATCGTCCGGCTCGCGCGCCCAGATCGGTCGACTAGAGTTGGTCGACCCCCCAAGGAGGAAGCTGTGTCGTTCGACCTGCGCCGCGCCAAGCCCGCCCGGCCCGTGATCCTCCTGTGGATCCTGCTCGTGCCCGCCACCCTGTTCGCGATCCTGGCAGTATGCGTCGGGATCAAGGCGGACCCGCTGATATCGCTGGACCACGACGTCGCCCAAGGCGCGTACGACTTCAGCACCCGTCACGACGGGCTCGTCTCGTTCCTGGACGTCGTCGCGGTGGTATTCAGCAATCTCGGCTCGGCCATCGCGCTGATCCTGCTGGCCGGTTACGCGCTCTGGCGACGTGAGCGCAGGGTCGCGATCTGGATCATCGCGAGTGCCGTTGTCGCGATCGTCGGCAACGCCCTGATCAAGCTCGCATTCGATCGATCGCGCCCCGTCTTCGACAAGCCGTTGCACGAGATCGGCGGCTACTCCTTCCCGAGCGGTCACTCGGCCGGCGCTGGGATGTTCTTTACCGTCGCCATCCTGCTGACGATCGTGCTGACCGGACGTGGCCTGCGTCGCCGGATCATCGTGACGATCCTGGCCCTGCTCGCGATCGGCGTCGGCGCCAGCCGGATCTATCTCGGCGTGCACTACCTCAGCGATGTCGTGGCCGGGCTGAGCTTCGGTGTCTTCGTGGCGCTGGGCCTGTGGATCCTGCTGGTCACCGACACCGCGCGTCTCCCGCACGAGCTCGCAGCCCTGACCGGCACGGGTCGCAAGCGGGTGGCAGTGATCCTCAACCCGGCCAAGGTCGGAGACGTCGAGGAGTTCAAGGCCCGGGTCCGCTTCGTCGCGAAACGCGAGAAGTGGACTGAGCCCATCTGGCTCGAGACCACGATCGAAGACCCCGGCCACGGACAGGCCGCCTCCTGCCTGCACGAGGGCGTCGACCTGATCGTGGCCGCGGGCGGCGACGGGACGGTGCGAGCAGTTTGCGAGGAGGCCGCCCGCACCGGTGTGGCCGTGGGCATCCTGCCGCACGGCACCGGCAACCTGCTGGCCCGCAATCTCTCGATCCCGCTCAACACACGTGATGCCCTCGACGTGGTGTTCGGCGGGCAGGACCGGGCGATCGACCTGTCGACGCTGCACACCGACACCGGCACCGACACGACCTTCCTCGTGATGGCCGGTCTCGGCATGGACGCCGCCATCATGACCGGGGTCAATGACCAGCTCAAGAACAAGGTCGGCTGGCTGGCGTACTTCGTCAGTGGGGTCAAGGCCGCCCGATTCCCCGCCATGAAGGTGCAGATCTCGGTGGACGACGGCGAGTTCAAGAAGTTCCGGGCCCGTACCGTCGTGATCGGCAACGTCGGCTTCCTGCAGGGTGGCATCCCCCTGCTCCCGGACGCCCAGATCGATGACGGGCTGCTGGACGTCGTGGTGCTCGCGCCCAAGCGATTCATCGGCTGGCTGGCGATCATCGTGCGGGTCCTCGGTCGGCACAAGCGGACGAACGAGCGACTCGACCGGCTCACTGGCCGCAAGGTCGTCATCCGTGCGGAGAAGACCATGCCCATGCAGCTGGACGGTGACCCCGTCGGCGAGGGCAAGGAGATCACGGCGAATGTCCAGCCCGGCGTCCTGCTGGTTCGCGTCCCGCTCCCGCCGGCGCCGGTGACCGCCCTTTAAACGATGTGGTGAGTCAGCCGGCTGCTCCTGACGGCACGCCGCGCGAGCCCTGCCTACGGGCCACCTGTCACGTCGACGCAGCGACGTACCGGTCGATCTCGGCGAGGATGTCGCGCTTCACCGCATCGTCGGCGAATGACTTGCGAACGGCAACGCGAGCCAGCTCGGCGACGCCGAGGTCGTCCAGTCCCAGCAGGTCGGCGGCGACCGCATACTCGTCGTTCAGCGTCGTGGCGAACATCGGCGGGTCATCGGAGTTGATCGTCACGGGGATTCCCGCGGCGACCAGCTGCGGCAACGGGTGCTCCTCGAGTGAGGGCACCGACTGGGTGCGGACGTTGGAAGTCGGGCAGACCTCCAGGGTGATCTGACGGTCGGCCAGATAGTCCATCAGTGCCGGGTCCTGGGCAGCCGCGATGCCATGGCCGATCCGTTCGGCGCCCAGATGATTGATCGAGTCCCAGATGGTCTCGGGTCCGGTCGACTCTCCGGCGTGCGGCACGCTGCGAAGTCCGGCCGCGATCGCCTGCTCGAAATGCGGGGCGAACTGCGGCCGCGGAACGCCGACCTCAGGTCCACCAAGGCCGAAGCTGACCAGGCCGTCAGGGCGGATCCGCAGCGCCGTGTCGAGCGTGACGTCGGCTCCCGGGATGCCGAACTCCCCGGGAATGTCGAAGCACCACCGCAGCGTGATGTCGAGCTCCGCCTCGGCCTTGTGCCTCGCGTCCTCGACGGCCTCGCAGAACGCCTCGGCCGAGATCCCCGCCAGGATCGAGGTGTAGGGCGTCAGGGTCAGCTCCGCGTACCGAACATTCTGCTGCGCGAGATCACGAGCTACGTCATACGTGAGGGTCCACACGTCCTCGGGCGTGCGGATCAGGTCGACCACCGAGAGGTAGACCTCGACGAAGTGCCCGAAATCAGTGAATGTGAAGTAATCCGCCAACAGGTCGGGGTCGGTCGGCACCGCAGTCTGGCCCTCGTAGCGGGAGGCTAGCTCGGCGACGGTACGCGGAGAAGCGGAACCGACGTGATGCACGTGCAGCTCTGCCTTGGGCAGCTCGGAGATGAACGACATACCGAGATCGTATCGAGAGCTCCGTTCTGCGCCCGCGGACGCAGCGATCAGGCGCCGGCGGACTGCTGCCGCTCGACCACGGAGCCTCGGTCGTCGAACTCGACGTCGACGGTCAGCAGGACCTCATCATTGATCGAGAACTCGACCCGGTTCTCCTCCGCGGTCAGGTTGCCGGCCGTGCCCTCGTCGAGCCACGTGGTCGAGCCGATGACGCTGACCAGAGCGACCTTGGCCCCGTTGTCGATCTGTCCACGGAACACGATCGGGCCCGGTGCAGCGTCACGGATCACGAGGGCGGTGCGACTGACAGCAGGATCGTCGACTGCGACCGTCACGTCATCGGCACCGCCGGAGCGTCCGAAGGTCCACTTGTCGTCGGCGCCGAGCACGGACTCGCCGTTCTCGCCGGCGGCGGTCCTCCACATCACGGTGAGCATTGAGCTGCCTTTCGGTCGTGACGATGTTTTCACGGGTCGCGACCACCCACACAGTGAATGCCGGAACTGCTTGTGTTGGCAACGCACCCAGCGGGGTGTGGGGGGACCGTCCAGGCTCGCTCAGGACCCCGGAACGATCGCGGTGATGATCGATCCATCGCTGCGACGACGGCCCGGCACGGGCTCCGGCACACCCTCCAGGCGTGGCCCCTGACCATCGAGCGACACAGACACCGGATCACCCGGCAGCACCTCGACCTCCTGGCCGCGCACGACGATCATGGCACTTTTGCCCTCCTCGATGCTCAGCTCGACATCGCCGGGCCGGACGATCACTCGGACGCGAGTGCCCCGCAAGGTGACCCGGAAGACCAGCGAGTCCCACTCCTCGGGGAGCCGTGGGTCGAGGGTGAACACACCGCCGTAGTCACGGAACCCACCAAAGCCATTGACCAGCGCGCTCCACACCCCGCCGGTCGAGGCGACGTGCACGCCGTCGGCAGTGTTGTGGTGGCGGTCGGCCAGATCCACGAACAGCGCCGAGAGGAAGTAACGCAGCGCGAGGTCGTGGTAGCCGACCTCGGCCGCGATGATCGACTGCACGACCGCAGACAGCGTGGAGTCGCCCGTCGTGATCGGGTCGTAGTACTCGAAGTCGGCGCGCTTCTCCTCGGGCGTGAAGTGATTGCCCTGCAAGAACAGCGCCAGCACGACATCGGCCTGCTTGAGCACCTGGAACCGGTAGATCACCAGCGGGTGATAGTGCAGGAGCAGTGGTCGCTTGTCCATGGGCGTCTTGGTCAGGTCCCACACCTCCCGCTCCAAGAAGTGCTGGTCCTGCGGATGAACTCCCATGTGCTCGTCGTAAGGGATGGCCATGTCGTTCGCTGCCCGCTCCCAGTCCTGGACCTCGCGCTCGTCCAGCTCCAGGCGACCGACGACCTGGTCGTACTCGACACCGTCGCGAATGGCCAGGTCACGTACTGCCTCGGCGGCTCTGCGCAGGTTGAACCGGGCCATGACGTTGGTGAAAAGATTGTCGTTGACCACCGTCGTGTACTCGTCCGGGCCCGTGACGCCGTGGATGTGGAAGATGCCATCCTCCTCGCTGCGCCAGAAGCCCAGGTCGACCCACATCCGGGCCGTCTCGACGAGCACGTCGATGGCCTCGCGGGTCAGGAAGTCAATGTCACCCGTCGCGGCGAGGTACTGGCTCAGCGCGTACGAGATGTCGGCATCGATGTGGTACTGCGCCGTGCCAGCCGCGTAGTACGCCGATGCCTCCTCGCCGTTGATCGTGCGCCAGGGGAACAGCGCACCCTGCTGCGCGAGCTGATCCGCCCGTCTGCGCGCCGCGTCGAGCAGCGTGTAGCGGAACCGCAAGGCGTTGCGAGCCGACCGAGGAGTCGTGTACGTCAGGAACGGCAGGACGTAGACCTCGGTGTCCCAGAAGTAGTGGCCGCCGTAGCCTGATCCGGTCACGCCCTTGGCGGCGATGCCGGTGCCCTCGGCGCGGGCGGAGGCCTGCGCGATCTGGAACAGGTTCCAACGCAGTGCCTGCTGGATCTCGGGCTGTCCCGGCACCTCGACATCGGATCTGGCCCAAAAATCGTCGAGCCAGGCGCGCTGATCGGCGAACTGCTGATCGGGCCCCTCGGCACCCGCTCGATCGAGGGTCCGTTGGCAGCGGTCGATCAGCTCACGTGAGGGCACGCCGCGGGAGGTGTGATAGCTGACCAGCTTGGTCAGCGTGATCGGCTGCCCCGGCTCCGCGGCGACCCGATAGGTCAGCTTCGCCAGGTCGTCGTCCGTGTGGACGTGGGTCGTGAATCGGTTCGCGGTCTCAAGAGTGTGATCGGCCACGACCCCGATCGTCATCCCGCTCTCCGCACATTGGTAGCCCAGCGAGACCCGGCCGCTCTCGGCGTCGCCGGAGTTGCTCTGCGGGATCAGGACCCGGTGACGCATGCTGCTGGCCTTGCGCGGGTCGACTCCCTCGCCCATCGACTTGGACCGGACGTGGTACTCGTCCTCGCCGTCCTGTCGGTTCAGGACCTGGGAAGAGATTGCCACCGGCGCCGGCGCGTCCAGCAGCGTGACCTCGAAGGTCAGCACCACCAGGTGTCGCTGGGTGAACGAGACCATCCGCCGCGAGCGGATCCGCACCCGCTTCCCGCTCGGCGTGCGCCACAGGATGTCGCGGATCATGACCCCGGCCCGGAAGTCGATCCGTCGGTCGTACTCGATCAGGTCGGCAATCGGCAGCAGCAGCGGCTCGTCGTCCACGTAGAGCCGGATGACTTTGGCGTCGGGTGCGTTGACGATCGTCTGGCCGACGCGCGCGAACCCGAATGCTTCCTCTGCGTGCTGGATCGGCCACGTTTCGTGGAAGCCGTTGACGAACGTGCCGTGCGAGTACGAGTCGCGGCCCTCGTCGACGTTGCCGCGCAGACCGATGTAGCCGTTACCGACGGAGAACACCGTCTCGGTCGCGCCGAGGTCGTCATTGTCGATGTGGCTCTCGACCAGCGCCCACTCGTCGACGGGATAACGCGAACGATCCAGGAAGTCCATGTTCTCGGGCGCGACGTGCGACGGACCGTTCATGTGAGCTCCTGCAGATCCGCGACGACGACGTCGGCGCCATGCTCGATGAGAGCATCGGCACCCACCCCACGGTCCACTCCGATGACGAGACCGAATTCGCCGGCGGCGCCAGCCTGCACACCGGACAGTGCATCCTCGAAGACGACCGCGCGCTCCTTGGGTACCCCGAGCTGCTCCGCGGCATCCAGGAACGTGTCAGGGGCAGGCTTTCCGGCCAGTCCCCGCTCGGCCGCTTCCTTGCCGCTGACGATGACGGGGAAGTGGTCCAGCAGGCCTGCCGCCTCGAGCACAGCCGCTGCATTGCGCGAGCTCGACACGATGGCCAGCTTGGTGCCGCGCTTCTGCAGAATGTCGATCAGTGCCACCGACCCCGCATAGGCCGTGACCCCCTCGGTGCTCAGGATCTGCTCGAAGTCCGCGTTCTTGCGGTTGCCGAGGCCGGCAATCGTCTTCTGCTCCGGTCCGTCGCCGGGGTCGCCCTCCGGCAGCTCGATGTCACGACTCTGGAGGAACGACCGCACGCCGTCGTACCGCGGCTTGCCATCGACGAAGCGGTAGTAGTCGTCATCGGTGTACGCCTGGCTGATCCCGCGTTCGTGCAGGAAGTCGCCGAACATCTGGGCCCAGGCGCGCATGTGCACCTCGGCGGTCGGGGTGATGACCCCATCGAGGTCGAACAGGGCAGCGTCGTAGTCGTTCCAGTCCACATGTCGAGGGTATGCCCGACCCGGCCCGTGGTGTCGACCAACGGGGGAGGATCCAGCGCGTGAATCTCATCACCCGGCATCCCTGGCGGCCATGGCTGGACGATCCGAGCCGATCCGTTGGCGCCGCACCGTCTGGCCGCCGAGTCTCTAGGGTGGTGGCATGACACGTGGAGCAGACAGCGAAGTCGGTCGATTGCGGACGGTCATGCTGCACCGGCCCGGTCCCGAGCTCGGCCGGCTGACGCCCCGCAACAATGACCAGCTCCTGTTCGACGCCATCCCGTGGCTCGGCCGGGCCCAGGAGGAGCATGACGCCTTCGCCGAGGCTCTCCGCGACCGCGACGTCGAGGTGCTCTACCTCATGGACCTGCTGGTGCAGACCCTCGCCGACGCACAGGCCAGGGAGTCGATCATCAACAGCACGACCTCGAGTCTGCAACTCGGTGACGGCCTGCGCGACCACCTCTGCCGGGTCATGACCGACCTGGCTCCCGAGGAGCTGGCCCACACCCTGACGGCGGGCCTGCGCAACGACGAGGTCCAGACCTTCCGCAGCATCGTCACGAGCCTGCTGCCCCGAGACGAGTTCTTGATCGAACCGCTCCCCAATCTGCTGTTCACCCGCGACTCATCGGTGTGGCTGCGCGGCCACGTTGCCGTCACGAGCCTCGCCATGCCGGCCCGCGTCCGCGAGACCAGGCTGACCGGCTTGATCTACGATCACCATCCCAGGTTCGCCGACGTGCCCCGGGTGCATGGCGCCCACCTCGAGCACGTCGAGGGTGGGGATGTCCTGCTGCTGGCCCCGGGGACGATCGCGGTGGGGGTCGGCGAGCGCACCACACCGGCCGGGTTCGAGCGCTTCGCCCAGCAAGCACTCACCGGCGGGCTCGCGCACACCGTGCTCGCGGTGCCGATCGCTCAGGAACGCGCCACGATGCATCTGGACACGATCGTGACGATGGTCGACGTCGACACTGTGGTGATCTACCCCAACATGGCCGACACGCTTCGCGCGTACTCCGTGACCCTCGACGACGACCAGCTCGTCGTAGCGCCGGAGCGATCGTTCTTCGCCGCGGCCGCGGAGGCGATGGGTATCGAGACGCTGCACCAGATCGACACCGGCCTGGATCCCGTCACTGCCGAGCGGGAGCAGTGGGACGACGGGAACAACACCCTCGCGATCGGACCACGGCTCGCCGTGGCGTACGAGCGCAACGTGCAGACCAACGCACGACTCGAGGAGCACGGTATCGAGGTCGTGGCGATCAGCGGATCCGAGCTGGGCTCGGGCCGCGGCGGGCCGCGCTGCATGTCGTGCCCGATCGACCGCGACTGAGCCACCGATCTCGGGTCAGATCGTGACCTGGCGGCTGACGATGGAGTTGCGCGCCGACCGCTGCTCCGTGGTCAGGGGGCCGTCATCGGCTAGTGCCGCATCGAGCCGGATACGGAAGGCCCGCGCCGGCTCCTCCAGCGCCTCTGCGTCGACGTCGAACTCCCACACCGGCACCAGCCGCCCGTGGCCGCGGAAGTGACCAATGAGCTTGGTTCCGTCGCCCAGTGTGTCCTCTCCGCGCACGCGGAGGCGCGCGAGAGCGTCAAGCAGCGCGGTCTCGTCCTCGGTCATGACCCAGCGGAGGAATCGCTGCGGACCCATCTCGGTCCAGTAGGCCGCATCGACCGAGGTGAGGCGCACGGTCGGCGCGATCGTCTCGTTGGCCTGGGCGAGCAGCTCGGCGGTCTCGGGACGCTCGTCGGTGCCTTCGACCCAGTAGTCGAATCCTTCGTGCACCTCCACCTCGAACCCGCTCTCGGGATCGACCAGGTCCTGCAGGCGCGGCCCCACCCCGGGGTCGGCCATCGGCACCGGCTGACCCGGGTCGAGCTCGAGGGCCGTCTCGACGACGTACGCCAGGTCACGGCTGATGTCACCGAAGTTGTGCGCGACCTGAAGACCGACCCAGATCTCGCCGTCGGGGCGCACGATGCCGGCGCCATTGCCCGGGAGCAACGAGCAGATGCGAACCGATCGGCCCGACATGAGCTGGACCACCGCGCTCGCGGACGGCACGAACTCGCGCAGTGCTATCCAGTCGGCCTCGTGCGGGAGCCCCTCGAACGTGCGAGCCACGAAGGGCATGCGCTGCTTCTTGGCGGCCTTGTTCTTGTTTCGCGACTTCTTGCCCATGACGGGGGAGTCTATGTCGAGGGAAGCCGGTGTCTCAGTGGGGGATGAGGCCGAGCTCAGCGTTGACGCGAGTGCCCGCCGACATGTCGACCCACCATCGATCCGCAACCCGGTTGATGATCGACAGACCACGACCGCTGAGCGAGTCCTCGTCGAAGTCGATTGGCTTGAGCGAGGCACCGACGCCTGCGTCGTAGACGCTCAGCTCGAGCAGGGTTCCGCTGATCGACCACGAGATCTCGACCGTGCCGTCGGATGTCGGAACGCCATGGCTCACCGCGTTGGCGATCATCTCGCTGATGACGATCAGCGCGTCATCGATCACCTCGTTGGACGCCCGGTTCACCGTCAGGAAAGCCGCCAGTCGTGTGCGGGCGATCCCCGGTGTGGAGGCGACAAAGGGCAGACGGATCGTGTCGTGAGCCTTCATGACCACCACCGATCCACCGAGTACGAGAGCGTGCAACGCCGAAAAAATCACGGGCGGCTGCCCGCATGTAGTCCAAAGTAACTACACGAGGGGGTCCATTGCTACTCCTGGAGCCAAAAAACACCCCCGCGGTGTTGCATCACACGTCGCCATGGACCATGGACAGATGAACGAATTCGGCATCCCGACCACTGACATCACCGGCGTGCCGGAGGTGATTCCGGCCGATCTGGTGGTGCTCGACGTGCGCGAGAGTCACGAGTGGTCAGCCGGGCACATCATCGGCGCGATCCACATCCCGCTCGGCGAGCTGCAGGCGCGGGTTGGCGAGCTCGATCCCGACGCCAGGACCGTTGTGGTGTGCCACGTCGGCGGCCGATCGGCCCGGGCCACGGAGTGGCTGCACTCCCAGGGGCACGACGTGATCAACCTCGCCGGCGGCATGGACGCCTGGGAGCAGGCGGGACGTCCGGTCGCACGCGGGGACCTGTAGCCAGTACGTAATCGACCACCGGACGCACGACAGCGCCACCGGATCAGACCCGATGGCGCTGCGCGGATTCTGCTGAGTGTTACTTGGCCGCAGCCTTGAGGCGCGAGCCGACGCTCACCTTGACGCCGAAACCGGCGGGGATGTCGATCGTCTCGCCCGTGGAAGGGTTGCGACCCGTGCGAGCGGCGCGCTCGACGCGCTCGACGGACAGGATGCCGGGGATCGAGACCTTGTCGCCATTGCTGACGGAGTCGAGCAGGATCTCGCTGAAGGACGAGAGGACGGCGTCGGCCTCGGCCTTGCTGGTGCCGGCCTTCGAAGCGAGGGCAGCGACGAGGTCGTTGCGTGAGATAGCCACAAAAGCTCCTAGTGAGTGGTGAAGTGTTCCATCACAGTCTATGAACCGAGATCCGTGATTCTGCCCCACCCCCCGCGGGCAACGGGGAATTCGGCCTGCTATCAGAACCACATCGGGGGTGGGTCGGCCTGCACGAGCGGCCCGATCGTCTGCAGGTAGCGATCGCGCGGCCATTCCGTCACCCCCAGCGAAGCGAGATGGTCCGTGCGCCACTGGGTGTCGATCAGGCCGGTCGGGCCCATGATCTCCGCCAGCGCCATCAACGAGACCTTCGATGCGTCAGCCGCCCGGTGGAACATCGACTCTCCGGCGAACAGCCGGCCGACGCTCAGGCCGTACAGGCCGCCGAGGAGCGCGCCGTGGTCGTCCCGGCTCTCGACCGAGTGAGCCCATCCGAGTCGGTGCATGCGCACGTATGCCTCACGGATCGGCGAATCGATCCAGGCGCCGGGCCGATTCGGATCGGCGCAGGCGTCGATGACCTCTTCGAAAGATTCGTCGATCGTCACGACATAGCGGCGGCGCGACTTCGCCAGCGACCGGGTGACCCGGAGCGCCAAGGGCTCCAGCACGCCGCGCAGCATCGGTGACCACCACAGCAGCTGGCCGTCGTGCGGCATGGGGAAGGCCCCGTTGCGGTAGGCGGCAAGCAGGGTCCCCGGCTCGAGATCAGCGCCGGCCGCGACACAATCCTCGTCCGGCCACGCGGTGGGATCGAAGATCCATGGCGAAGCGGCCAGTGACTGCCTCCTCATGGGTCGACGAGCCGGGAGAGGTGGTCCACCGGGGCGCGGCCCCACTCGGCCCACTCCGCGGCAGTGGCCTCGGTGAGGCACACCCACCAGGTCATGGCGCGGTTGACCGGCTGGGTCAGGTCGGTGGCTCTGCGCTGCGACTCCAGATCCGCGGGCCCAACGCCCCAGATCGCGCAGTAGCTCTCGACGACGTCCTCCCACGGGACCTCGCTGCGCTCCGTGATCCAACCTCGCGGCACGCTCAGCAGCTCCGCGGCATGTGCCCACTGCCCGTCGCCGAAGTCGAAGATCCGCAGAGAGTCCGGGGAGACCGCGAACACGTTCCACGGATGGATGTCCCCGTGCTGCCACGTCGCGGGAAGGCTGGACGAGCAGAGCTCGTCGACCGCGTCGACGATCGCGGGCCGAACAATCCGCAGTCGGCGCTCGAGATCGGCGTCGATGCGGCTCGGGTGCTGTTCGGGCAGATCGACCAGGATGTCGACGAGACGGTCGAGACGGTCGACGACCGTCCCGGGCGAGCAGTCGGGTAGGCCGGTCCGGAGCAGCTCCTCGACGTGTCCCGCAGCGAGGCGTTGGACAGCGGCCGCCTCACCCAGCACCTGGCGCCAATCGGCGGCCGTCGGCTGATGGGAATCACCCAGCGTCGCCCCCCGGTCGCGGGTGAGCGCCCAGCCTCGCGCGGCATCGATCGCGTACGGCTGATCCACCGACGCGGGAGCCAGCCGCGCCAGCTCGGTGTGCAGCAGCGGTTCGAACGCGAGCCCCGCGCAGTTGGCCTTGAACCACATCAAGCCCAGATCCGTCGGCAGCACGAGCTGGGTCGACCATGGTCGCAGATGCGGCTGCCTGCTCGGCCCGGTGACCCGGTGACCGGCGGGCGCGAGCTGCTCCTCGACCCAGTTCTCGACCTCCCGATGCCAGCCGGGCTCGGCAACGCGCTCGGAGAAGGGGCGTCCCATGACACCAGACTAGGGCCGGGCCTCGCCGCACCAGCCCTGCGCTCGGGACGCGACCTATGCTGGTGCCATGGGAGTCCGCCGAAATGTCGCCGTCACGGCGGGTGCCAAGCTCGTTCCCGCCGTGGCCTCAAGCTACGTCCGCATAGTTTTGGACCACGCGATAGACGGCATCGGCCCGTTGCGATCTGCCGCTGCCTCCGGCGATGCCAAGCTCGTCGACCACGGCGGCGACGTCGAGCTGGCGATCCGCGGGCTCATCCGCATGCACGCGGGGCTGGCCGGGATCCAGGGCTTTGTGACCAATCTGGGCGGCGTGACTGCGCTGGCCGTCTCGGTCCCCGCCAATGTCGTCGGCGTCACCGTCGTGCAGTGCCACCTGGTCGCGGGCATCGCACACCTGCGTGGCTACGACCTCGATGACCCACGCGTGCGCAACGCGATCCTCGCCTGCATGCTCGGAGAGGAAGCGGTCGAGTCCCTCGTCAAGAGGCACCGACTGCCTTCCTCACCGATGGCGTTGGCGACGTCCCCCGTGCACGACCCCGTGCTCGACGAGACCCTGTCGCGCGAAGTGACTTCCGAGCTCGTCGGTCGCACCACCGGTCGCCGGGCGATCACCCTGATCGGCCGGCGCGTGCCGCTGCTCGGTGGCGCGGTCGGCGCATCCAGCGACGCCTACGCGACGTGGCAGATCGGTCAGTTCGCGGAAGAGGAGCTCCGCGACCGCCGGCTGGCCCGCTGACGTCACCGGTGATCCCGGGCGCAGGCCCGATCAGCCCAGGGCCCGGACGACGGTGCTGGCCGGCTCCTTGCCGAGCACGCCAGCCATCCAGACGCTGGTCTGCACCAACGCCTCGAGGTCAACGCCGTGCTCGATGCCCAGACCCGTCAACATCCACACCAGGTCTTCGGTCGCCAGATTGCCGGTCGCGCTCTCGGCGTAGGGGCACCCGCCAAGGCCGCCGGCCGAGGCGTCGAAGGTCGTGATGCCGTGTCGCAGCGCGGCATAGGCATTGGCCAGCGCCTGCCCGTAGGTGTCGTGGAAGTGCATCGCCAGCCGGTCGACATCGACCCCCGCAGCTCCGAAGGCGTCGATCAACGCGCCGACGTGGGCCGCGGTCGCCACGCCGATCGTGTCGCCGATCGACAGCTGCGAAGCGCCCAGGTCGAGCAGCCGGGTGCCGACCTCGACGACCTGCTCGATCGGAACGTGACCCTCCCACGGGTCTCCGAAGCACATCGAGACGTACGCCCGAACGTCGACGCCTGCTTCCTGTGCGCGGGACACCACCGGCTCGAACATCGCGAACTGGGAGTCCAGTGTTGCGTTGAGGTTCTTCTGCGCGAACGTCTCGGTCGCGCTGCCGAAGATCGCAATGTGCGGGCAGCCTGCATCCAGTGCGCGCTCCAGGCCCCGCTCGTTGGGAACCAGCACCGGCAGCGGGGTCGACCCGTCGATCGGCAGGCCGGCGACGAGCTCGGCGGCGTCGGCGAGCTGCGGGACCCATCGGGGGTGCACGAAGCTCGTGGCCTCGACGATGGGCAGCCCAGCGGCAACGAGTCGGCCGATGAACTCGATCTTGTCGGCAAGCGGCACGATCGCGGCCTCGTTCTGCAGACCGTCGCGCGGTCCCACTTCGTAGATCGTGACCCGCTCGGGGAGTCCGGGGTCGCGGACGATCATCGGTGTCATCACGCCTCCTGCACATCCGTCGGATCGACCGTGAACAGCACATGTCTGATCGGCACCTGGTCACCGACGCTGGCGCCGACGTGCGAAACGACGCCATCGTAGGGAGCCACCAACGACAGCTCAATCTTCATCGCCTCCACCACACCGAGCTGCTGTCCGAGCGTCACGATGTCTCCCGGCACGACATCGACCCGCAGCACCGTGCCGGGCATGGGTGACACGAGATCCGCGTCGGTGGCGGCACCGCGCTGGTGTCCACCGCGCATCGGATCGGGGGCGTCGAGTCGCCAAGTCTGACCTCGCCACGCGATCGTCAGGCCGTCGGTGTCCGCGATCGCCAGCTCGGCCGCGAAGGACTTCTCGTCGCCGTCGAACGTGTGCTCCCAGGTGCGGTCGGCCTCATCCACCAGCACGATCCGGAGCGCGGCGGGATCGGCGCCGGAGCGCCAGCCGTCGTGAATCGACAGCGGCGAGCTGCCATCGGGAAGCGTCAGCTCAGCCCACAGCAAGGCTGCGGCTCGTGCTGCCGGCTCCGACAGGGGCGGCGCGGCCAACAGGTCCGTGGCCGCGTCGCTGTCGAGCCAGGCGGTGTGGACCCGGCCGGCGGCGAACTCGTCGCTCGCGACCAGTCGCCGGACGAAACCCACATTGGTCGTCACGCCGAAGATCCCCGTGTCGTCGAGCGCGGCGAGCATGCGCAGACGGGCGTCCTCGCGGTCCGTGCCGGCGACGACGATCTTCCCCAGCATCGGGTCGTAGGCCGTCGAGACCTCCTGATCGCCGAGCAGATCGGTCTCGACCCGAACATTCTCGGGCCACGCAGCGGCGAGAACGTGTCCCGCCTGGGGGACGAAGCCGGCGTACGGATCCTCGGCGTAGACCCGGACCTCCATCGCGTGGCCCCTCGCGGTGATCTGGTCCTGGGTCAGCGGCAGATCGTGGCCCGCGGCAACCAGCAGCTGCCACTGCACAAGATCAAGGCCGGTGACTTCCTCGGTGACCGGGTGCTCGACCTGCAGGCGGGTGTTCATCTCCAGGAAGTACGCCTGACCATCGGCGACGAGGAACTCGACCGTGCCGGCGCCGGTGTAGCCGACTTCACGGCACAGTGCGACGGACGAGTCGTGCAGCGTTCGGCGAAGCTCGTCGCTGAGTCCGTGGGCCGGCGCCTCCTCGATGACCTTCTGGTGCCGGCGCTGCACCGAACAGTCGCGCTCGAACAGGTGCACCACGTGCCCGGATTCGTCCCCGAAGACCTGCACCTCGATGTGCCGTCCGGCTTCGACGTACTTCTCGACGAGCAGCGTGTCATCACCGAAGGCAGACACCGCCTCCCGACGAGCCGCGTCGATTGCGGCCGCAAGGCCACCGGCCTCGCGGACGATCCGCATGCCTTTGCCGCCCCCGCCGGCCGCAGCCTTGACCAGGACGGGGAAGGCACCGCCCGGCACCTCCTGCGGGTCGAAGTGTGGCGCGACAGGGACACCGGCGCGCTCGGCGATCGTCCGGGCGCGGTCCTTGCGACCCATCGCGTCCATCACATCGGCGGTCGGCCCGATGAACACCAGTCCAGCGTCGACGACGGCCCGGGCGAACTCAGCTCGCTCGGACAGGAAGCCGTAGCCGGGATGCACCGCTTCGGCACCGGACTGCTTGGCCGCAGCCAGCACCCGATCGATCGAGAGGTACGACTCACTGGCCGGGGTCGGACCGACGTGCACCGCATCGTCGGCCAGCCGCACGTAGGGCGCATCGGTGTCAGCGTCGGAGTAGATCGCGATGCTGCGCAGACCAGCCTCACGGCAGGCCAGGATCACCCGCCGGGCGATCTCGCCGCGATTGGCGACCAGGACACTCGAGAACGTCATGCGATCACTCGGTTTCTCGCGGCGTAACCGCAGAGTCGATTCAAAAGGTGCCGACGCAACATTTCGCCCCCTACATCCGGAAGACGCCGAATTGAGGCGCCGGCGTCGGGGTGGCTGCGGCAATCGACAGACCCATGCCGAGCACGCGGCGGGTGTCGACCGGGTCGATGATGCCGTCGTCCCACAGCCGTGCACTGGAGTAGTAAGGCGAACCCTGCACGTCGTACTGCTCGCGGATCGGCGCGCGGAACGCTTCTTCGTCCTCCGCGGACCACTCGCCCCCCTTGGCCTCGATACCGTCTCGGCGCACCGTTGCGAGCACGGCAGAGGCCTGCTCACCGCCCATGACCGAGATCCGCGCGTTGGGCCACATCCACAGGAACCGCGGCTCGTACGCCCGGCCGCACATACCGTAGTTGCCGGCACCGAAGGATCCGCCGATCACCACTGTGAACTTCGGGACGACCGAGGACGCGACCGCGGTGACGAGCTTGGCGCCGTCCTTGGCGATGCCCTTGTTCTCGTACTCCTGACCGACCATGAACCCGGTGATGTTCTGCAGGAAGACCAGCGGGATGCCGCGTTGATTGGCCAGCTCGATGAAGTGGGCACCCTTGAGTGCGGCCTCGCTGAACAGGATTCCGTTGTTGGCGATGATCGCCACCGGGTAGCCCCAGATCCGGGCGAAGCCGCACACCAGGGTCTCACCGTAGAGAGGTTTGAACTCGTGCAGGCGCGAGTCGTCGACGACCCGGCGGATGACCTCCCGAACGTCGTAGGGCGTACGCCCGTCGACCGGCACCACGTCATAGAGCGTCTGAGGATCCTCGGCCGGCTCGACCGGCTCGTGCGGCGGCGGCACACTGGTCGTCCGTTCGAGCGTGCCGACGATCGACCGGACGATCTGCAGGGCGTGCTCGTCGTCGTCCGCGAGGTGGTCGACGACCCCGGAGAGCCGGGCGTGGACGTCGCCGCCACCCAGGTCCTCGGTCGTCACGACCTCGCCCGTCGCAGCCTTGACCAGCGGCGGGCCGCCCAGGAAGATCGTGCCCTGCTCCTTGACGATCACCGATTCGTCACTCATCGCCGGAACGTACGCCCCACCAGCGGTGCACGATCCCATGACGGCGGCGATCTGCGGAATCTGCGCCGCCGACATCTGAGCCTGGTTGTAGAAGATGCGGCCGAAGTGCTCCCGGTCGGGGAAGACCTCGTCCTGCATCGGCAGGAATGCGCCGCCGGAGTCGACCAGGTAGATGCACGGCAGGTTGTTCTGCTGCGCGATGGTTTGTGCTCGCAGGTGCTTCTTGACCGTCAACGGGTAGTAGGTGCCGCCCTTGACTGTCGCGTCATTCGCCACGATCACACAGTCCCGGCCGCTTACCCGCCCGATACCGGTCACGATTCCTGCACTGGGAACCTCGCCGCCGTACATCTCGTGAGCCGCCAGGGGCGCGATCTCGAGAAAGGGCGAGCCGGGATCCAACAGATGATCGACGCGGTCGCGGGGCAGCAGCTTGCCGCGGGCGACGTGCCGTTGCCGAGACGTCGCGCTCCCCCCTGCGCGCACGGTGGCGAGGGTGGTCCGCAGCTCTTCCACGAGTTGGCGCATGGATCAAAGGTTAACAGTCGTTAACCAGTTTCGGCTACAGTGGCGCAGTGAGCACGTCCCGACGCCAGCAGATCCTCGACACCGCCGCAGCATTGTTCGCCGAGCGCGGCTTTCATGGTGTCTCGGTCCATGACATCGGCAGCGCCTGCGGGATCTCCGGACCCGCGCTCTACAAGCACTTTGCGGGCAAGGACGACATCCTCACCCAGTCCCTGACCGCAGTCAGCGAGGAGCTTCTCGCCGAGGGAGAGGCCAGGGCCGCCGCGGCAGCCAGTCCCGCGGCGGCACTCGAACGGCTGATTGCGTGGCACATCGACTTCGCACTGGGTCACCCCGCGCTCATCGTCATCCAGGAGCGCGAGTGGGCCAACCTGGATGCCACGGGGCGCAAGCAGGTCCGTCGCCTGCAGCTGGCATATGTCGACATCTGGGTCGCCGTGCTGCGAGGCCTGAGAGACGACCTGGATCCCAGAGAGGCCAGAGCCGTGGTCCAGGCGACCTTCGGTCTGCTCAACTCGACTCCACACAGTGCGCGGATCAGCGAGGCCGTGATGCGCTCCAGGCTGGCGCTGATGGCGCGATCGGCGCTTCGCGCCTAGGCCGAGGCGCGGACGGTACCGGTCAGGCGTCCTTGAGGGTGCGCCAGGACACGACAGCGGCCGCGAGAGCCACGAAGATCGCCGTGGCCGAGGTCATCTGAACGCCCAGGTCGAAGGCAGCGTGCGCGGATCGCACGAGCTCCTCACCGACGACATTGGGATAGTTGTCGGCGTACTCCATCGTGCCACCGAGGGTCTCGAACGAGGAGTCACCACCTCCCCAGCGCGCAACGGCCGGCACCGTCAGGTGCGAGCGGTACGCCGAGGTCAGGATGCTTCCGAGCACCGCGGTTCCCAGCACCGCGCCGACCTCGTACGCCGTCTCGGAGATCGCCGACGCCGCACCCGCCTTGTGCGGCGGCACGCTCGACAGCATCAGGTCGTTGGTCAAGGTCTCGGCCAACCCGATGCCCAGTCCCAGCACGGTGAACGCGATCATGATCGACCACGTCGTGGGCGTCCCGAGGAACGCCGCGATGCCGTAGCCCGAGGCCGAGAGCACGAAGCTGCCCGCCACCAGGGCCCGGGCGGGGAAGAGCCGCACCAGTCGTACGGCGGCGAAGCCTCCGAGCACCGTCACGGCCAGCCCCGGAAGCAGCACCGTCGCCGCCGACATCGGGGACAGGCCTGCCACCAGCTGGAGGAACTGTGCCGCGAAGAACACGAAGCCGGCGTAGCCCATCAGGCTCAGCAGGTTCGCCACGATCGCACCGCTGAAGACCCGGTCGGAGAACAGCGACATGTCGACCATGGGCTCGACGAGTCGGTGCTGGCGCCGGACGAACAGGAGCCCGCTGACGATCCCGGTGGTGAAGCTCACGATCGCGACCTCGCTCACGCCGTGCTCGGCGACCTGCTTGATGCCGACGACAAATGGCAGCATCGCCGTCATCGACAGCACGATGCTGGGCAGGTCCACGCGGCCGGGTCGTGGATCACGAGACTCGGGAAGCAGCAGCACCGCGGCCACCAGGAAGACCGCAATGATCGGCACGTTGATCAAGAAGACCGAGCCCCACCAGAAGTGCTCGAGCAGCCACCCGCCGACGACTGGGCCGAGCGCCGCGCCGCCGGCGAACGCCGAGGCCCACGTCGCGACCGCGAGTCGGCGATCCTCACGGTTCGTGAAGATGTTGCGGATCAACGACAGCGTCGACGGCATCAAGGTCGCACCGAAGACGCCCAGCAGCGCCCGTGAGGCGAACAGTGCTTCCGCGCTCGGGCTGTACGCGGCGAAGACCGAAGCGACGCCGAAGCCGAAAGCGCCGACCAGCAGGAGCTTGCGCCGCCCGATCCGGTCGCCGATGCTCCCCATAGCGATCAGCAGGCCCGCGAGCATCAGCGGGTAGATGTCTACGAGCCACAGCAGCTGCTCACCCGTCGGGTGCAGTGCGGTGCTGACCTGTGGCAGGGCAAAGCTCAGCACCGTGTTGTCGATCGAGGTCAGCAGGACCGGCAGCAGGAGGACGCCCAGCGCCAGCCAGTCGCGCACTCCGGCGCGCGGTGATTGGGTCGATTCGGCGCGGTAGCGCGGGTCGATGGTGGTCATCGGGTCCTCCTCTCGTCGTTCGAGTTGACTATACCGTCCAGACGGTACAGTCAATGACCCGATCGATGGTGATATTCCTCTCGGTAGGGTGGGCGCATGACCGCCGGGGAACGATCAACCAGAGATCGCCTGCTCGACGCCTTCGAGACCCTGCTGGTGACGGGGGGCAGTCGCTCGGCCACGCTCGACGCGGTGGCGGCCGAGGCCGAGGTCTCCAAGGGAGGCCTGCTCTACCACTTCCACAGCAAGGACGAGCTGGTCGACGGCATGCTGGATCGGCTTCGGGAGCAGGGGGACACCGACGTCGCCAAGATGCGCACTGCGAAGAAGGGCCCGGTCGAGTTCTACCTCGCGACCTCGATCAACACCGGAAGCGACTTCGATCGCGCACTGGTGGCCGCCGGACGCATCGCGCAGGAGAGTGACTCACGAGCCTCGGCGGCTCTCGCAGATCTGCGCGAGGGCTGGTTCACGGTGCTCCGCGAGCACCTGGGTGACGAATCGCTCGCACGGACGATCCAGCTGATCGGTGACGGACTCTACTTCGCCGACACGACCGGGCTCACCGAGAAGAACGCGCTCAAGCACGTACGCGACGTGCTCAGGCGCCTCGACGTCCTCTAGCCGGGAAGCTGCCGCGCCGGGACCGATTCCACGCAACAATCGACCGTTGTTCACCCGTCGTGCCCGTAGCGTGCACGGCTCCGACACCTGACGCACGTGGACTCGGGTCATGACTTTCGTTCACCCGTACGTCCGCCGCACAGTCCACGCCGTCGGCGTCGCCGCGCTCGCCACCGGAGCCGTGACCGCACCAGCGGCCGCCACCAGTACGACACCCACGACCGCACCCACGACAACGGACCGCCGCCACCAGGCCATCACCATCTTCGCCCACCGCGGTGCCTCCGGCTACCGTCCCGAGCACACGCTCGCCGCGTACGAGCTGGCGATCAGACTCGGCGCCGACTACATCGAGCCCGATCTGGTCAGCACCAAGGACGGCGTCCTGGTCGCCCGGCACGAGAACGAGATCAGCGGCACGACCGACGTCGCCGACCACCCGGAGTTCGCTGAGCGCAAGACCACCAAGGTCGTCGACGGGGTTGCCGAGAGCGGGTGGTTCACCGAGGACTTCACGCTCCGCGAGCTCAGCACCCTACGCGCCAAGGAACGGCTGCCGTCCGTGCGTGCCGGCAACACTCGTTACGACGGCATGTTCCAGATTCCGACCTTTGACGAGGTCCTGGCGCTGGCGAACCGTGAGGGCCGCAAGCGGGGTCGCGTGATCGGCGTCGCCCCCGAGACCAAGCACCCCACGTACTTCCGAACGGTCGGTCTTCCGCTCGAGCAGCCGATGCTGCGGTCGCTGCGCCGGGCGCATCGTGACTCCTCCCGCTCCAGGGTCGTCATCCAGTCCTTCGAGACCGGAAATCTGCGCAGTCTCGCCCAGCAGACCCGGGTGCCGCTGGTCCAGCTCACATCCGCCTCCGGCGCACCGTACGACCTGGCTGCTGCCGGTGACCCACGGACGTACGCCGACCTGATGACGCCCGCAGGTCTGCGCGACGTCGCAACCTACGCCGACTGGCTCGGTCCGGAGAAGAACAGCGTCATCCCGCGCGACGCCCAGGGATTCCTCACATCCCCGACGCCGCTGGTCAAGGATGCACACCGCGCGAGGCTCAAGGTCGTCGCGTACACCTTCCGAGACGAGAACCGGTTCCTGCCCGCCGACTTCCGCGACGGAACGTCACCGAATACGAAGGGCGACATCTTCGGCGAGCTCGAGCGGTTCTTCGAGGCGGGCCTGGACGGGGTCTTCGCCGACTACACCGACAGCGCCGATGCTGCCCGGGACTGGTGGCAGCGGCACTAGTGCTCGGTGGGCGGCTGTTCTAGCCTGAGGACATGTGCCGCAACATCCGTACGCTCCACAACTTCGAGCCCGCCGCCACCGGGGACGAGGTGCACGCCGCCGCCCTGCAGTACGTCCGCAAGGTCAGCGGTTCGGCCAAGCCGTCCAAGGCCAACGAGCAAGCGTTCAACCGCGCCGTCGCCGAGATCGCCCACATCACCGGGCACCTCCTCGAGGACCTGGTCACAACCGCCGCGCCCAAGGATCGGGAGGTCGAGGCCACCAAGGCCCGGGCGCGCGCCGCCCGACGCTACGCCCCCGCCTGAGCCAACCTCGCGCGGAAAGTCAGACCTTGCGGAGCTTGAGGAAGATGCTCGGGCCGAAGTTCTTCTTGGCCAGCCGGCGCTGGGTTGCGCGCTCGGCAGTGAGCAGTGCACGGGTCGGGAGCGCCCGCTTGAGCTTCTGACTGCGCAGGTTGGACACCGACAGCTTGCTGTCGAGCACCAGTCCCGCAGCCTGCAGCTGGCCGAGCACCGTGTCGATGTTGTGGTTGACGAAGGCGATCGCGTCGGGCTCGTCGGCTTTCACCGTGCGGATGTTGACCGGCTCGGTCGGCAGCGGCGTGCCTTCCTTCTTGTGTCGGCGACGGTTCTTGAAGTGGCCGTAGTTGGCTACCTCGATGATCGCGGTGCCACCGGGCGCGAGCACGCGCGCGATCTCGGCGAACTCGGCCGTCGGATCCGGTAGGTGGTGCATGACGCGGATCATCGTGATCAGGTCGAGCTCACCGTCGGCGAACTTGAGGTCGTCAGCCTGCATCTGGAGCTGCGCGATGTCGGTGCCCTCGAGCACCTTCTTGGCTGCCTCGAGCTGTGATGCGGCCGGCTCGGCGAGGGTGACCTCGTCCGAGAACGTCCGCAGCAAGATGCACAGTCGGCCGAAACCGCCACCGATGTCCGCGGCCCGACGGAAGTGGTTGCCCTTCAGCAGGCGCCGGATGGCGATGTGCTCCGCGGCGTTCTCGTAGTCCCGGTTGTCCCAGTACTTGGTGTAGTCGTAGCCGCGCTCGTACTGGTTGGCGACCTTCTTGGAAGGCTTGTCGTCACTCACGCCGAACACAGTAACAACCCCTGGCACGCAGCCCGAATCGCCGGCCGAACTACGGGCCGTACGTCCGCGGCCCGAAGGCGGGGCTCTCCTTGGCCATGCCGGCCCGACGAGCGATGGTCGTGTTCTTGGACTTGAACATTGCTGCTTGCAGCCGCCGCTCAAGTCGGTAGGCCTTGCGGAGACTCTGGTGCCGGTTGGCGTACAGCAGGCGCTTGGTCGCTGCGACCGAGTCGGGAGACCGCTCGATGATCTGCTCGATGAAACCCAGTGCGGCCTTGAGCGGGTCATCGCTGACCTCGGTGGCCAGACCCAGCTCGACCGCCCGCTTGCCGGTGATCGATTCGCCAGTCATCGACAGCCGCATCACGACGTCGGCGGGAAGCAGCTCCCCGAACGGCACCGTCCCGGCCATGTCGGGGACGAGCCCCCACTTCGCCTCGAGGATCGACCAGGTCGCGTCTGGTGTCGTGAACCGCAGGTCCGCCCCGGCAGCGAGCTGAACGCCCGCGCCGTAGCAGTGTCCATGCACCACTGCGACGACCGGAACCGGAAGATCGCGCCAGATGGCCGTGACCTTCTGGAAACGGTTGACCATCCGCGGGCCAGCGAAGAAGAACCGGGCGACCCGCCGCTTGTCCTTGAAGGCCGCGCCGAAGTCGAGTCCGGCACAGAACGAGCGACCGCTGCCCTGCAGCACGACCGCGCGGATGTCCCGGTTGCCCCGGAGCGCCTCGGCCGCCGCGATCAGCTCGTCGATCAGCTCAAGATCGACACCGTTGAGCTTGTCCGGCCGGTTGAGAGTCACGTACGCGATCGGGCCATCGATCTCGGTGAGCACACGGGGTTCAGTCATGCGGGGATGATATCCGGGCAGGCCACGGTCGTGCCGCACTCCCATCGCCGGCATAACTTCGGCGCACAGGCGCGCGTTGATCAGTCCATGCATCGTCCCCTGCTGGCCACTGTCGGTCTGATCCTGCTCATTCCCGTCACCGTCTGGGCCATCGCGCGAGGTCCTGCCGATGCCGCGACATCGCCCGGTCCACGCACCGTGATGTACGTCGGCAACAACTGGGACGGCACGGCCGATGTCATCGACGCTGCGACGTACCGCCGGCTCAAGCGGGTCGATGTCGCGCCGGACCGGGCAGCACGGATAGCCGAGATCAAGGCGAACCCGGTCAAGCTGGCGTACTACCTCGCCATCGGCCAGCTCGTGGGCGAAGGTCATGACCAGCTCGTCGACGACATGTTCAGCACTCCTGACGGAACCCTGCTGGCCGTGTCCCGACCCAGCCTCGCCGACGTCGTCGGGATCAACCTCGCAACCGGCAAGATCGCGTGGCGCTTTCCGATGGAGGGCTACCGCACCGACCACATGGGAGTCTCGCCGGACGGCAGACGCCTGCTGGTGTCCGACTCGACAGCGAACAAGGTGCACGAGCTCGAGCTGCGGACGGGGCGCAAGCTGCGCGAGTTCCCCTCCGGTGACACACCCCACGAGAGCAATTACACCAAGAACGGTGACCGCATCTTCCACGCCAGCATCGGTCGGGTCTACGTCCCAGGCAATCTGGGAGCCCTGGGTCAGGCGGCCTCGATCGTCAAGGGGAAGCAGGTCTTCCAGATCGTCGACAACAAGACCTTCGGGATCACCAAGCAGTGGGACATCGGGCAGAAGCTCGACGAGGCCGGCTACCCGGGCATGAGCTCGGCCGTCCGCCCCATGGCGGTCGCTCCCGACGAGCGATTCGTGTACCTCCAGGTGTCGTTCTTCCACGGTTTCGTGGAGTTCGACACCGCCGGAGCGGGCAAGGTGACTCGGGTAGCGCTCCTGCCGCAGAGCGAAGAGGCCAAGAAGACCCCCGAGTCCCAGTACGTCCTCAACTCGGCACACCACGGCATCGCGATGAATGCAGCCGGCACCTCGCTGTGCGTCGCGGGCACGATGTCGGACTACGCAGCGATCGTCAGCCGCGAATCCTTCCGACACACGATCATCCCCGTCGGCCCCAAACCGTACTGGGCCACGACCGGGCCGACCGGCAAGACCTGCTGGATGTCCACCAGCGGCAACGACCAGGTGGCCGTCATCGACTACGCCACCAAGAAGATCGTCAAGCGCATCCCCGTCGGCGATCATCCGCAGCGGATTCGGGAGGGCCGGGTCGCGGCCAAGGTGCTGACTGCCTGGAAATGAGGTAGGCAGGTTTAGCCCGGTCCTCGCTGGGCACTACCGACCCATGGTGAACGTCAAGAGACTCCCCGTACCGCTCATCGAGAAGTATGAGTGGCAGTACCAGGGCGCGTGCATGGGCGCCGACAGTGACGTCTTCTTCTCGCCCGAGGCCGAACGCGGCGCCAAGCGCATCCGGCGCGAGGAGAACGCCAAGAAGGTCTGCCTCACGTGTCCGGTGATCGATCGCTGCCGAGAGCATGCTCTGTCTGTGCAGGAGCCTTACGGCGTGTGGGGTGGCATGAGCGAGGGCGAGCGTGCCGTGCTGTACCGCAACATCGCGAGCTGAACTGCCGCGACGGAGGACACCGCCCCGAGGCCTGCGTCGGTACGACTTCGATACGAGGAGCGACATGAGCAGACTGACTGGAAAGAAGATCGCCTTCCTGACTTCGCAGGTCGGAGTGGAGAAGGCAGAACTCACGTCTCCCTGGCGGGCCGTGCTCGATGCCGGCGGAGAGCCGACCCTGATCGCACCCGAGAAGTCGCCGGTGCAGTCCATGGTCGGCGACGTCGACAAGGACGAGGAGTTCGATCCCGACTCGGTCGTCGCGGATGTGAGCGTCGCTGACTTCGACGCGCTGGTGATCCCCGGCGGCACCGTGAATGCCGACAAGGTGCGTGCCGACGAAGACTCGGTGGCTCTGGTCAAGCAGTTCGTTGCGGCCGGCAAGCCGATCGCCGCCATCTGCCACGGCCCCTGGGCCTTGGTCGAGGCCGGCGTGCTCCCCGGCAAGACGCTCACCTCGTACCCGAGTCTGCGAACCGACATCACCAACGCGGGCGGCTCATGGGTCGATGAGCAGGTCTTCCACTGCACGGCAGAGGGCTGGGACTTGGTCACGTCACGCAATCCCCACGACCTCGACGCGTTCAACTCCGCCTTGACCGACGTCTTCTCGGAGGCCTGAGCGCCGTGTCTGCGACCCGAAAGCCCAGCACCTCGGCCAAGATCCTGTATCGGCCGGTCGGACTCATCAGCTCGATCATCGGCGGCCTGATCGCGTCGTTGCTGTTCAAGAACATCTGGAAGCGGGTCAGCGCGGGCGACGACGCCGATCCTCCCGGTGCCCTGCAGTCGGAATACGGATTCAAGGAGATCCTCGTCGCTGCCGTGCTGCAGGGCGCGATCTACGCCGCGGTCAAGGCAATCATCCAGCGCCAGGGTGCCAAGGGCTTCCAGCGCGTGACGGGGGAGTGGCCCGGTTCGTGATCATGCGTGCAGCAGCGACGCGCTCCGCGGTGCAGGACCCCTCACTGTGAACAATCGCGTCGCGTGAAGAAATCTTCACCTGCGATACCGTTCGGTGAGATTCGCGCCACCCGTGAGTGCGTTCTGCAAGTTGAGAGGGCATGATCGAGCGATGGCCGACGTTGATGCAGCACTGGACGAAGCAGGACTCAGCAACCCCCGGGTGCGTGAATACGTGCACCACTGGGCTGAGCTCACCGGAGCAGGTCGGATCGAGGTGGTGGGTGCGTCCGACGACGCGCGACTGATCGCCGAGGCGCTGGAGGCCGGCGAGCTCGAACCGGCAGGCGAGGGGCTCTACTACTCCCGCAGCTATGTCAAGGACACGGCGCGCTCGGAAGAGCGCACGATTGTCGCGACGAACAACCCCGAGGACAAGGGCGTCTACAACAACTGGCGCCCGGCCTCGGAGATGCGGCCCATGCTCGAGGACCGCATGCGCGGCGCCTCGCAGGGCAAGACCATGTACGTCATCCCGTATCTGATGGCACCTCCCGGCAACGCGCTCGCTCCGTGGGCCACCGGCGTGCAGGTGACCGACACCCGCACCGTTGTCCTGCACATGATCCGCATGGCTCGCGTCGGTGTCGAGTTCCTCGAGGGGCTCGACGATCCTGACCAGTTCGTGCGCGCAGTCCACGTGACCGGTGACCTGGAGAATCTGGGCCAGGGCACGCCAGAGGACCAGCGCTACTTCGTGACCGTCGCCGACGAGCGCACGATCCTGCACTTCGGCTCGTCTTATGGTGGAAATGCGCTGCTGGGCAAGATCGCCCACGGCCTTCGCCAGGCCGCGTACGACGGATGGGCGTCCCGTAAGTTCCTTGCCGAGCAATACATGCTGATCGGCATTCACGACAAGGAGACCGGCAAGACGCACCACATCTGCGGTGGCTTCCCGAGCGCCTCGGGCAAGACCAACCTCGCGATGATGCTGGCGCCGGACGTGCTCGGCGATCGCTACCACGTGTCGTTCTATGGTGACGACATCGCCTGGCTGTGGGTCGACGAGACCAGCGGCAAGCTCTACGGCATGAACCCGGAGTACGGCGTCTTCGGGGTCGCGAAGGACACCAACGAAGGCACCAACCCCACGGCGCTGTCCTCCATCGCCGAGGGCACCGAGGCAATCTTCACCAACATCGCCTACAACCCCACGACCCGCGAGGTGTGGTGGGAAGGACGTACCCCCGCACCGCCGGCAGATCCGAGCGGCTGGCTCGACTGGACGGGTGCACCGATCGCCGATCGCGAGGCGGGCGATGACAGCCCGTGGGCGCACCCCAACAGTCGGTTCACCACCACGCTGGACAACGTCCCGAACATCGCCCCGGACTACAACGCGGCGACCGGCGTCCCGATCGACGCGATCATCGTTGGAGGCCGCACCCGTGATCGTGAGCCGCTCATCCGCGCCATCACCGATCTGGCTGAGGGCGTCTACGACGGCCTGACGCTGGGCGCCGAGGCCACCTCGGCCGCCGAGGGTGTCGAGGGTCAGCTGCGGTACGACCCGATGTCCAACCGGCCGTTCATGGCCTACGGCGAGGGTGACTACGCCGCGCATTACCTCAAGATCGTCGGAGCGGCCAAGGACCTGCCGATCTTCGCCCACGTCAACTGGTTCCAGCGGGACCCCGAGGACGGCCACTTCCTGTGGCCCGGATACCGCGACAACCTGCGCCCACTCCTGTGGCTACTGCAGCTCAAGAACGGTGAGGTCTCGGGTCGACAGACCCCGGTGGGCATCATCCCGACTGCCGAGGAGCTCAACCTCGACGGCGTCGACATCACGCCGGAGGACCTCGAGACAATCCTGTCGATCGACAATCAACGCTGGCGTCAGGAGATGGGATTCCGCGAGGAACACCTGCAGCAGTTCACCAATCTTCCCGAGGAGATCTGGGTGGCGCACCGTCGCGTCGCCGCCTCCCTTGACGCCGAGGCCTGAGGCGCGGACCACACGAGCTCCCCGTTCCCACACACCACGCTCGCGCGAAGACTCCTGGAAAAGGCGAAGCCCCGGTGGCGAGGATTCCTCACCACCGGGGCTGCTGTGCATTTGTGCGCGAGGGGGGATTTGAACCCCCACGCCCTTGCGGACACTGGCACCTGAAGCCAGCGCGTCTACCATTCCGCCACCCGCGCGTGGTCCCCACACGACTGCTCAGGGACCGGTAAACGAGTCTAACAGGCCGCGCGAGAACTGATTCCGCGCGCCTGTCCTCGACGGAGATGCGGGACGGGCGGCCTCTGCAGATACGATCGCAGGGTACGGACGCGACGACAGAAGGGTGGAGGCCGATGGCGGGGGTGCTGCAGCGATTCGAGCAACGCCTCGAGGGAGCTGTCTCCAGCGCGTTCGCCCGGGCCTTCCGCAGCGCCGTGCAGCCAGTCGAGATCGCCGCAGCCCTGCAGCGCGAGGTCGACAACTCCGCGCACATCCTGTCGCGTGAGCGGATGCTCGTGCCCAACGTCTTCACCGTGGAACTGTCACCGTCGGACTTCGAGCGGCTCGATCCGTTCAGCAACACCCTGGTCGACGAATTGTCGACGTTGGTCAAGGAGCACGTCGTGGAGCAGCGCTACACGATGGCCGGTCCGCTCGAGATCGCATTCACCAACTCCGGCAATCTCAGCACCGGACGCTTCCGAGTGCGCAGCAAGACCAATGCCTCAGTCACCCCGGTCGTCGGACAGCGAATGACCGACACCGCCATCCGCGGCTCCAACGTGTTGATCGAGGTCAACGGGATGAAGCACCCGTTGAATCCACCCGGCGTCGTGATCGGTCGAGGCAACGAAGCCGATCTCAAGATCGACGACCCCGGCATCTCGCGGCGACACTGCCAGATCAAGATCCACCAGAGCGGCACCGAGACCACCGTGACCGTCGTCGACCTCGACTCGACCAACGGCGTCGTCCTCAACGGTCACCGGGTCAAGACCGGGGTCGTGGTGGACGGGTCGGAGATCCGGCTGGGCAACACCGTCATCGTGATCCGCGTGACGGAGGTCGAGGCGTAGATGTCCGAGCTCACCCTCACGCTGATCAAGCTGGGCTTCCTGGCCGTGCTGTGGCTGTTCGTGCTGTCCGCGGTGTCGGTCATCCGCTCGGACATCTTCGGTGCCAAGGCACCCGCGTCCCCCCGGCCGGCCAAGACCAAGCAGAAGGCACCGGCACGGTCTCGGAGCCGCAAGACGCCCCGCGGAGTCCCGACCAAGCTGCAGGTCGTGTCCGGACCCAATGCCGGACAGAGCGTCCCGCTGGGCGACACCCCGATCCTCCTGGGCCGCGGCACCGATGCCGCGATCCGGCTCGACGACGACTACGTGTCGACCCGCCACGCGCGCTTCGCGACCAACGGTGAACAGTGGTTCGTCGAGGACCTCGGTTCAACCAACGGCACCTACCTGGGCAGCCAGCGCATCACCTCACCCATCCCCATCGGCCTGGGCATCGCAGTGCGACTGGGCAAGACCATCGTCGAGCTGCAGAAGTAATCCATGACCGAACTGACCTACCGCTACGTCGCACTGAGCGACACCGGTCTGCGCCGAGCCGGCAACGAGGACTCCGGCTACGCCAGCGACCACCTGCTGGTCGTTGCCGACGGCATGGGCGGTGCTGCTGCGGGCGAGCTCGCCTCGTCCGAGACGATGCACGTCATTCGGCAGCTCGACCGCAGTGACCTCGACGGCGACGCGATGGCGGCTCTCGAGCAGGCGGTCGACGACGCCAATGAGCGCCTTGCCGCGCTGATCACGGCCGATCCCGCGGTGGAGGGCATGGGCACGACGCTCGACGCCCTGCTGTGGGACGGCGAGAAGTTCGCCTTTGCCCACATCGGTGACTCCCGGGTCTACCGCCTTCGCGGGCCTGAGCTGACCCAGATCAGCACGGACCACACCTTCGTCCAGAGCCTGATCGACGAGGGTCGCATCTCTCCGGCCGAGGCGAGGGTCCACCCGCACCGCTCGCTGATCCTGCGAGCCATGCTGGGTCGCGACGACAACGCCGCCGACCTCAGCTGGCTGCAGCCGAGCCTCGGCGATCGCTACCTGTTGTGCAGCGACGGACTGACCGACATGGTCACCGACGACGTCATCCGCCGCACACTGGGCGCGGAGACGATCGACATGGCAGCGACCGAGCTCGTCCGCCTGGCGCTGGAGGGTGGCGGTTACGACAACGTCACCGTCGTCATCGCCGAGTTCGTCCGGCTGGGCACGGAGCCGGACGAGAACCTGTCCTCGGCCGACGGACAGCCGCAGCTCGTCGGCGCCGCCGCAAGCCAGGAACGGCCCCGCACGGGCGAAGGCACCAGCGGCACCGACGCCACGCGCCGCAAGGCGGCCGACCTCGACCCCGAAGAGCTCCGCTACGCACCCCGGCCACCGAGTCGAAACCGCTGGTTCCGCTGGGTGGCGGCTCTCGTCGTGATCATGGCGATCCTCGGCGCGGTCGGCGCATACGCGTACGACTGGTCGCAGAAGCAGTACTTCGTCGCGGCTGACAACGGCAAGGTCACGATCTTCCGCGGTGTCCAGGCCGACATCCCCGGCATCACGTTGCAGCACGTGGAGCGGGTGACCGATGTCGAGCTGTCCTCCCTGCCGGAGTTCCGGCGCCAACAGGTAGAGGCTGGCATCCAGGCTTCCAGCAGGGCCGATGCCGAGAAGACCGTCGCGGAACTTGACCAGCTCGCCGTCAGGCCAACCCCGGCGCCGACCAAGACCCCGAGCAGGAAGCCGACACCCAGCAAGACCACCTCGGCGGCAGCCGCGAGCGCGGTATGGCTTCAATGACGACGCCCGCATGGGTCCCTCGCAAGCGGCGAGGGGCCGAGTTTGCGCTGACCGTGCTGGCGGTCTTCATCGGCATCGCTGCGTATGCGGCGGTCGGTCTGGGAGCCGAGGGCACGGTCCCGGCAGACACGTACAAGCTCGGCGCCGCGCTGATCGTCCTCGCGATCGCCACCCACCTCATCGTGCGCCGAGTCGCGCCCTACGCGGACCCTGTGCTGCTGCCGCTGGTGATCGCACTCAACGGCCTGGGACTCGCGATGATCTACCGCCTCGACCTCGGTCGGCAGCAGATCAACCCCGACCGCGCCGCGTTCGCCAACTCCCAGTTGGTCTGGACCGGGTTGGGTGTCGCGGCCTTCGCCGGGATCTTGATCCTGGTGCGTGATCATCGCCGACTGCAGTCGCTGACCTACACCTTCGGATTCGCCGCGATCGCGCTACTGATCCTGCCGCTGCTTCCACACTTCGGGCGCACGATCAACGGTGCACGCATCTGGGTCAACTTCGGTCCGTTCAGCTTCCAGCCCGGTGAGGCCGCCAAGGTCTGTCTCGCGATCTTCTTCGCGGGATATCTCGTGGTCAAGCGGGATGCGCTGGCGCTCGCGGGTCGCCGCGTCCTGGGCATCGACCTGCCCCGGGGACGCGATCTCGGTCCGATCCTCGGCGGCTGGCTCATCAGCGTCGGCATCCTGGTCTTCCAGCGTGACCTCGGCTCGTCGCTGCTGTTCTTCGGCCTGTTCGTCGTGATGCTCTACGTCGCGACCGAGCGACCGGGCTGGTTGATCGTCGGCGCCGGTCTGTTCACCGTCGGCGCATACTTCGGCTATCTCGCCTTCAGCCACGTGCGGGTTCGCTTCGACGCGTGGCTCGACCCGTTCGGCGATCCAGACGCCAATGGTCAGATCATCAACGGCCTGTTCGGACTCGCGCACGGCGGCGTGCTCGGCAAGGGGCTGGGTCAGGGCAGCCCCCAGCTCACGCCCTATTCCTTCTCCGACTTCATCGCCGCATCGATGGGCGAGGAGCTCGGGCTCACCGGGCTCATGGCGATCCTGCTGATCTACGGACTCATCGCCGAGCGGGGTCTGAGGATTGCGCTGACGTGCCGCGACGCCTTCGGCAAGCTGCTCGCAGCCGGCCTTGCCTTCTCGTTTGCGCTGCAAGTCTTCGTCGTCGTCGGCGGCGTCACCCGGCTCATCCCGTTGACGGGTCTGACCACACCATTCATGGCACAGGGTGGCTCCTCCGTCGTGATGAACTGGGCCATCATCGGCCTGCTGCTGCGAATCAGCGACCAGACCCGACGTCCCGCCCCCGAGATCTCCTCGTTCGACAGCAACGAGGAGACCCAGGTGGTGAAGCTGGCATGAACCGACCGATCCGCAACATCGCCGTCGCCTGCCTCGTGCTGTTTCTCGCGCTGCTGGTCAACCTCAACTATGTGCAGTTCGTCCAGGCCGACAGCCTCAACGCCAAGAATGGCAACAAACGGGTCATCAATGAGGAGTTCTCGCGTGACCGCGGTGCGATCCTCGTCGATGGGAAGCCCGTGGCCGAGAGCGTCAAGGCGTCCGACGAGTTCAAGTACCAGCGGCGCTATCCCGATGGTGGCCTGTACGCACCGCTCACCGGCTACTTCTCCTACGTCTTCGGTCGCGGCGGCCTGGAGAACTCTCAGAACAGGGTGCTGTCCGGGAGCGACAACCGGTTGTTCGTCAACCGGGTGGTCGATCTGGTGTCCAACAAGAGGGCCAAGGGCGGCAGCGTCGAGCTGACGATCGACCCGTTGGCGCAGAAGGCCGCCGCCGAAGGCCTCCAGCGGCTCGGCAAGAACACCAAGGGTGCCGTGGTCGCGCTCGACCCGCAGACCGGCGCGGTGCTGGCCATGGTGAGCCAGCCTTCGTACGACCCCAATCGGCTGGCCAGCCACGACTTCAGCGCCGTGCAGAAGTCGTGGAACGCGCTCACCTCGGACAAGGACCAGCCGATGACCAACCGGGGGACGCAGCAGACGCTCCCACCCGGCTCGACATTCAAGCTCGTGACGGCCGCGGCGGCTCTGGAGAACGGTGTCGTCGACAACATCGACGACAAGATCAAGGCCGGCGCCCTGCTGAAGTTCCCCGGAATCCAGTACACGCTGCCCAACGAGAACGGCGGCAACTGCGGCGGCGACAAGATCACCTTCGAGCGTGCGCTCAACGTCTCGTGCAACGTTGCGTTCGGCGCCTTGGCCGGCAAGATCGGGCAGGACAAGCTTGCCACCCAAGCCGCGAAGTTTGGCTTCGGAACCGACCCGATCGACGGGATCGCAGCAAACCCCAGCCGGTTCGCTGGCGCCGACAGCCAGCTTGAGGCACCTCAGCTCGCGCAGTCCGGCATCGGACAGTTCGAGGTCGCCACGACTCCACTGCAGATGGCCATGGTCGCCGCTGGCATCGCCAACGGCGGCGAGGTCATGAAGCCGTACGTCGTCAAGACCGTCCGCGCGCCCGACCTGCGCGTCCTGGACCGGCCGTCCGGCGAACGCCTCGGTCAGGCCATGAGCGGCTCCAACGCCGCGAAGCTGCGCAAGATGATGATCAGCACCGTGACTCGTGGCACCGCGACCTCGGCGATGATTCCCGGCGTCGACGTCGGCGCCAAGACCGGTACCGCGCAATCCACTCCCGACCGCCCACCGTATGCCTGGTTCGTGTCCTTCGCTCCTGCGGGCAAGGACCCGAAGGTCGCCGTCGCGGTGCTCGTCGAATCCAGCAACACGGTCCGAGATGAGATCGCCGGCGGTCGCCTGGCTGGCCCGATCGCTCGCTCCGTCATGGAGGCCGTGCTCGGAAAATGACCTACCCATCAGCGAACAACCCGCTCGGATCCGTCGCCGCTACACGCGCGACACCGCGCTCGCCCGCTCTGACGACACCTTCTGGGAGACTGACACCATGACCGAATCCGGCGACGAGACGATCCGCCTTGGCGACCGCTACGAGCTCGGCGGTCTGCTTGGCCGAGGGGGCATGGCTGACGTGCGCGTCGGCCGTGATCTCCGCCTGGGCCGTACTGTCGCGGTCAAGCAGCTTCGCGGCGACCTGTCGGCCGACGACACCTTCCAGGCCCGCTTCCGCCGCGAGGCTCAGTCCTCTGCCGCGCTCAACCATCCCTCGATCGTCGCCGTGTACGACACCGGGGAGTCGACCGACAAGCACGGTAGCCACGTGCCGTACATCGTGATGGAGTACGTGGAGGGGCAGACCCTCCGCGACATCATGCGCGGGGCGGAGAACGGCCGCAAGATCCTGCCCGAGCGAGCCCTGTCGATCACCGCCGATGTGCTGAGCGCGCTGGACTACAGCCATCGGTCGGGCATCATCCACCGCGACATCAAGCCCGCCAACGTCATGCTGACGCCATCCGGGCAGGTCAAGGTCATGGACTTCGGCATCGCCCGTGCGATAGCCGACACCTCGTCGGCCATGACGCAGACGGCGGCCGTCATCGGCACGGCGCAGTATCTCTCCCCAGAACAGGCACGGGGGGAGACCGTCGATGCCCGCAGCGACATCTACTCCACCGGCTGCCTGCTGTACGAGCTGCTGACCGGGAGGCCGCCGTTCGTCGGTGACAGTCCGGTCTCAGTCGCCTACCAGCACGTGCGCGAGGAGGCTCGCCCACCGTCGCAGCTCAACCCCGATGTGAGCGCAGCAATCGACAACATCGTGGCCAAGTCGCTCGCCAAACGAGTCGAGGACCGCTACCAGAGCGCTGCCGACATGCGTATCGACCTCGACCGGGTGCTTGCCGGCCAGGACGTCGAGGCCCCCGCGGCAGCCACCGCGATCGCTGGCGGCACCGCGATCGCAGCCGCCCCTGTGCTCCCGCCGCCCACCGGGGGCGCGCGTCGCGCGGAACCGGACCTCGACGACGACACCGACAGCACCGCCAAGTGGTGGTGGATCGGTCTGATCGCCGTGCTCCTGCTGGGGGCGATCGCCTTCGGCATCTACAAGGCCACCGAGGCACCGCCCGCGGTCAAGCAGGTCACCGTCGCGGATGTCTCCGGCAAGGAGGTCGACGCAGCGACCCGTGTGCTGGAGCGACAAGGCCTGGTGGTGGCCGACAAGACCCAGGAAGAGGCCAGCGGTGACGTCGGTCAGGGCGAGGTCATCAGGACCGATCCATCCGCGGGTGACACCGTCGACGATGGAAGCACCGTGACCCTGGTGGTCAGCGCCGGCCCCGAACAGGTCACGATGCCCGACGTCCGACAGCTGCAGTTCGACGTCGCCAAGAAACAGCTCGAGGATGGCGACGGCAGTTTCAAGGTCAGTCGCAAGGATGTCGACAACAGTGCTGACGAGGGCGTCGTCATCAACAGCACTCCGTTGGTCGGCGAGCAGGTCGACGTCGGATCGAAGGTCACCCTGTTCGTGTCGAAGGGCCAGGTCACCGTCCCGAACGTCGTCGGCCAGAACATCGACGACGCGACCAAGACCCTCAAGAAGGCGGGCCTCAAGGTCACCCAGACCGACGACAAGGCAGCCACAGCCCCCAAGGACGACGTCACCGCGCAGTCGATCGACCCCAACAGCAAGGTCCCACCCGGCACGACGATCGAGCTGACGGTCTCGGCCAATCCCGGTCCGGATCCCGGGAAGACCGATGGTGCGGACGGTGGAGTTCCCGGCGGTGGGCTGGCCGACGGCGGCTGACGGGTCAGCCCGAGGTGGCCGTGGCGTGGTCAAGGCTGACCTCGCCGGCATACGCCTCGGCCTTGATCTGGCCGACGGTCTCGATCTCGAGGCCGAGCTCGTACTTCGCGGCGTAGTCGGCATACGTCACGGTGTCGTACGACGTGACCAGTGCCGACTCCATCCCGGCGGTGTCGCCGATCGCCTCGATGACATACGGCGGCGAGTAGGGGACGCCATCCAGGACCACGGTGTTGCCGACGCACTTGATGCCTGTCGTCGTGATGAGCCGCTGCCCCTGCAACGTCACGGCCTCGGCGCCACCAGCCCAGAGCGCGTTGACGAAAGCCTGGATGTCCTGCTGGTGCACCACCAGCAAGTTGGGGTTGATCCCCGGAGCATCGACCGTGCGCGGGGCGTCAGTCAACGTGACCCGGACACCGGGGCCCGTCACCGCAGTGAGTCCCGTGGGCTCCTCGAGCTGCTTGACCCGGGTGCGAAAGACGTCGAGCTCGGCGCCCGGGACGCTGGCCGAGAGCCCGTCGATGTCGACGCGCAGACTCCTGGCGTCAGCGCGACGTTCGTCGACGCGATGGGCACGCTCCTGCAGGAGTGAGGCAAGATCACCCCCCGCTGGACGTAGGTCCGCGCCGCCGGCACTGACCGATGCTGCGACGAACAAGAAGCCGGTGGCGGCGAAGACGCCGAGCACGGCCAGCGGCCAGCGCTGGCGCGCGTGCGTCCCTGTCTTTGCCACCCAGAACCCCTCTCACCTGATGGCCTAGGCTATCGGAGAGCACCCATCGATGCGGTCGCGGCCGCAGCAACCTTCCGGAGACGTCGTGGCGAAAGACAAGACCCCTCAGGGACCCAAGCCCACCAAGATCGGAAACCGTTGGGCTGGTCCGGCGATGGTGATCTCTGGCATCATCGGCCTGCTGTGGATCGTGGTGTTCTACACCGTGAGCAACCAGGCGATCGACTATCCCTCGTTCCTACAGTGGTACGACGACCTCGGCAGCTGGAACATCGTGATCGGCATGGGGTTCATCGTCTCCGCGTTCGGTTTCGCCATGAAGTGGGAGTGAGTTACACCCGTGTAGTTATCCACACCTGTATGCACAGCTGTTGACAATCACATGCGTGTAGTTAGCCCCGGAGCTGTCCGGTCCGGATGATCAAAGACACGACTATCCCGACCCACAACAGGGTCAGCACGCCCACCTGAACGAGAGTCCGGCGGTCTCGCGGCGCGTAGGCGAAGGCCAGGCCCAGCACGCAGCCGACGACGAAGCCACCGAGGTGGCCCTGCCAACTGATGTTGCCGCGAGTGCTGAGGAAGGCGTTGATCGCGAGCAGCACCAGGAGCGTGGTGACATCCTGCTTGGCCTTGAGCAGGAAGATCAGTGCCATTCCGAACAGTCCGAAGACCGCACCGGATGCTCCGATCGTCAAGGCTCGAGGATCCGACAGCCAGTAGACGAACACCGAGGCACCGATCGCCATGGTGATGTAGACCGCAACGAAGCGAACCGTCCCGAGGGCGCGCTCGACGAAGGGTCCGAAGAGGTACAGGGCGTACATGTTGAACGCGATGTGCAGGACGTTCTGGTGCAGAAATGCCGAGGTCAGCAGCCGCCAGTAGGCCCCGTCATCGACACCGGTCAGGACGTCGCCAGAGCTGTTGACCGCGCTGGACGACAACATCGAGCCGTGCTGGAAGACAGGTCCGCTGTTGCCGCCGCTGGCCAGGGTGACCAGGAAGGCCACGACATTGATCCCGATCAGCACCAGGGACACGGTGCCCACGCGCCCCGAGATCGCCCCGCCGGCGATCGTGCGGGGTGCGCGCACCGTCTTGGCGCCCTCAGCGACACATGACGGGCAGTGGAAGCCCACCGATGCGTCGTTCATGCACTCCGGACAGATCAGCCGCTCGCAGCGCTGGCACGAGATGTAGGCCTCGCGGTCAGGGTGCCGATAGCAGCGGTAGTCCGAAGCGGGAAGATTCACGCCTCGCGACGCTCGATCGTCAGCTTCTCGATCACGACCGGGGTGGTCGGGCGATCGAAGCCGTCGGTCGCCACGGCACCGACGGCGTCCACGACCGCCTTGCTGTCGGCGTCGACGACCTCACCGAAGATCGTGTGCTTACGGTTGAGCCAGTCGGTCGGCACCAGTGTGATGAAGAACTGGGAACCGTTCGTGCCCGGCCCGGCGTTTGCCATGGCCAGCAGGTAGGGGCGGTTGAACTGAAGATCGGGGTGGAACTCGTCCTCGAACTCGTAGCCCGGACCTCCCGTGCCGGTACCGAGCGGATCGCCGCCCTGCAGCATGAAGTTCGGGATGACACGGTGGAAGCCGATGCCGTCGTAGAACGGCTGATTCGAGATCTGGCCCGTCTTGGGGTCGATCCAGTCCTTGGTGCCCTCGGCGAGACCAACGAAGTTGTCGACGGTCTTCGGGGCGTGGTCGGGGAAGAGCTCCACGACGATGTCGCCGTGGTTGGTCTTGAAGGTCGCAATCAGCGAAGCCACAGGGGGTTCCTTTCGGTGTGCTGAGATCATCTTTTCATGCGATGCCAAGCGCGGAGCAGCGGCAGGCGGGTGCCCTGTCCACCGTTCTGGTCGCTATCGTGAGCGGCATGCCGCAGCCACAGAAGAGACATCCGGTTCGCAAGCTCGTTCTGCTCCTCCTGATGGCAGCCGCCGTCGTGGCATTCCGCAACGCAGTCGCCGACAAGGGCGGCTCGTACGACCCCGCCGAGGCAGGTACCCGCTGATGCCGGTGTCCCACGAGCGCACGGATTCAGGCATCGCGATCCTGACCTTCGGCCTCCCGCCGGTCAACCTCTACTCGCTCGAGCTGCACGACGACTTCGACCGCGTGCTCGACGAGATCGTGGCTACGCCTCCGCGCGCACTCCTGATCCGGGCCGAGGGCAAGATCGTCTCTGGCGGCGTCGACGTCTCCCAGTTCCACGCTCGCCGGACCAAGGCCGACACCCAGGCGCTGTACGACAGGATGCTCGAGCTGCCGACCCGCATCGACGCGCTACCGTTTCCGACGATCTTCGCGGCCCACGCCCTCACACTGACCTGGGCGTTCGAGGTCGCGGTGGCGTGCGACATCATCCTGGCCTCCGAGAAGGCCAAGTTCGGCCTGGTCGAGCGGGTCATCGGATTGACGCCCACGATGGGCGGCACCCAGCGCCTGGCAGCCCGCGCCGGTGTGGGTCGCGCCAAGGAGTTCGTCTTCACCGGCGACCTCTACGACGCCACGACGATGGAACGCTGGAACGTCGTCAATCGCGTTCTACCGGCCGAGAAGTTCGATGACGCCGTTCTCTCCTTCGTGGAGCACATCGCGGTCGGACCAACCCAGGCTTTCGCAGCGGCGAAGGACATCCTGCGCCACTTCGAGGCCGGCGGTGTGCCTGAGTCGATCGCTCGGACCACGGCTATCGCGGCCGAGCTGTTCGACACCGATGACCTGCAGCACGGCACGGAGTCGTTCCTGCGCGACGGGCCGGGCAAGGCGACCTTCACGGGCCGCTGAGGTCAGCTGGTCAGCTGGGACGCGTCGGCCGCGTGCACCGCGGCGGTCGCCCGATGCTCGGCCCAGAAGCTCACGAACGGGATCGTGGCCAGCAGCATCGTCGTGATGATGAACGCCGGCTGCCACCGATGACGGCGAGCCAGGACCGCGATCAGCACCAGGAGCCCCATGAAGAGGTAGCCGTGAATCATGTCCACGACGCCGATGGCACCGGAGTTGCGATTCCACCACGAGGAGTCGTCGGTGGAGAGCTGGGCGAGCCAGGCGCCGATGACGAAGATCAGGTTGATGCCCACGACATAGGCGAGCACGCGATAGGCGACGGCCACTTTGTTCACGCGGTCAGGCTACCTTCGCCCTCGCAGTGGCCACGCTCTCGGCCGACATCCGCCACCACATGAACACGGTGAAGAGGCCGAAGATCCACCATTGCAGGGCGTACGCCAGATTGCGCAGGCCGACGGTCCAGGAGACGTCGCCCGGCTCCGGTGGCGGCACCAGCTCGAGCCCACCGGAGGAGGATGCAGTCGTGCTGATGGCGAACCCCGAGAACAGGTCGTACGGCAGCTCGTTCGTCAGCGCCGGAATCCGGACCGAGCCGATCTCCCGTCGGTCCGGATCGAAGGCCGAGCCGCTGGCTTCGCCCGGCTCGAGCACCGCATCGATGCTGATCCGACCGGGGGGAACCTCAGGCGGATCGGTCACGGCCGGCGCCCAGCCACGCACGACCAGCAACGCGCGATCGCCGTCGACGATCAAGGGTGCGAGCAACCAGGCACCGGAGCGTCCACCCAGCTTCTTGTCGCTGACCCACACCTGCTCGTCCGCTGGTGCGAACGAGCCCTCGGCCTTCACCGGGCGATGATTCAGCCTGGCCTCGAACGGCTCGTCCGGGCCCCACAGAGCCGACAGGGCCACTCGCGGGACGTCCTGCTGATCGGCTCGTTCATGCCCTTGGCGGGAGTCGTACACGCCCAGCTGCCACAGCCCCATGAACACGCAGAACACCAGCGCAACGACCGCGAACACGTGGAGACCCACGAGCCCCGGCCGCAGCCACAGCCGCGCGGTCGTGCCGCGGCTCACGCCGTGAAGGGCGCGATGTCCGGGTAGAGCGGGAAGCGCTCGGCCAGCACTGTCACTCGCTTGCGCAGACCCTCGACGTCGACGTCTCCGGGCAGCAGGGCGGCGGCAATGATGTCCGCCACCTCGGTGAACTCCTCTGCTCCGAATCCACGGGTCGCCAGCGCCGGCGTGCCGATACGCAGTCCTGAGGTAACCATCGGCGGGCGGGGGTCGTTGGGCACGGCGTTGCGGTTGACCGTGATGCCGGCCTCGTGGAGCAGATCCTCTGCCTGCTGTCCGTCGAGTGCGGAGTCGCGCAGGTCGACCAGCACGAGGTGCACGTCGGTGCCTCCGGTCAGGACATTGATTCCTGCCGCGCGAGTGTCATCGGCCATCAGTCGCTCAGCAAGGATCTGAGCGCCCTCGATCGTGCGCCGCTGGCGCTCGGTGAATTCCGGCTCGAGCGCCATCTTGAATGCCACGGCCTTGGCAGCGATGACGTGCTCCAGCGGGCCGCCCTGCTGACCGGGGAACACCGCGGAGCGCATCTTCTTGGCGACGTCATCGTCATTCGTGAGGATCGCGCCACCACGAGGTCCACCCAGCGTCTTGTGCGTCGTGGTCGTGACGATGTGCGCGTGCGGCAGCGGGCTCGGGTGCAGGCCGGCGGCGACCAGGCCGGCGAAGTGCGCCATGTCGACCCACAGCTTGGCGCCGACCTCGTCGGCGATCTCGCGGAACAGCGCGAAGTCCAGCTGGCGCGGGTAGGCAGACCAGCCGGCGATGATCACCGTGGGACGGTGCTCGTGTGCCAGCGCTCGGACCTCCTCCATGTCGACCAGGCCGGTCTCGGGGACGACGTGGTAGGCGATCGGGCGGTAGAGCTTGCCGGAGAAGTTGAGCTTCATGCCGTGCGTCAGGTGGCCCCCATTGGCCAGGTCCAGCCCGAGGATGGTGTCACCGACGGTCGCGATGGCATGCAGGGCAGCGGCGTTGGCGGTGGCGCCGGAGTGGGGCTGGACGTTGGCATAGCCCGCGTCGAAGAGCTGCTTGAGGCGATCGATCGCGATCGTCTCGACCTGGTCGACGAACTCACACCCGCCGTAGTACCGCTTGCCGGGATAACCTTCGGCGTACTTGTTGGTCAGGACGCTGCCCTGCGCCTCGAGCGAAGCGACCGGTGCGAAGTTCTCCGACGCGATCATCTCCAGCGTCGACTGCTGACGGTGCAGCTCGGCGTCGAGCAGCGCTGCGATGTCAGGGTCGAACTCGGACAGGTGCTGGTTGTGGCTCATGAGCCAAGGGTATCGGGCGGCCCGTGGGCGCTGGCCGGGTCCCGGCCCCGAAGGTCTCCGCTTCGGTAACCAAAATGAAATCTTTCCGAACGGTTCGGCGGGGTCTGCCGCGTGTAAGTTGCGAAACGGCTCAGTCCCATCATGTGGACAATCCGCCGTACTCATGTGGTGCGGCACAACCGGTAGGAGAGCAATGAAGAACTTCCGACGAGGTATCGCGCTGGTCGCGGTCGCCTCACTGGCCAGCATCGCGCTCGCCGCGTGTGGGCAGAGCAAGGACAGCAGCGGGGACAAGGGCGGGGGACTCGTGGTCGGTACGACCGACAAGGTCGTCTCGATCGACCCGGCTGGCTCGTACGACAACGGCTCGCTCAACGTCCAGACGCAGGTGTATCAGTACCTCCTCAACTTTCCCGAGGGCAGCACCGAGCTGACCCCGGATGCCGCGTCGAAGTGCTCCTTCACCAAGCCCGTCGAGTACACGTGCACGATGAAGGACGGCCTGAAGTTCGCCAACGGCAACGCCCTCACGGCGTCCGACGTCGCGTTCTCCTTCAAGCGGGTCGTCGCGATCGAAGACCCCAGTGGGCCGTCATCGCTGCTGGGTGCCATGAAGTCGGTCGAGGCGCCGGACGACAAGACCGTCGTGTTCACGCTCGCCGCGCCCAACGACCAGACCTTCCCGCAGATCCTCGTGACGTCGGCCGGCCCGATCGTCGACGAGGAGACCTACCCCGCCGACAAGGTCCTCGACGACGAGGCAGCGGTCAAGGCGAACGGCTTCTCCGGCCCGTACACGATCGCGAGCTACAGCAAGAACCAGCTCGCGGAGTTCAAGGCCAACCCTGACTACGACGGCACGTACGGAAAGGCGAAGACCGATCGGGTCACGATGAAGTACTACGCGCAGTCCGACAACCTCAAGCTGGACATCAAGAACGGCAAGATCGACGTCGCGTTCCGTTCGCTGACACCGACCGACATCGCCGACCTCGACAAGTCCGACGGTGTCACCGTGCACACCGGTGCGGGCGGCGAGCTGCGCTACATCGTGTTCAACTTCAAGACCATGCCGGGCGACAGCAGCGAGCAGAAGCTCGCGATCCGCAAGGCCGTCGCCTCCTCGGTCGATCGCGAAGCGCTCTCGAAGCAGGTTTACAAGGACACGTTCACCCCGGCCTACTCGATGGTCCCTGAGGGCCAGACCGGCGCGACCGAGGCGTTCAAGGACGCATACGGTGCAGGACCTGACAAGGCCGCTGCGGAGAAGTTCCTGACCGATGCGGGCGTCAAGACTCCGGTCAAGATCGCACTGCAGTACAACCCCGATCACTACGGCTCCAGCTCGGACCAGGAGTACAACGCGGTCAAGCGTCAGCTCGAGAGCACGGATCTGTTCGCGGTTGACCTGCAGTCCACCGAGTGGGTCACGTACCAGAACGAGTACAAGGAAGACGGCTACCCGGTCTTCCAGCTCGGCTGGTTCCCGGACTTCCCGGACGCCGACAACTACCTGTCGCCGTTCCTGAGCCCGGACAACTTCACGAAGAACCACTACAACCAGGACAACTCTGATCCGACCATGACGAAGCTGCTCGACTCCGAGCGGACCGATGGCGACCAGAACTCCCGGGTGGCCACCCTCAAGCAGGTGCAGGATCGCCTCGCCGAGAAGATCCCGTTCCTGCCGCTGCTGACCGGCTCGCAGGTGGCGATCGCCCGGGACAACGTCAAGGGTGTCGAAAAGACGCTGGACGCGTCATTCAAGTTCCGATTCACCTCGCTCACCAAGTAGGTAATCGAGCAACATCTGACGGCAGGGCGGGCTCGACGAACACCGAGCCCGCCCTGCCTCATCAAGGAAGCAGTCCCCGATGACAACAGCCGAAGCCGTCGCGCCCATGTCCCCCCCGCCGGATGAACCCCCCGCAACCCGGCGGAGCATCAGCCCTCTCGCGCGTTACCTGCTGGTCCGGCTCGCTCTGATCGTGCCGATGATCTGGGTGCTCGTGACGATGGTGTTCCTGCTGATGAGGGTCATCGGCGATCCGATCTCCGCGGCTCTCGGTGGCCGGCTCAGTGCTGAGCAGATCGCTGAGCGCAAAGCTGCGGCCGGCCTCGATCGGCCCATCCTGACCCAGTACTGGGAGTACATCAGCGGCCTGTTCCACGGCGACTTCGGCACTACCCTCACCGACAATCGCTCGGTTTCCGGCATCCTGATCGAGAACGGAGCCGCAACGCTCGAGCTGTCGTTCTGGTCGCTGCTGGTCGCGTTCGCGATCGGCATACCGCTCGGTCGGCTGGCTGCGCGCTATCGCGATCGCCTGCCTGACGTGGCCCTGAGGCTGTTCGCGATCCTCGTCTACGCCGCCCCCGTGTTCTTCGTCGGCCTGCTGCTCAAGCTCGCGTTCACCCCCTTCGGCTGGCCGTCGTCAGGTCGAGCGTCGATCAACACCGAGCTCACCCTGCAGAACGTTCACCCGCAGACCAACATCATGATCGTCGACTCACTGCTGTGGGGTGAGCCGTCGCTGATCTGGGATGTCCTGCAGCACGCCATGCTCCCGGCCATCGCACTCGGCCTGCTGACCGGTGGTGTGTTCCTGCGACTCGTCCGGGTCAACCTGCTGCAGACCATGCGGATGGACTATGTCACCGCAGCCCGTGCGAGGGGCGTCAGTGAACGGCGGGTGCTCAACAAGCATGCGTTCCGCAACGCGCTGGTGCCGGTGGTGACCGTCATGGGTCTGCAGATCGCTCTGCTGCTCGGCGGAGCGATCCTCACCGAGACGACCTTCGAGTGGAAGGGTCTGGGTTACCAGCTCGCCCAGTACCTCATCCGGCGTGACTTCCTGGCCGTGCAGGGCATCGTGACCCTGCTGGCACTGATCGTCGGAATCACAAGCTTCCTGATCGATGTCATCGTCGCATTCGTCGATCCGAGAGTGAGGTTCTGATGAAGCGATTCATCCCGTCCGTGGTTCGGCAGTCGCACGGCCTGCAGCGCTTCATGCTGTTCCTCGGCTTCGCGCTCATCTTCGCCTTCATCCTGATCGCGATTTTCGCTCCGTTGATCGCGCCCTACGGGTTCAACGACAACAGCTCCGGCGGCGTCATCTTCGGCACCCAGCAGCCGCCGTCCGCTGACCACTGGTTCGGCACGACCGTGGGGGGCACCGATGTGCTCTCGCGGGTCATCTACGGCACACGGACCGCCGTCGAGGTCATCGTTCTCGCGGTCATCCTGTCGGGAATCATCGGGGTGCCACTCGGCCTGCTGTCGGGCTATCTCGGCGGCTGGATCGATCGCATCCTGGTGCTGATCATGGATGCGCTCTATGCCTTCCCGTCGCTGCTGCTCGCGATCGTCGTCGCGATCGTCCTGTCGGGTGGCAACAGTGGTGCCTTCGGCGGCATCATGGCCGCGGCGATCTCGATCACCGTGGTGTTCATCCCGCAGTATTTCCGGGTCATCCGCAACGCAACGGTCGCCATCAAGGTCGAGCCGTTCGTCGACTCGGCGCGTGTCGTCGGTGTCCGGACGCCGCGCATCCTGCGCAAGCACGTCTTTTCGAACGTGTCGCAGTCGCTGCCTGTCATCGGCACCCTGAACGCCTCCGAGGCCATCCTGACCCTCGCCGGCCTTGGCTTCCTCGGCTTCGGGATCGAGCCGTCGGCCGCCGCCGAGTGGGGATACGACCTCAACAAGGCCCTACCCGATGCATCGTCCGGGATCTGGTGGACCGGCGTGTTCCCCGGAACGGCGATCGTCCTCATCGTGCTGGGCGCGACCTTGGTGGGCGAGAGCCTCAACGACATCCTCAATCCGCTGCTGCGGACGCGGGGTGCCGACACCACGTCGGCCGATGAGGCCGAGATCCAGCACGAATTCGAAGAGGTCAGCGGCGATGAGGCTGCTGCCGTCGCGACCCGCACGGTGGAGGCGGGCGACGAGCTCCGCGTCGCAGCCCTGTCCCTGACCGACCTGGCCGTGACCTTCCGGACCGATGCCGGTCGGATCCACGCCGTCAACGGCATCACGTTCGACGTCGCTCCTGGAGAAGTCGTCGCAGTCGTGGGCGAGTCCGGCTCGGGCAAGTCGGTCAGCTCACGCGCGATCCTCGGTCTGCTGCCGTCCACTGCCGGGGTCACCGGCTCCGTCAAGCTCGGAGACCGCGAGCTGCTCGGAATGTCCAATGGTGAGCTGCGGCCGATCCGCGGCGACAAGGTCTCGATGGTCTTCCAGGAGCCGTCGACCGCCCTCAACCCCGTGTACACCGTCGGGTGGCAGATCATCGAGGGAATCCAGGCTCATGGTCGCACCTCCAAGAAGGACGCCCGCAAACGTGCCGTCGAGCTGCTCGACATGGTCGGCATGCCGGACCCGGAGAGACGAGTCGACTACTACCCGCACCAGTTGTCGGGCGGTCAGAAGCAGCGTGTGGTCATCGCCATGGCCATCGCCTGCGACCCCGACGTCATCATCGCGGACGAACCGACCACCGCCCTCGACGTCACGGTCCAGGCGGCCATCCTGGAGCTCCTCCTGTCCCTGCGCGACCGCCTCGGTACGGCGATCGTCCTGATCACCCACAACATGGGCGTGGTCGCCGACATGGCCGACCGGGTCGTGGTGATGTACCGCGGCAATGTGGTCGAGGAGGCGCCAGCACGCCAGCTCTTCGCTGCGCCCCGACACCCCTACACCCGGGCGTTGCTCGAGGCGGTACCCCACCTCGGGCAGGCTAACGGTCCCGGTCTGGTCGACGACAACGACATCGTCCTGAAGGTCAACGACCTGGTCGTGGACTTCCCCGGAGGGTTCGGTCAGCCGACATTCCGAGCAGTCGACCACGTCTCCCTGGAGGTGCGCAAGGGCGAGGTGCTCGGCCTGGTCGGTGAGTCCGGCTCGGGCAAGTCGACGATCGGGCGCACCACAGTGGGTCTGCAGCAGCCGACCAGTGGCACGATCCATGTGTCCGGCAACGAGGTGTCGGGGCTGTCGGATCGGCAGCTGCGCCCGCTGCGCTCGCGCTTCGGTTTCGTGTTCCAGGATCCGGCGTCATCACTCAACCCGCGGATGTCGATCGGCCAGTGCATCGCGGAACCGCTGCACGTCCAGACCGACATGACGCAGCCGGAGGTCGAGGCCAAGGTGCTGGCACTGCTGGACAGCGTCGAGCTCGGTGGTTCGTACGTCGGTCGATTCCCCCATGAGCTGTCCGGTGGGCAGCGTCAGCGGGTCAGCCTGGCCCGCGCTCTGGCCCTGGACCCCGATCTGCTGATCGCGGACGAGCCGACCTCTGCACTCGACGTGTCGGTGCAGGCGCGGGTGCTCGAGCTGTTCACCGACCTCCAGCAGCGTCTGCAGTTCGCGTGCTTGTTCATCAGCCATGACCTCGCCGTCGTCGACACACTCGCCAACCGTGTTGCGGTGATGCAGCACGGCAAGCTGGTCGAGATCGGTCCTCGCGAGCAGGTGCTCGGCAATCCCCAGGAGGACTACACCAAGCGGCTCATCGCGGCGGTGCCGGTGCCGGACCCCGACGAGCAGCGCCGACGCCGCGAGGCTCGCGGACATCTGCTGACCGACATCTCCTGACCCGTCGCCCAGCCATCGCGTTGATCACGCATCGCGGTGGCCGGCGGGCCGGATTGGGATTGAGGGCGCAGACTCTAGGCATGGGTCCGCTGCACATCGTCCGCACCAGGGTCGGTGATGCGATCTTCGCCAGGGTCGCTGGCGACGAAGGTCCCGCCCGTCGCGACCGGATCCATTTCGCCGAGGGCCCGCGCCGCTTTGCACCGGGATCGGCAATCCACGTCGTGCACTCCGATGCCTCGATGTTCGTCGGCGGCATTCGCGCACTGCTGCTGCAGTCGTTGCATCCGCTCGCGATGGCAGCCGTCGATGCACACTCGGGATTCCGCGGCGATCCGTGGGGCAGGCTGCAGCGCACCAGCACATTCCTGGCCGAGACGACCTTCGGTACCGACGCGGACGCCGACCGGGCCATCGCCGTGGTCCGGTCGGTCCACGAGCGGGTCCGTGGGACCGCTCCCGACGGCCGGCCCTATGTCGCCTCCGACCCGCACCTGATCCGCTGGGTCCACGTCGCGGAGATCGACAGCTTCCTTCGCGCGCATGACCGCTACGGCGCGGAGCCGCTGGATGCCGCTGGCCGCGACGCCTATGTTGCCGACACCGCCCATGTGGCCCGGGCTCTGGGTGCGGTGGACGTGCCCGAGACCGTCGCCGACCTCGATCGGGTGCTGGCCGAGTACCGCCCCGAGCTGGAGGCCACCCCCGCCGCACGCCAGGCCGCTCGTTTCATCCTCGTGCGGCCACCCGTGCCGCTGGTGCTGCGAGCGCCGTACGGCCTGTTGTCCGCCGCCGCTGTCGCGATGATGCCGCGGTGGACCCGCTGGCCGCTGCGACTGCCGTGGCTGCCCGTGACGGAGGCCACGACGGTGCGGGCCAGCGGAACCGTGATGACCGGGGCGATCCGATGGGCCCTGGGATCGGCGCCGCCGTTACCGGAACTCACGTGACCGTGTGATCGGCGCTCATCGGGGTACGCGGAGATCGAAGGAGTGATCCAGGTGAAGAAATTGACTGTGCTCGCCATCGGCATGACCGGCTATGTCCTCGGGGCCCGCGCCGGACGCGAGCGGTACGAGCAGATCAAAGATCAGGCGACGCGAGCGTGGAACAACCCCACGGTCCAGAGCGCCGTCGACGACGTTCAGGCCCAGGCCAAGCAGACCGGCGCCGACGTCGGCCGCACGGTCGGGACCAAGGTTGCTGATGTGGCTCGGGACGCGCAGACCAAGGTCACCGACCGGCTTGGCGCTGCAGACGCCGACCCGGCGTCGGACACCTACCGTCCGGACGATGAGGCCGTGGCATCGCGGTCGGTACCCGGTGAGGCACGCATCGCGGACGCCGCCCATGAGGGGACTTCGTGACCCGCACGGCGATCGCGGCCGATCGGTGCTGTCATGACCGCTGATCTCGAGCGAGAGATCGACCAGACTCGCGAGCATCTAGCCATGACCGTTGATGCGCTGGCCGCCAAGGCGCACACCGCTCGTCGGCGTGCCGCCCTCGCGGTGGGCGTGGGCGCGGTCGTGGTCGTGGTGCTGCTGGTGGCGCGCCAACTCCGCTGAGCATCGCGCCTGCTGAGTCAGTGCCCGCGCGCGATCCACTCCTCGAGGTGAGGTGCCTCGGCTCCGATGGTGGTGTCCTCGCCGTGGCCGGTGTGGACCACGGTCTGGTCCGGAAGCATCAGAAGTCGCTCGCGGATCGAGTCGATGATCGTGTCGAAGTCCGAATATGATCGACCGGTCGCGCCCGGCCCGCCGGCGAAGAGCGTGTCACCGGTGAACACAGCAGCGAGATCCTCGGAGTACAAGCAGGTTCCGCCCGGGGAGTGTCCCGGTGTCGGAATGGCCCGCAGAGTCGCACCGGCGACGTGGAAGGTCGCACCGGTGTGCAGTTCGCGATCCGGTGGCCCGTCGTGCTCGGCGTCCCACAGCATCCGGTCTGCCGGGGGAAACCACACCTCGGCTCCCGTGGCCCGACCGAGCTCCACCGCTGCGTTGATGTGATCGTTGTGGCCGTGCGTCAGCACGATCGCCACGACCGTCCGGCCGTTGATCGCGTTGAGGATCGCGGGCGCGTCGTGTGGCGCGTCGATGACCAGAACCTCGGCATCGTCGCCTATCAACCACACATTGTTGTCGACGTCCCAGCTGCCGCCGTCCAGGCAGAACTGGCCGGCCGTCACGACTTTGTCGATGCGCGCCGCCATCAGAACTCCACCACCGAACGCAGCACGTCGCCCTCATGCATCCTGGCGAACGCCGCCTCCACGTCGTCGATGCCGATCGTCTCGGTCACGAACGCGTCGAGATCGAGCCGGCCCTGCTTGTAGAGGTCGACCAGCATCGGGAAGTCGCGCGACGGCAGGCAGTCGCCGTACCAGCTGGACTTGAGCGATCCGCCACGTCCGAACACGTCCAGCAACGGGATGTCCAGCTGCATCTCTGGCGTTGGCACGCCGACCAGCACGACAGTGCCGGCGAGGTCTCGGCCGTAGAACGCCTGCTTCCACGTCTCGGGTCGACCGACCGCGTCGATCACGACATCGGCGCCGTTGCCGCCGGTCAGGCTCCGGATCGCCTCGACGACATCGCCCGACCCGGCGTTGATCGTGTGCGTGGCACCCATGGTCTTGGCCCAGTCGAGCTTGCGATCGTCCAGATCGATCGCGATGATCTTCGATGCATTGGCCAACCGGGCTCCGGCGACCGCTGCTGCACCGACGCCGCCACACCCGATCACGGCGACCGAGTCACCGCGCTGCACGTTCCCGGTGTTGATCGCAGCACCGAGGCCTGCCATCACACCGCACCCCAGCAAGCCCACCGCGGCGGGCGATGCAGTCGCGTCGACGACCGTGCACTGGCCCGCTGCGACCAACGTCTTGTCGGCAAACGCCCCGATGCCCAGAGCCGGCGACAGCTCCGTGCCGTCCTCGAGACACATCTTCTGCGTCGCGTTGTGAGTGTCAAAGCAGTACCACGGACGCCCACGCAGGCAAGCCCGACAGTTGCCGCACACGGCGCGCCAGTTCAGCACCACGAAGTCGCCAGGTGCAATCTCTGTGACCCCCTCGCCGACGGCCTCCACGACACCGGCGGCTTCGTGACCAAGCAGGAACGGGAACTCCTCGGTGATGCCGCCCTCGCGGTAGTGCAGGTCCGTGTGGCACACCCCGCACGCGGAGATGTCGACGACGGCCTCCCCCGGGCCCGGGTCTGGAATCACGATGTTTTCGACGGTGACGGGTGCGCCCTTCGAGCGGGCGATCACCCCGCGAACGATCTGCGACATGCGGAGCTCTCTCAAAGTGGGGTCGGTCATGGCGACGTTATCTCCCAGCTCATGCCACCGCCACATCAGCCGACGCGGCAGCTCGATGCAGGTGAATGACACCGATGTAGTTTGTCCACAGACATGTGCACAGATGTGGACGTAAAGCGTTCACGGATGCCTCGTTCGGACCCCTAACCCCCTGCTAGCGAAGCTGACGACACGGTCTAGGCATTACTGGCACGGCAGCTGCGGCCTTCGAGGTCACGCTGCGCGGGACAGTCGGGCGTCTCGTCGCCAGCAAAAGCCTCGCCATCGAGAAGGATTCATCCGCCCTAGACCGCGTTCCATCCGTGAAGTCTCCGCTTCGAGTTGATCTGTCTCAACGAGAATGGTGGGGAGAGGACTCGCCCGTCACTGCATGGCGCGATACCAAGCATTCGTAACGGAAACGGAACGCCTTTGATCGACACTCGTCCCATGACGTCAACCCGACGTGGTCTCCGTGAGGTGCGGCGACTTCTTGGCACGTCAACGATCGCTTGGGGGCTGGTAGTTGCGGCCTTCGGGCTCACGGGGGCATCGGTACTTGTTCACGTGGTAGCCGGGACCCCGATCGCCGTCTACAGCACGGGGTTCGTCTGGGCGATCACCCTTGTATTCACCCTGACCGGGCTCCTGATAGCGCTCCGTCACCCGGCAAATGCGATCGGCTGGCTCTTCCTCGGGATAGGGGTCTCAGCGGGTGTC
>NZ_JBAVDI010000022.1:0-31446 GCF_049587115.1 Aeromicrobium sp.
GTCTCGCACGTGTCGGCGGCGGAATCGCGTCGAGCCGGAACGGTTCCCATCGGTCAGACCTATTAGGCTGCCCGCACTGGGGAGGTAGCTCAGCTGGTCAGAGCAGGGGACTCATAATCCCTGGGTCGCGGGTTCGAGCCCCGCCCTCCCTACTCCGAAAACCCCGCGAAATCGCGGGGATTTCGCCTTTGTTGGATGCGACTAGATGTAGCTCGACAGACGGTGGTCAGGTGTGAGATCGGTTGGTGTGGCGGTCACGGTGGCTGGGATGCTGAGCACGGGCGAGTCCGAATGCCCCGGCCGCATCTGCCCTAAGCGCACTCTCAACAGACTGGTCGACAGGCACGATTTTGATTAGCCTCGTCGGATGGAGACGGCCACGTCAGTCGACGGCACCACGCTGGCCTACGATCGCGTCGGAGAGGGACCACCCCTGATCCTGCTGGGCGGCGCCACCTGTACCCGCGGCATCACGCTTCCCCTGGCGCAGGCATTGTCCGAGCACGTCACCGTCATCAACCCGGACAGACGGGGGCGCGGCGACAGCAACGACCTGAGTGGTCCGCCCCCGTACGATCCGAGGCGCGAGGTCGAGGACGTCGCTGCGCTGGTCGAGGCGGCCGGCGGTGCGGCAGCGGTTTACGGTCACTCCTCTGGCGCCGCCCTGGCGCTGCACGCGGCGACAGCCGGCATCGGCGTGACCAGCCTCGTCATGCACGACGCGCCCTTCAACCTTCCCGGCACCGAGCAGCGCGGACGTGACTGGGATGCGCTGCTCACCTCGCTGCTTGCGGCAGACCGCCGAGGTGAGGCGATCGAGGCGTTCCTGACTTTGGTCGGACTTCCCTCCGCGGTGATCGAGCAGATGCGCGAAGGTCCGTACTGGCCGGCCATGGAGGCTGTGGCGCCGACCTTGGCGTATGACTCGGCCGCGATGGGAGATCGGGACGGCGGGCTGGTACCGGCCGCGGAAATCGCAAGGGTCGACGTGCCGACGCTCGTCGTCGTCGGCGGCGCCGATCACGACTTCATGATCGATGTCGCGCATCGGCTCGTGGAAGGCATCGCGGATGCCCGACTCGAGCATCTTGTCGGGGCAAGCCACGACGTGGGGCCAGAGATCGTCGTACCGGCGATCCTCCCGTTTCTGCTCAGCTGAGCGATCTTCTGCTCTTCCTCAACCGTCAGATGTGAGGAGGCGGCGTTCTGACCGCTGCGCGGGGAGATGCGGAATCAGGATCGTGGCGGCCTTGCGATTGCTTCACTCGGCCGGCGCCTCAGGTGTGGCTGAGGTCGTCGTCTCGGTCTGCGCTGGCACCGGCGCAGGCGCTGCAGTAGTCGCAGTCGGTTCACTGGTCGGCTCAGTCGTCGGCGCGGCCATCGGCGCAGCCGTTGTGGGAGTCGGTGCTGACTCGGGCGCCAGTGAGGTGATGGAAACCCACAGGTTCGCGTACTTCCCGAACATGCGGTCGTTCGCGCAAACTCGCCGCCCGTTGCGATACAGGTAGATGTTCGCGGTCGTGCCGCCACCGGAGATTCCTGCCTGAACGTCGAGGAGGGACACCGATTCATCCTCCTCAGCGATCGCCGCGATCACTTTCTCTCCTGGTTTCCAGTCCAGGTTGAGGATCAAGTAGCAGTTGGACCGAAGGCTGAGGCCGGTGACCCCCACAGCAGCGTGAGTGCTGTTCGTATAGATGGATGGAGAGGGTCCGAGGCGCACCACTGCGCCTCGGTGGAGGATTCGGTCCTTCACCTCTACGTGATCCTGGTGGTAGTCGGCAGCATGGGCGATGGAGCCCGCACCGAGCAGGGCGGCGATCACGGCGGCGATCACGGCTGAAGGATGCTTCATGGCAAAGCCTTCCGGCTAATATTCGGACAGACTCTCACAGAGATCGTGCGCCGGGGACGCTTTCGCACAAGTGGGTCAGCATCCGTTCCGAGAGCTGAGTCCCATCGCCTGCAGCGAGGTCGGCCTGAGAGTGAGGGCACAGCTTGCTGGGAGCGAGAACCGGCGAGGGGTGGCAAGCCTGAGTCAACCCCCTCTCAACGCCGCAGGCCCAGCCCGGTCCGACGCTAGGCTGGGCCGATGACGACAGACATCGCTGCCAACCGACTCAGCCGAAGCCTGGCGGACCTGGCCGACGACGAGCGCCATCAAATCGGACGACTGCGCGCCTTCAACCTGGTCATGGGCCTCGTGCACGCAATCTCCGCGAGCGTGATGCTCGCGCTCTCCAACAGCTTCTCGATCGACGTCGTCAGCCTGTTCCAGAATGCTCAACCGGGTGGTGAACTCGACCCGGCTCGACTGGACGCGATCGGGGGCCTGCCGATCGCCGCTCTGACGGTCGCCTTCCTCTACGTCTCTGCGTTCTTCCATCTGTTGATCGCCTCGCCCCTGGGTTGGCATCGCTACGAGCGTGAGATCGCCAATGGGCTCAACCGCTTCCGCTGGGTCGAGTACTCGATCAGCTCGACACTCATGATCGTGGCGATCGCGCTGCTGCCCGGACTTCAGGACATCGCCTCGCTAGTGGCCATTGCGGGCGCGAACGTTGCCATGATCCTGTTCGGCTGGATCATGGAGGTCGCCAACCCACCCTTGCGGACGTCGACCTGGTGGACGCCGTTCACGATGGGCTCGATCGTCGCGGCAGTCCCGTGGATAGCGATCACGATCTACTTGGCCGGCGGCTCGAACGTCCCCAGCTTCGTCTACGTCATCTTCGTCAGCATCTTCGTCCTGTTCAACTGCTTCGCACTCAATCAGCTGTTGCAGTATCGCGGGCGGGGGCGCTGGTCCAACTACCTCTTCGGCGAACGCGTGTACGTCTGGCTGAGCCTGATCGCCAAGAGCGTGCTGGCGTGGCAGATCTTCGTCAACACGCTGATCTGATCCAGCGAAGGCCGTCCCTCCCGCTGTTCGGTGATCCGGAACCCAAGTCAGCCAAACCCGACAGGGCGACTCAGGCCCGCAGACCTGTGCACTCCTGCGGCCCAAAAATCTTGCCGTGCGGGACAATGAAACATGCGCGATGCGGCGATCTTCGACATGGACGGCACGCTCTGCGACACTTCGTCGATCGAGCACCTGATCACGGGGGAGGACAAGGACTTCGCGGCCTTTCACGCTGCTTCGGCTGACTGTCCACCCAGGCCTGCGATCGTCGAGGCGGCCCGCGATGAGCAGGCCCGAGGCAGGGCAATCCTGGTGGTGACATCTCGCGAGTTCATCTGGCGCGACCTCACCCTGGACTGGCTGGTGTCGAATCGGGTGCCGCATGACGCGGTCTACCTGCGGATCGTCGGCGACTATCGCAAGGATGTGCAGATCAAGCGCGACATCCTTGCGCAGATCTCCGCAGACGGATTCGCGGTGCGTGCAGCGTGGGACGACAAACCTGCTGTCTTGGACCTGTGGCGCGAGAACGGCATCGCGGTCTCGGCCGTCTGATGGCGGTCAGAGCTCGAAGGTGCTGCGCTGATCCTCGGGGACCAGCACAAGGAATTCGGGGTTGTCGCGAATGACCTTCGGAACGAAGGGGCAGAACGGCAGCACGGAACCGCCGCGACTGGCGATCTCGGTCAGGGCGCCGCTGACCAGCTGGCTGCCCAGGCCGCGACCCTCGTACGAGGTGAAGATTCGAGTGTGCGGCAGCGCGTACTCGGTCCCGTCCTTGCGATAGTCGACGAAGCCGGCCAGCTCGCCGTCGACAGTGATCTCGAACCGTGACGAGGACGGATTGTCCTGCACTGTGGTCGTCATTCGACATTCCCTTCGGGCTGGATGTTGTCGCTGGACGAGTGGATGCGTCACAATGGTCTCAGGTGCACCCAAGACGCTGGGGAAGGCGACACTAGGGAGGCACCGATGAACATGTCTTCGCCGACGACCCCGACCAGGGGTGTGCTGTTTGTGCACTCTGCTCCATCTGCGCTGTGCGCACATGTGGAGTGGGCTGCTGCTGGCGTGCTCGGAGGCACCCCTGATCTTGCCTGGGTGCCCCAATCTGCCGAGCCCGGCACGTACCGGGCCGAGCTGTCGTGGCAGGCCGGATCCGGCACAGCAGCGGCGCTCGCCTCGGCGATGCGGGGTTGGGAACGCCTGCGCTTCGAGGTCACCGAGGAGCCCACAGTCTCGTCGGAGGGTGCTCGATACTCGTACACGCCATCATTGGGCATCTTCCACGCGATGACGGGCCTGCATGGTGATGTCGTCATACCCGAGGACCGGATCAAGGCATTCCGGGTCAAGGTCGCCCTAGGTGAAGTCGACATGGACACCGCCCTGGACGGATTGCTGGGGATGGCTTGGGACGCCGAGCTGGAGCCATTCCGGCACGCTGGCGAGGGTGCGCCGGTTCGTTGGCTTCATCAGGTGATCTAGCCGATCTGCACCGTCACGGCCGGTGTGGACTTACCGGCCTTCTTGTCGGTGAGTCGGAACTGTCGCTGACCCTGACGCGAGGTATAGATCTGGGTCCTGAACTTGGCGCCCTTGCGGGTCGCGGTCTCGATCGGGAAGTCGTCCCACGGACCGTCTTCGTCCTTGACCTGCACCTGCAGTGACGTGCCGACATCAGCAGAGGGGAAGATCCCGGAAAGCGTGAATCGCTCACCGGGGGACACCTGCTCGCTCGAGACCTCGAGTGTCGGATCGGGAGTCTTGGGCGCCTTCGCGGTCGGCTGGGTGGCCTCGGGTGTTGGGCTGGGAGTGGCAGTCGGGGTGGGAGCACCGGTCGTCGGCGCCGAGATGGGTGGCAGGTCGACTGCGCCGATGCCGGTCGCGGTGACCAAGGCCGAGCCGCCGAGGCCGAGCACGACTCCCAGTGCTGCGCCGACGAGGATGAACCAGAACGCAAGACGCGCGGCCAGGCTGCGTCGGTCCTGGTATCCGTCGTCCCGAACGGGAGGCGCAGGGGGCGTCAGCACAGTGGGGGCCCTGGTCGTCCCGAAGCCTTCGTGGCGCACGACGGCATGGATCGCGTCCTGCACCGTGACGAGGGAGTCGACGGTGTCGTCGGACAGATAGACGTCGAAACGGTTGCCCAGCTCTTCGGCCAGCTCCACGATCGTGAGCGAGTCAGTGCCGAGCTCCTTCAGGTTCGCCTCGGGCACGACCGCATCGGCCGGACAGTCGACCAGACGAACGAGTATGTCCGTGAGCTGTTCGTGGACTGCGGAGGAAGCTGGCACGGGTCGAGTCTAACGAGAATGTGGATGGTCACGCGCACCCGTGCGGGGGTACAGCGAACGACCGCGCCCGACCCGGCCTAAGATGACTGGGTGCAGAAAGTCGATGACGTCCAGTATGTGGTGATCCACGGCTATCGGCGTGCATTCCGCATATCGGGCTCCGGCCCCGCCCTGCTGCTGGTGCACGGACTGGCCTGCGACTCCTCGACCTGGCTTGACGCAATCCCTGCCCTGTCAGAGCACTTCACCGTGATCGCCCCTGATCTGCTGGGACACGGCGAGTCTGACAAGCCCGATGCGGACTACTCCTTGGGCGGCTACGCCAACGGCATGCGCGATCTCCTGACGGTGCTGGGCATCGACCGGGTCACGATCGTCGGGCACAGCTTCGGTGGGGGTGTGGCGATGCAGTTCGCCTATCAGTTCCCCGATCGCACCGAGCGGGTCGTGCTCGTCTCGACCGGCGGCCTCGGCAGGGAGGTCACGCCCCTCATCAGACTGCTGACCGTGCCGGGCAGCTACGCGGCGCTGTCCGTTGCGACGTTCCGACCGTGGCGGCCGTTGGTCGTCGGCACACTGCGGGCGTTGGCCAGGACCCCGCTCAGCGCGACACGCGATCTCGATGAGGTTGCTCGTATCTACGAATCGCTGGCCGACCCTGCGACGCGCACCGCGGTCCAGCGCGTCACGAGTCACGTGCTCAACTGGAAGGGTCAGTTCGTCACGATGACCGACCGCAGCTACCTCGCGAGGCTCATGCCCGTCCTCGTCGTATGGGGCCGCGACGACATGGTCATTCCCATGGCGCACTCGCAGGCTGCTCCCACCCTGGGATCGTCGGACGTGCACGTCTTCGAGGACTCCGGACACTTCCCGCACAAGGACCACCCCGAAGAGTTCTGCCGCCTCGTGGTGGAGTTCGTCTCCGACAACGCGCCCGCGCAGTACCACCGCGGCCGTTGGAGGGCACTGCTGCGCCGTGGCGACCAGTACGCGCTCGAGAGCGTTCCAGTGCTGGACGCCCAGGACGTCGCGCCTGCGATCTCAGAGCCTGTGATCTCCTAGACCGCAGGTCGGGGTTCCAGCGGAGGCGGCGCCACGATGGGTGCCGCGTGGGCCTTGCGCCGTTGTCGCTTCGTGTTGCCGGTGGCCCACGCCCCGATGACCACCGCGATCCAGCCAATGAAGGCTCCTGCGACGTCGTCCGCGAGGTAGTGCCAGCCGAAGTAGATCGTGGCCAGGACGACCAGGCCGAGGTAGACCCAACCGATCAGCTGCACGATCTTGCGTTGATTGGTCGCACGCAGGAACAGTGCAGCCGAGACCACGACCGACACGTGCAAGGAGGCGAAGCCGGCGATCCCGTAGGTCGTCCCCCCGGTGGGGTCTTCGTAGAATCTCGTGGCAGCACGGAACAGGCTTCCCTGCAGCTGAGCGGCACTGGTGTCGGGCAGGTTGGCGAACATCGCGGGCTGGACGAACGCCGGACCGAAGGTGGGGAAGATGTAGTAGCTGATGACTCCGAGCACCCAGTTGAGGCTGAGTGCGGTGGCGTACCAGGCGCCGAGCGACAGGTCTTTGCCCCACACCAGGAAGGCTCCCAGGCTCAGCGGGATGAGCGGGAGGTACGCGACATAGATGACCGACAGGACCTGCGCCGTGAATCCCACGCCCAGCAGATCGTGCAGGACCGGTGCGGGGTTGTGGTTGAAGAACAGGAAGTAGTCGATGTCGAGCATCTGCTTGTCGAAGTGGACGCCCTCGCGGGCCAACGGCAGGTCGCTCTTGAGATTGCGATAACTGACGTAGCAGACGTAGAAGGAGATCAGTCCGAGCGCGATGTACCTCACGCGCTTCCAGGTCCACTCGGCCCGGATGATGTCCATGAACTGGAACAGCTGGGGCGTCTGGTCAAGGGCGCGCAACGGCCCCAGGTCAGATGGGACGTGGCCGGCCTCGAACCGGCGGGCGGCCACCACGCGGTCGGCGCCGTTGGTCGTGAGCCACAGGGGGATGGCGAGTATTCCTAGCCAGGCCCAGTCGCCGATCTGGGGATGCAGTCCGGTCGCCACGGAGCTGACCAGGAAGAGCGGGAGGACGATACGCAGCACCTGTCGGGAGATCGCGCGTCCCCAGGTCAGCGGGCGAAGGGTCGACTCGTCCAGCACCACGATCTCGGTGAGACGCGAGATCGTGGTCATGCCGGTGCGAATCTGGCTCCGGAGCTCGTGCAGCGCAAACGGACCGACAGCGGCCAGAGCCAGCAGCGCGACCAGCACGCGCCCAATGACGGAGCCTCCGGCGGCGGTCCATGCGATGGCGATGATCCCGGCGATCAGGCCCCAGAAGAAGGTCGTCACGAAGCCGTCGAGCAGCCGGCTTCCGAGTGAGGAGCTGTAGTGCAAGGACCGGCGCCACTGGGCGGTCTGGGTGAACAGGCGCCGCGAGCGGTTGAATGCCGGTGGCACGATGCCTGCCGCGAAGAACAGCAGACCGATCAGCGGCAGCCGAAGGTAGGCCGGCCCGAGGAAACCGTCGGGATCCCGCAGCGGCACGTCATAGCGCTGAGACGCGATGATGGCGGCCAGCCCCACGGTCACCGAGAGGCAAACGGCAAAGGTGTAGGGCCGGCGATGCATGGCCGCCATCCTATTGGGCGTCCCTGAGATTCGGTTGTGAGGGCCGGTCAGGCGTCTCCACCCTCTTGCGCAACGCCTGCGACCGCGGTCGGATCGTCGATGCGGAACCTGGTGAACGCCTCACGAACGATCTCCTGACGGATCGAGCCACGTTGGGCGAGGGTCTGCAGGACCGACACGACGATCGATTCGGCGTCGACCTGGAACTTCCGACGTGCCGCGGCCCGGGTGTCGGCGAAGCCGAAGCCGTCCGTGCCGAGCGACTGCCATGGACCAGGAACCCAGCGAGCGATCTGGTCGGGCACGGCACGCATGTAGTCGCTGACCGCTACCGTCACCGCAGGCGTGTCCATCAGCTTGACCGTGACGTACGGCATCCGGCTGTACTCGCCGGGGTGGTTGAGGTTCCACTTCTCTGCCTCGACGCCATCGCGGGCCAGCTCGTTCCACGAAGTCACGGACCACACGTCGGCCGCGATGCCGTAGTCGGCGGCGAGGATCTCCTGGGCCTTGAGCGCCCAGGGCACCGCGACGCCGGATGCCATGATCCGCGCCGACACCTCACCATCGGCGGCTCTGCGATAGATGTACGCCCCCTTGAGGATGCCCTCGACGTCGACTTCGTCCGGCTCGACGGGTTGGCTGATTGCCTCGTTGTAGACCGTCAGGTAGAAGATGATGTTCTCGCCGTGCGGGAACGAGTCGGTTGACCCGTACATCCGCTCGAGGCCGTACTTGACGATGTGGCTGATCTCGAAGCCGAACGCGGGGTCGTAGTGAACCACCGCAGGGTTGGTCTGCGCGATCAGCGGCGAGTGCCCGTCAGCGTGCTGCAGACCTTCGCCCGTCAGAGTCGTACGGCCAGCCGTGGCGCCGACCAGGAAGCCGCGGGCCAGCTGGTCGGCCATCGCCCAGATCGAGTCGGCGGTGCGCTGGAAGCCGAACATCGAGTAGAAGAGATAGACCGGAATCATCGGTTCGCCGTGTGTCGCGTACGCGCTGCCTGCAGCAGTTGCCGAGGCCATCGCACCGGCTTCGCTGATGCCCTCGTGCAGCAGCTGACCCTGGACCGATTCCTTGTACGCGAGCAGCAGCTTGCGGTCGACCGAGTCGTAGGTCTGCCCTGCCGGGTTGTAGATCTTGGCCGACGGAAACATCGAGTCCATGCCGAACGTGCGGTACTCGTCGGGTGCGATCGGCACGATGCGCCGGCCGATCTCCGGATCCTTCATGAGGTCGCGCAGCAGTCGGACGAACGCCATCGTGGTAGCGATCTGCTGCTTGCCCGAGCCCTTCTTGAGCTCGTCGTACATCGCGTCCTCGGGCAGCTTGACACTGACCGGGTTGACGACACGCTTGGGCAGCGAGCCGCCCAGGGCGTCCCGGCGGGCCTTCATGTACTGGATCTCTTCGCTGTCCTGACCGGGATGGTAGAACGGCGCGATCTCGCTGCCGTCGATCTGCTCGTCGGAGATCGGGATGTTGAGCCGGTCGCGAAAGCCCTTGAGGTCGTCCTTGGTGAGCTTCTTCATCTGGTGCGTGGCATTGCGCCCGGCGAACGACTCGAGCAGCCAGCCCTTCACGGTGTGCGCGAGGATCACGGTGGGCTGACCGGTGTGCTTCTGGGCTGCCTCGAACGCGGCGTAGACCTTGCGGTAGTCATGACCGCCGCGGGGAAGACGTTCGATCTGGCCGTCGCTCAGGTGCTCGACCATCTTCTGCAACCGGGGGTCTGCGCCGAAGAAGTGTTCGCGGTTGTACGCGCCGGACTCGACCGACAGCGTCTGGAACTCGCCGTCAGGAGTGCGGTTCATCTGGTTGACGAGCGCTCCGTCGGTGTCTCGGGCGAGCAGGTCGTCCCACTCACGCCCCCACACGACCTTGATGACATTCCAACCGGCGCCGCGGAAGGTCGACTCGAGCTCCTGGATGATCTTGCCGTTGCCGCGGACCGGACCGTCGAGCTGCTGCAGGTTGCAGTTGACGACGAAGGTCAGGTTGTCGAGCTCTTCACGGGCCGCGATGCCGATCGCGCCGAGCGACTCGGGCTCGCCCATCTCGCCGTCACCGAGGAAGGTCCACACCTGCTGCTGGCTGGTGTCCTTGATGCCACGGTTGTGCAGGTAGCGATTGAAGCGCGCCTGGTAGATCGAGTTGATCGCTCCGAGGCCCATGGAGACCGTCGGAAACTCCCAGTAGTCGCTCATGAGTCGCGGGTGCGGGTACGACGACAGCCCGTTGCCGGCGCCGTGCGAGTGCTCTTGGCGGAAGCGATCCAGCTGCGTCTCGGACAGTCCGCCCTCGAGGAACGAGCGCGCATAGATTCCCGGAGCGGCGTGACCCTGGAAGTAGATGTGGTCACCGCCACCGGGGTGGTTCTTGCCTCGGAAGAAGTGATTGAAGCCGACCTCGTAGAGGCTGGCCGCGGATTGGTAGGAGGCGATGTGCCCACCGACGCCCAGACCAGGACGGTTTGCGCGCGACACCATGACCGCGGCGTTCCAACGGATGTAGGAGCGGATGCGACGCTCGATTGCCTCATTGCCCGGGAACCACGGTTCGCGCTCGGGCGGGATCGTGTTGATGAAGTCCGTGCTGCGCAGCGCCGGCACGCCGATGTTCTGCTCGCGGGCGCGTTCGAGGAGCCTGAGCATGACGTAGCGGGCACGGCTGCGGCCGCGGCTGTCGATCATGTCGTCGAGGGAGCTGACCCATTCCGCAGTCTCATCAGGATCGATGTCAGGAAGCTGAGTCGGCAGCCCCTCGTGGATGACTGGCGGACGTTCCTGGCCGGATTGCGACATGCTTGCTCCCTCGTGTCTTGTGGACGTGTCCATCATTCCACCTCGGGTTCGCTACTGTGAGAGCGGCAACACTGCCGACAGACTTACTTTCCAGTAGGTTTTGGACGAACGTAGGGAGACATCGCGGTGGACGCGGGCAAGCTGGGCTTCGGCCCTGACACCGTCATCCAGGAGCTTGGCTGGGATGAGGACGTCGACGAGGAGCTCCGCGTCGAGATCGAGCGCGTCACCGGCAACAACCTGGTCGATGGGGACCACGGCGATGTCGTCGACGGCGTGATCGTCTGGTGGCGCGACAAGGACGGCGATCTGATCGACGCCCTGGTCGACTCGTTGCAGGATCTCGTCGAGGGGGGATCGGTCTGGCTGTTCACCCCCAAGGTTGGACGGTCGGGATACGTGCCGGGCGCTGACGTCGTGGAGGCCGCACCCATCGCGGGGCTGTCCACGACCACGACAGCATCGGCCTCCGACGAGTGGGCTTCGACCAGGCTCACGGCCCACAAGCGCTGAGCCTCGCGACCCGCAGGCGGTGTCGGGCACGGCAGTGCCGCCCGGCTGCCGTTGCCCACCCCATCTAGGCTGATCTCATGGCTCTCGGCATCGGATCGACCGCTCCAGACTTCACGCTCAAGAACCAGCACGGCGAGGACATCACGCTGTCGTCCTTCCGTGGCGATCGCAATGTCGTCTTGGTGTTCGTCCCCTTCGCGTTCAGCGGGATCTGTACCAACGAGCTGAGCGAGATTCGCGACAATCTGGACGATTTCGAGTCCGACGGAGCCGAGATCCTGACGATCTCGTGCGACCACTTCTTCTCCAACCGGGCCTTCGCGGACCGGGAGGGATACACCTTCTCGATGCTCAGCGACTTCTGGCCGCATGGCGAGGTCTCGCGCGCGTACGGCACCTTCAACGAGGGCGCCGGGGCGCCCGATCGTGGCACCTACGTGATCGATCGCGGGGGCATCCTCCGCTGGAAGGTCGAACAGGGCATTCCGGAAGCTCGCGACCTCGCGGCCTATCGCGTCGCACTGGCTGAGATTTCCTGAAATATTGCGAAAAAACCTGCGAGCGTCGGGGCCCGTGCGCTTTGATTGAGACTCCGCGGCTGCCAGGGACCCGAGACCTTGGCAGTCGCGGTTCTTCCTGCGCGGACATTCCTTCGATGCGGTCGCACACCCGTGCTTGCGGTATCGTGCCGCTGGTCCTGAGGGCGAATAGCTCAGTTGGTTAGAGCATCCGGTTTACACCCGGAAGGTCGGGGGTTCGAGTCCCTCTTCGCCCACCACCCCGCCACCGCTGCGCATCTCGCCGATCCGTCTCCACGTCAGTGGTTCAGGCGAGCGCGAGGAACAGCTTCTCCATCTTCTTGACGTCGACGCTGTCGGAACCACTTCCGTTCTCGAGACAGTGCTGCAGGCCCGTCGCGACGATGGCGTAGCCGGCGCGTGAAAGCGCCTTGTTGACCGCCGCAAGCTGGGTCAGGACGGACTCGCAATCGGCGCCCTCCTCCATCATGCGAATGACGCTGCCGAGGTGGCCGTTGGCGCGCTTCATCCTGGTGATGATCGCCTTGATCTCGGTGGGCTCGAGCTCCATGGGGGTTCCTCCGTCTGTTCGCGTCGTGGTCATGGGGTGGCCACAGCATCCAGCGCGGCGGCCAGTCGCGTGCGAGCGTCCTCGGCCACCTCGCGCACGGCGTCGCCAGCATCCTCGGCGATCGACATCATGATCTGCGGATCGAACGCCTCGACCACGGTCCGGTCGTCGCTGACGGACCGGACGACGACGTTGCAGGGCAGCAGGGCCGCGATCGAGGGCTCGGCCTGCATGGCCAGGTGGGCAAGCTGCGGACGGCACGCGCCGAGAATGATCTGCGGATCGATGTCGACGTCGAGCTTGTGCTTGAGCGTCGCCTTGAGGTCGATCTCGGTCAGTATGCCGAAGCCTGCCTCGGCAAGCTGCTCCCGTACGGCCTGGACGGTCTCGTCGTAGGGTCGATTCGTGGTGACCTGAATGGTGTAGTCGGCCATGTGTGGGTACAGCTCCCTTGCCTGGTCTGAATGGCTGCCGGGGGATCCGACACACCTTGAGCATACATCCCCCCGGGGGGATGTGGTAGTCTCGAAAAGAACCCCCCGGGGGGATCTGGTGAGAAAGGGCCGACCATGACTGATCTGACCATTCGAACTCTCGAGACGGAGTCTCTGGGTGACCGCAGCTATCTCGTCCACGACGGCGAGGTGGCCCTGGTGGTGGACCCGCAGCGCGACATCGACCGGGTGCTCGAGCTCGCGGCCACAGATGGCGTCCGCATTACTCACGTCTTCGAGACGCACATCCACAACGACTACGTGACCGGTGGCCTGGCGCTCGCCCGGGAGACCGGCGCGGCCTACCTGGTCAACCGCGCCGACGACGTGTCGTTCGAGCGGACGCCGATCGACGATGGCGAGGTAGTCGCGGTCGGTAGCAGGATGCGCCTCACCGCGCTCGCCACTCCCGGTCACACCTTCACCCACCTGTCGTACGCGTTGCGCGACGAGGGGACCGGTACCGACGTCGGCGTCTTCACCGGAGGATCGCTGCTGTTCGGCGCGACGGGTCGGCCCGATCTGCTCGGGGACGAAAACACCGAGGAGCTGGCGCGCCACCAGCACACCTCGGCACACCGCCTGGCCGATGAGCTCCCCGACGCCACCGGCGTCTTCCCGACCCACGGCTTCGGCAGCTTCTGTGCAGCGACGCAGTCGGACGCCACCGAGTCGACGATCGGGCGGGAGAAGGAGTCCAATCCGGTCCTCACCCAGGACGAGGAGACGTACGTCCGGGAGCTGCTCGACGGACTGGGTGCGTGGCCGGCCTACTACGCGCACATGGGCCCGGCGAACACGGCCGGGCCGGACGCGCCGGATCTCAGCACACCCTCCCGCGCCGACGCTGACGAGCTGCGTACGCGCATCGAGGCCGGTGAGTGGGTCGTGGACCTGCGCAACCGGACTGCCTTTGCCGCTGGCCACGTCCGCGGAACGCTCAACTTCGGGCTCGACGGTGGGTTTGTGACCTACCTCGGTTGGCTGATCGCGTGGGGCACCCCCGTGACGCTGCTGGGCGAGACCGCCGAGGACGTCGCGCAGGCGCAGCGCGAGCTCGTGCGCATCGGAATCGATCGTCCGGCCGCTCACGCGACCGGAAGCCCGCAGGACTGGACCCGTGACGAGTTGGCGAGCTTCCCGACTGCAACCTTTGCCGACCTCAACCAGGTTCGACACCATCGCGAGGTCGTCATCCTCGACGTGCGTCGCACGGACGAGCACACGTCGGAGGCCATCGAGGGAGCGTTGAGCGTCCCGCTGCACGAACTGGCCGATCGTCTCGACCAGGTGCCGGCAGGCGAGGTCTGGGTTCACTGCGCCAGCGGCTACCGAGCCTCGGTGGGTGCCTCGATTCTCGACGCCGCCGGCCGTCGGGTCGTGGCGATCGACGACGACTTCTCTTCCGCCGGCAAGTCCGGGCTACAGCTCACGGAGCCCCAGGAGTGACGGCTGTCGCCCTGGCCCTGTTCTTCGGCGCCCTGATCGGACTCTCGGTCGGCGCGCTCGGTGGCGGTGGGTCGATCCTCGCCGTACCTGTGCTGGTCTACCTGCTCGGCGAGTCTCCGGCCCAGGCCACGACCGGCTCGCTTGTCGTCGTCAGCGTGACCTCGCTGATCGCGGCGACCACGGCCTACCGGGCCGGAAACGTGCTGCTCGCCCGCGGCGTGGTCTTCGGTCTCGTCGCGATCGGCGGAACTGCCGTCGGAGCGCGGGCCGCGGCCCATGTGGACGGCGATGTCCTGATGGCGAGCTTCGCCGGGCTCCTGCTCGCAGTCGGTGCGGTGATGGCCTGGCGCCAGCGCCCCGACCGGCGCGCACCCGACCACCCGCCGAATCGCGTCGGCGAGCCGAGGCTGAACTCACCAGTCCGGCGCGCGGCGGGTGTGCTGCTGACCGCCACGACTGTCGGCCTGCTGACTGGCTTCCTCGGGGTCGGCGGCGGGTTCCTGGTCGTCCCGGCCTTGCTGCTCGTGCTGGCCCTGCCCGTGCGATATGCCGTGGGTACCGCTCTGGTGGCCATCGCACTGACCAGCACGGCCGCCCTGGGACTGCGGGTGGGCGCGGGCATCCAGCCGGACTGGAGCATCGTCCTGGCCCTCACCACGACCTCCGCTCTCGGCGGCGTCGCCGGCGCAAAAGTCGCTGCGCGCATCGACGCTCGACGCCTCACCCTCGGATTCACCGTGCTGGTGCTTTCGGTCGCGGTCTACACCGCAGCCCGTGCCATTCCCGCTCTTTTCTGACCCCTCATGAACCTGACCGGCCCACCTTGACGAAATGGAAGGCACCATGACGAGCACCACCGTGCAGCACCACAACCCGGCCTCCGCGTCGCTTCAGTCCCGGCCCGGCCCCTTGGGCCGTCTCGGCCACTGGGTCACCGACCACGCACGCCTGGTGCTGGTCGTCTGGGCCCTGCTGATCGTCGGTCTCGGTATATTCGCGCCCAGGGTTGAGAGCAGCCTCTCGGGCGCCGGGTGGCAGGCCGATGGTTCGGAGTCCGTGGCTGCTCGTGAGATTGCCCGCGAACACTTCGGTGGCAATGCATCCTCGGCTATCCAGGTCGTGGTGCACTCCACCGACGGTCCCGTCACGACGGGCGCCGGCAAGAAGGTCATCGCCGAGGTCACCGCGGTGCTCGAGCGGGAGCCGCGGATCGCGGAGGTCGTCCAGCCGACACCCGGCGGAACCGTGAGCCAGGACGGCAGCACGGCGATCGTGCTGGCGGGCGCCGGTGTCGACACCAACGAAATGGTGCGCGTCGCCACTGATCTCAAGGGCGAGCTGCAGGACATGTCCGTCGACGGAGTGCAGGTCAACCCCTCCGGCTCGTCGCTCCTGTGGTCGGACTTCAACGAGGCGAACCTCGAGGCTATGTTGAAGTCCGAGCTGATGTCGTGGCCCGTGACGATGGGCATCTTGGTGCTCGCCTTCGGCGCCCTCGTCGCAGCCGGTCTGCCTCTGCTGCTGACGCTCGCTGGCCTGGTGGCCTCCGCCGGATCGCTGGTGCTCATCACCGAGGTCGTCCCGGTCTCGATCTGGGCGATGAATTTCGCCATGATGTTCGCGCTGGCGCTTGGCATCGACTACGCGCTGTTCCTGGTCGTCCGATTCCGTGCTGCACGGATGGGCTCGGGCTTCTCGGCGCGGGATTCTGTCGCGTTGATGATGGACACGGCGGGCAAGGCCGTGCTGCTCTCCGGCGCGACGGTGCTGGTGTCGCTGTCCGCGGTCATGCTGGTGCCGTCCCCGTCGTTCCGGTCGATGGCCGGCGGGATCATGCTTTCGGTGGTCTTCGTCCTCGCCGCAACCCTGACCCTGTTGCCCGTGGTGCTGTTCAAGCTCGATCACCGCATCAACAAGCTGGCGCTGCCTTGGGTCAAGAGCGGTGAGCACCGCTCGGCGAGGTTCGCGGCTTGGGGGGAACGACTCTGGAAGCGGCCGATCGCCTGGGGCCTGGGATCGCTCGTGATCCTGCTGGTGCTGGCGGCACCGATCATGGGGCTCAAGACGGCCATGCCCTCGATCAGTGTGCTTCCCGAGGATGCCTCTGCCCGGATCGGCTATGACGTCGTGCAGAAGGCGTTCGGCGAGGGTGCGCCCGGCACGTTGCAGGTCGTCGTGGACCACGCTGATGCATCCGAGGCCACGGCTGTCCTGACGGCGGACAACGGCATCGCTGGCGCCATGCCGGCAGTCGAGGCCGGCGACAGCAGCGGCTACGACCTGATCCAGGCGGTGCCGACGGTGGATCCCTCCGACCCAACCCTCGGCACGACGATCGATCGTCTCCGCACCGATCTGCCTGATTCGGCCCAGGTCGGCGGCGCAGCCGTGGAGAATCTCGATCTGAAGGATCAGCTCGACTCCTCGACCCCGGTGGTCATCGGAGTCGTCCTGATCCTGGGATTCCTGCTGCTGCTGATCGCTCTGCAGGCACCGCTGATCTCGTTGCTGGGAACGCTGGCCAGTCTGCTCTCGACCGCAGCGGCTTTCGGCGTCGCACGGCTGATCTTCCAGGACGGCATCGGCGCAGGTCTCCTCGGCTTCGAGTCGCAGGGATTCCTCGATGCGTGGGCACCGGTGTTCTTCTTTGCGATGATCTTCGCGATCGCGATGGACTACACCGTATTCCTGCTTGCCTCGGCGAAGGAGCACTACGAGATCTCGGGCGATCCCAAGGAGGCGATGATCGGTGCGCTCGCGCACTCCGGCAGGGTGATCTTCGCCGCCGGCGCCGTGATGGTCGCGGTGTTCTTCACATTCGCGCTCTCGGGCCCGATTCCGCCCAAGGAGATGGGCATCGTGCTGGGGGTGGCGGTGCTGCTGGATGCCTTCTTGGTGCGGCTCGTGCTGCTGCCGGTCATGCTGCGGATGACCGGTCGTGCCGCGTGGTATTCGCCGGCATGGCTGACCAAGGTGCTGCCGCGCATCACCTTTGCGCACGGCTGAGCGATGCACGTCAGGGCTGGCAGACCACATCTGCCACGATGACGCCATGGCTCCGGGCAACCTCGCGCGCGACCAGATCGTCGCGGCGTTGCGCGAAGCCGGATGCGTCTTCGCCGAGGACGAGGCCGAGCTGATCTTGGCGGCTGCTGGAAGTGTCGACAAGATAGCGTCGATGCTGCGGCAGCGGGTCGCGGGCGTGCCGCTGGAGGTCATCGTCGGCTGGGCCGAGTTCTGTGGTCTGCGTCTGACGGTCGAGCCTGGTGTGTTCGTGCCACGGCGCCGGACCGAGGTCGTCGCGCGCGAGGCAGTCGCACGCGCCCGACCCGGGGCGGTCGTGGTCGATCTGTGCTGTGGGACGGGTGCCGTCGCCGCCGCGATCCACGCCGCGGTCGACGGGCTCGAGCTGTACGCCGTGGACATCGAACCGGCAGCCGTGCGCTGCGCCCGTCGCAACCTGGAGCAGCTCGGGGGGATCGTGCTCGAGGGTGACCTCTTCGCGCCGCTGCCCGAGGGACTGATCGGACGGGTCGACCTGCTGGTCGTCAACGCGCCCTACGTTCCCACCGACGCCATCGCGCTGATGCCGCCCGAGGCGCGCGAGCACGAGCCGCGCGTGACGCTGGACGGCGGAGCGGACGGTGTCGACGTGCAGCGACGAGTCGCCGCCGAGGCCCGGCGTTGGCTCGCGCCCGGCGGTCAGCTGCTGGTCGAGACCAGCCGCGACCAGTCGGTGCGCACGTGCGAGGCGTTCGCGGCCGGTGGCTTCACCGCGCAGGTGCGGCGGGCCGAGGACATCGACGGGACCGTCGTGATCGGTGCGGCGATGGTGGCCAGCACGGGCCGAGCCACTGTCGGCAGCGACTGACACAGTGGGGCCATGCCTTCGTCGACGACCACCGCCCTGGATGCCACGACAGCCCTGCGGCAGCTGACCGGGCGCGACGACGCAGGCTTCCACGACGGCCAGCTCGAGGCGATTCAGGCCCTGGTCGACGATCGGCGTCGCGCCCTTGTCGTGCAGCGCACCGGATGGGGCAAGTCGGCGGTCTACTTCATCGCGACTCTCCTGCTTCGGCAGCGCGGAGCGGGTCCGACCCTCCTGGTGTCGCCTCTGCTGGCGCTGATGCGCGACCAGGTCGCCGCTGCTGCGAGCGCAGGCGTACGCGCCGTGGCGATCAACTCGGCCAATGCGCACGAGTGGGAGCAGACGCGGGCCATGCTCGCCGCTGACGAGGTCGACATCCTGCTGGTCTCGCCCGAGCGACTCAACAACCCGCGATTCCGCGACGAGCAGCTGCCGGACCTGATCGGGCGCATGGGGATGCTGGTCGTCGACGAGGCACACTGCATCTCGGACTGGGGCCACGACTTCCGACCCGACTACCGCCGCCTGGCCGAGCTGATCGGTCAGCTTCCCGTAGATCTGCCCGTGCTGGCCACGACCGCCACCGCCAACACCCGGGTCGTGACCGACGTCGCCGAGCAGCTCGGAGCGGCCGATCAGGTGCTGACAATTCGAGGTTCGCTCGCACGCACCTCTCTGCGCCTCGGTGTGTTGACCCTGCCCGGCCCACGCGACCGGCTCGGTTGGCTGCTCAGCCACCTTGCCGAGCTGCCCGGGAGCGGCATCATCTACGCGCTCACGGTGTCCGCGGCTGAAGACACCGCCCGGTCGCTGCGTGAGGGCGGCCACCAGGTCCGGGCCTACACCGGCCGAACAGATCCCGAGCAGCGCGAGGAGCTCGAGCGCCAGCTCAAGGACAACGAGCTCAAGGCACTGGTCGCGACCAGCGCACTTGGCATGGGCTTCGACAAGCCCGATCTGGGGTTCGTGGTCCACCTCGGCGCCCCGTCCTCGCCAGTTGCCTACTATCAGCAGGTTGGCAGGGCCGGCCGTGCGACCGACAACGCCGACGTGCTCCTGCTGCCGGGTCGTGAGGACGCCGAGATCTGGCACTACTTCGCCACCTCGTCGATGCCGAGCCCCGAGCGGGCCGCGGCCGTCATCAGCGAGCTCGGCGACAAGCCCGTGTCGACTCCCGCGCTGGAGGCGCTGGTCAATCTCCGCCGCACACCGCTCGAGCTGCTGCTCAAGGTGCTCGACGTCGACGGTGTCGTACGGCGCGTGACAGGCGGGTGGGTCGCTACCGGTCAGCCCTGGACGTACGACCGAGACCGTTATGCGCGGATCTCCGAGGCCCGCCTGGCCGAGCAGGCGTCGATGGTCGACTACGAGAGCTCGGCGACCTGCCGGATGGAGATGCTGCAGACCGATCTCGACGATCCGACCGCGACACCGTGCGGCCGCTGCGACAACTGCGCTGGGGCATGGTTCCCCACCGACGTTCGGGCTGACGCCGTGAAGGTTGCAGCCAGCACGCTCGACCGGGTCGGCATCGAGATAGAGCCTCGCGCGCAGTGGCCCACGGGTGCAGCTCGGCTCGGCGTCGAGGCCAAGGGCAAGATTGCCGTGGAGGAACGGGCCGAGCCCGGTCGTGCCGTGGCCAGACTCACCGACCTGGGGTGGGGTGGCGTGCTGCGTGAGCTGTTCGCAGCCGGAGTGCAGGATGCGCCGGTCACCGAAGAGTTGCTCGGAGCGTGCGTGCGGGTGCTCAAGGATTGGGGCTGGGCCGAGCGTCCCGCGGCGGTGGTCCGCATACCCTCGCGCTCACGCCCCCAGCTGGTCGACTCGCTGGCGCGGGGCATCGCTCGCATTGGCCAGCTCGAGGACCTCGGCGCACTGAGCCAGCTCGGCGAAGGACCGCGCAACGGACCCGGAGGCAACAGCGCCTACCGACTCGCTGACGTGTGGGACACCTTCGGGGTGGATGCAGATCTGGCGACCGGCCTTGCCGGCCTGGGTGGCCGGCCCGTGCTGCTGGTCGACGACCGGGTGGACAGCCGCTGGACGATGACCGTCGCAGCCCGCGAGCTGCGCCGCCACGGCGCCGGCTCGGTCCTTCCGCTCTGTCTGGCGGTCATCGCTTGAGCGACGGCGCGTCTCGCTAGAGTGCGGACATGCCCACTCTGCGCGACGTCGTCGGCGTTCTTGACAGCCTCTACGACCCACGCTGGGCGGACGACTGGGATGCGGTGGGCACCGTCGCCGGCGACCCGGGCGCCGAGATCGGCAAGATCCTGTTCGCGGTCGATCCGGTCCAGTCGGTCGTTGACGAGGCCATCGCCTGGGGTGCTGACCTGGTCGTGACCCATCACCCGCTCTGGCTCAAGGGAGTCACCTCGGTCGCTGCCGACTCACCCAAGGGCAGGGTTGTCCACGACCTGATCAGTCATGGCATCGCGTTGCACACGTGCCACACGAACGCCGACTGTCCACCGTTGGGTGTCTCGGAGTCGATGGCGTTGGTCCTGGGTCTGACGGACGTGCGCCCGCTCGAACCCGATCCCGCCGATCCCGTTGATGCCTGGGTCGTGCACGTACCCGAGGGCGATGCGGACGCAGTCGCGGCGGCGATGCACGGCGCTGGCGCGGGTGCGATCGGTGACTATGACCTCGCCCAGTTCCAGTCCACCGGGACCGGGTCGTTCCGTCCGTTGGCCGGTGCCGATCCGGCGATCGGACGCGTCGGAACTGTCGAGCACGTGTCCGAGATCCGGATCGCGATGATCGCCGACCGCCGGCTGCGCACGGCTGTGCGCACGGCGCTGCTGGCCGCGCACCCGTACGAGGAGGTCGCCCACGAGGTGCTCGAGATCGCCGACCGGAGCTCAGATCGGGGGAGCGGTCGCATCGGCGTGCTGCCGGAGTCGACCACGTTGGGAGACTTCGCCGAGCGGATCGTCGAACGACTGCCGTCCCATCACAGTGCGACACGCATCGCCGGCGATCTCACCCGCCCGGTCCGCACGGTCGCTCTGTGTGGGGGGTCGGGAGACTTCCTGCTCGCCACCGCGGATGCTGCCGGCGCAGATGTCTACGTGACCTCTGACCTGCGTCACCACCCGGTCAGCGAGCACCTCGAGAAGCCGGATGCATGTGCCGTCGTCGACGTGCCGCACTGGGCCGCGGAGTGGACCTGGCTGCCGGTCGCCTCGGCTGCGCTCACGGAGCGGCTGGCCGGCATCGAGGTCGCGGTGTCGGCGATCGTCACCGACCCCTGGACCTCGGCGATCGCGACCGCCCGGTGATTCGACCAGTCCCGCTGATCGAGGCGCTGCGCGCCGGCGCTGCGCTGGCGATGGAGGGTGGTCTGGCTCGCCCTGTCGGTCCCCGCACCGTCGTGCGGCTCGCCGCGGCTGGGTTGCGGCACCAGGTCTCGGCGTCCGCCCTGCTGGCGCTGAGCGCGGCGCAGTGGCCGGACCGCGCTTGCATCATCGACGACGACGGCCCGACTTCGTACGCCGAGGTCTACGCCCGAACCAGCAATCTGGCCGGCGCGTTGCGGTCCGGCGGCGTGACTCACGGCAGCCGGGTCGGCGTGATGTGCCGCAACCATGTGGGGTTCGTCGTGGCAAGCTTCGCTGCGCTGTGGGCCGATGCCGAGCTCGTGCTGGTCAACACCGACTTCAGTGGCCCACAGCTCGGCGCGGTCGCTGCCGATCAGGGGCTGGATCTCATCGTCCACGACGAGGAGTTCGCCGGTCGCATCTCGATCGCGGGCCTCGACGACATCGCGGTGATCGCCGACCGCCCGGGTCCGGGTTCGATGGCGGCGCTCGAGGCTCTTGCGCTCCCGCCGCCCCGCACCGGCGGCCGACACGGGCGCTTGGTGATCCTGACATCGGGCACCACCGGCGCACCCAAGGGATCGCGGCGGGACGCGGATCTGCTCGGTGCGCTGGCACCGGTCAGCTCCCTGCTGCGAGGCATCGGGCTGCGCAGCGGTGACCCGGTGCTGATCGCCCCGCCGGTCTTCCACGGGTTCGGGTTGGCCTACCTGCTGATGAGTCTGGCGCTTGGCTGCCCGGTCGTGCTGACTCGCCGGTTCGAGGCCGAGGACGTGCTGCGCCGGGTGGAGCGCGACCGGGTCGCGGTCGTGTTCGCGGTGCCAGTCATGTTGAACCGACTGCTCGACGTGCCGAAGGAGCTCCGATCCACTCTCGACCTCTCGAGCCTGCGCGCCGTTCAGTCCGGTGCCGCACCGCTGGCGCCCGCGCTGGCGGATCGCTTCATGGACGCCTTCGGCGACGTGCTGCACGACGTCTACGGATCGACAGAGACCGGTTGGTCGACGCTGGCCACCCCGGCCGATCTCCGGGCGGCCGCCGGGACGGTTGGCCGTTCGCTCCGTGGGGTGTCGGTGCGGATCCTCGACGCAGACGACGGACGACTGCCGCCGGGCGCGATCGGTGGGATCTTCATCTCCAGCGGCATGACGGCGCCCACGTACACCAGCGGCGGGGGCAAGCGGATCGTCGACGGCCACGTCAGCACGGGGGACCTTGGCCACCTGGACGCATCAGGCCGACTGTTCATCGACGGGCGGGAGGACGACATGATCGTCTCGGGCGGCGAGAATGTCTTCCCCGGTGAGGTCGAGGACCTGCTCGACGCTCACCCTGCGGTCCAGGAGGCCTACGTCCATGGGGTCGACGACCAGGAGTTCGGGCAGCGACTGCGTGCCGTCGTCGTACTGAGCGCGGGTGCGGAGCTCTCGGAGGCTGAGGTCCGCAGCTACGTGCGGGAGCGCCTGGCTCGCTACAAGGTGCCTCGGGACGTCGAGTTCACCGAAGCACTCGAGCGCACCGCGACGGGGAAGGTCAAACGGGTACGGTAGCCCTTGTGAACGCCGACCCCACCGCCCAGTCCGCGCTGCTCGACCTGCAGGCGCAGGACTCCGTCCTCGCTCAGCTGGAGCACCGCCGGAAGACCCTTCCCGAGCACGCATCGATCGAGGAGCTGCAGGCCAGGGCGAGGGAGATCGACGGCCAGCGCATCGAGGCCGACACCCAGGTGACCGACCTCAGCGCGGCGCAGCGAAAGGCCGATGCCGAGGTCGAGCAGGTCAAGGCCCGCCGCACCCGCGACGAGGAGCGGCTCAACTCCGGCGCGATCAGCAATCCCAAGGATCTGGAGAGCCTCCAGCACGAGCTCGTCGCGCTCCAGCGCCGCATCTCCACGCTCGAGGACGACGAGCTCGAGGTGATGGAGTCGCTCGAGGAGGCGCAGGGGCGGTTGCTCGCCGCCGAGGCCGACCTCGGCCAGGTCAACGAGGACCTCGCGCAGGCGACCGCCGCGCGTGACGCCGCGATCCGGGTGCTCGACGAGCAGGCCGCTGATGCCCAGGCCGACCGCGGCCAGGCGGCGTCTGCCGTGCCGCCGGAACTGATCGCCCTGTACGACAAGTCCCGCGCGCAGTACGGCGGTCTCGGCGCGGCTGCTCTTCGGGCGAAGCGCTGCGAGGGTTGCCGACTGGAGATCAACGGCGCCGACCTGCGCGAGATTGCCGCTGCGCCCGAGGACGAAGTCCTGCGATGCCCCGAGTGTGGCCGAATCCTGATCCGCACACCCGAGTCTGGTCTGTGATTTCTCGGATCATCATCGAGGCCGACGGTGGCTCCCGCGGCAACCCAGGTCCAGCGTCCTACGGCGCCCTGGTCCGGGACGCCCACACCGGCGCTGTCATCGCGCAGCGCGGCGAGACGATCGGGATCGCGACCAACAACGTCGCGGAGTACTCCGGCTTGATCGCCGGGCTCGAGCTGGCGCGTGAGCACGTTCCTGAGGCCTCCGAGGTCGAGGTGCGGATGGATTCCAAGCTGGTCGTCGAGCAGATGGCCGGTCGGTGGAAGGTCAAGCACGCGAGCATGAAGCCGCTGGCGCTGCGCGCTGGGGAACTCGCGCCCCCGGGCGTCATCTGGACCTGGGTGCCCCGCGAGCAGAACCGGGCTGCGGACGCCCTGGCCAACGCCGCGCTGGATGACGCCGCAGCCGGTGGTAGCGGCCGGGTCGGCGATTCGGCCGAGATCCGCGCTGCGCAGATGGGCCCGGCGGCCACGTGGCGAGCGAGTGCGGACGCCAAGCCCACCACCGTGATCCTGTTGCGCCACGGCGTGACGTCATCCACCGAGCGCAAGCTGTTCTGTGGCAGCGGTGGGTCCGATCCGGGACTGACACCGTCGGGTCAGCAGCAGGCCGAGTCCGCTGCGGCATGGATCGCACGTCGCGGGGGAGTCGATGCGATCGTCTCCTCGCCGCTGCGGCGCACCCGCGAGACCGCGGCGGCGGTGTCACGCGCGGTGGGGTTGGATGTCGAGCTCGAAGCAGGTCTGGCCGAGGCCTCGTTCGGCGAGTGGGACGGCCACAGCTTTGCCGAGATCATGCAGCGCTGGCCGGGTGAGCTCGACGACTGGCTCGGGTCGACCGCGGTCGCGCCACCCGGGGGCGAAGCTTTCGACGCTGTCCACGAGCGGGTCTCGGCGGCGCGCGACCGACTCGTGCAGCAGCACGCAGGCCGAACGATCGTCGCGGTGAGCCACGTGACGCCCATCAAGCTGCTCGTCCGGCTTGCCCTCGACGCGCCGATGCAGGTCATCTACAAGATGGAGCTGGCGCCCGCATCCGTGACCACGATCCAGTGGCACCCGGACGGCGCAGCATCGCTGCGCAACTTCAACGTCGTCCCCGACTAGACCTCGGCCACGACGACGTCGAGCCGCTGTCCGTCGCGCTCGACAGTCCAACCGAGATCGCCGAGCAGCGTGTGCAGTGCGTCGACACTGCTGGGATCTGCACCGGACTCAAGCAGTCCCCGGACGATCCGGCCCTTCGTCGCCTTGTTGAAGTGGCTCACGATCCGACGTGTGCCGTTGTGCTCGTGCAAGATGCGCATCGTGGCGGTGCGGTCGGCCATCGCGGCTGGGGGTCGGCCCAGCGCGGTGTAAGCGCCGGAGCGCAGGTCGATCAGAAGACCGTCGCCGGTCTGCTCGGAGATGACCCGAGGCAACCGTGTTCGCCACCGCCCCGGCACGGTTCCGAGCCGCGGGAGGGTCACGCTGCCCGACAACCGGTAGGCCGGGATGGGATCGCCGGGACGCAACAGCCCGAACAGGCCGCTGGCGATCGCTATCGAGACGTCGGCACGCTTGCGCGCCGCGTCATCCAGGCTCGACACGTCCAGCTCACCGAACAGCACGCCAGTGTAGATCGCGTCGGCACGTGCCGTGGGCTCGTCCAGCAGCGCTGCGTTGATCGCGATCGCCTCGGCCTGGGTGGCACCGAGTCCGAGCACCTCCATGGCCCGCTGGGGCCTACCGGCGGAGAGTCTCACCAGAGCTCTGAGAAGCTGAGCGCGAACGGGGTTCAGGCTGGGGAAGGACAGCGAGCCCAGATCCAGTGGAGCTCCCGAGGTGGGACGACTCTTGCCTTCGGAGGGTGGGAGCAGGATCAGCACGCGACGACCCTATCCGTGCCACGGAGGTTGGCGTTCACAGCCAGCCGGCACCGTCTGCGATGAGCAGGACGCCGAACACGACGAAGGCCAGGGTCGCGCCGATCGTGATGATCCGATCCGGGAGGTGGCGGCCGAGAACCGCTCCCACCACGATGGCCATCGCATCAGCCAGGACCATGCCGACCGTGCTCCCGATCCATGTGCCCAGCCAGCCCTCCTGCGTCGCGAGGGTGATCGTGGCCAGCATGGTCTTGTCTCCCAGCTCAGCCAGGAAGAACGCGATGCCGATCGCCACGATGGCCACGCCCTTGCGAGCTCCTGCTCGGGTGGCCTCCTCCTCGCTGAGCTCGTCGCCCCGCCATGTCCACGCGGCGAAGATCAGGAACGCGAACCCAGCGATGATCGAGACGACGTGCTGACTCCCGGCAAGGCTGTCGCCGATCCACGCGCCGATTCCCACCGAGGCCAGGTGCACGATCGCGGTTGCGATGGTGATTCCCAGCAGCACGTCACGCATGCGGTGGCGCGTGGCGAATGTCATCGCCATCAGCTGGCTCTTGTCACCGAGCTCGGCCACGAAGATCACGGCGGTGCTCAGCAGGAACGCGTACATGGATCAGGCCCCTCGTCCGCCTGGACGAAGAGCCTGGGATGACAAGCCTTCGACCAGGCATCGTCAATGACAACTCTGGTCGAAAGTCTCGTCCGCCACGAGCCCGAGACAACTCGGGGCCTTGGCCTGCTGCACCGGACTCCGCAGATTCGCGGAGTCAGCATGTCGACACAGCCGTTGGGGACTACTCCCTTTCGTGCTCCCAGCCTATCGGACGTCCACTCGGGGCGCAGGACCGGTAGGATCGGCGACGCGAATGAGTCGGCCGGGCGGCCGCGGCGTCCACCGTGAGGTGTGGCGTCGAGGAAAGTCCGGACTCCGTAGAGCGGCGGTGGTGGCCAACAGCCACCCACGGCGACGTGCGGGACAGTGCCACAGAAATCAAACCGCCAGCGGCCTTCGCTTGATCCTCGGTGAGCTTGCTCGCCAACGGTGACGGCGCAGGTGCGGGTAAGGGTGAAACGGTGAGGTAAGAGCTCACCAGCGCTCCGGGTGACCGGGGCGGCTAGGTAAACCCCACCGGGAGCAAGACCAAGAGGGCCTTCGGGCCTGCGCTGACGGGCTGCTCGTCCAATGTCAGCGGGTAGGTCGCACGAGGCGTCCAGCAATGGGCGTCCCAGATGGATGGTCGCCCGGGCTTCGGCCCGACAGGATCCGGCTTACAGGCCGGCTCATTCGCCCCACCGGTCGTGAGCGCTGCTCAGCCGGCGTCTGCGAGGTGCAGGGAGAGCTGGATCGCCAAGGCATCGAATTGCCAGGTGATCTCACGCACGATGTCGACCACGTCGGGGTCGTCCGAGTCGATCGTGACGATCAGGTGGCGGTTGTCGCCCCAGCCGGGTGCATCGATCGTCACGTCCGGAAGAGCGCCGAGCGCCAGAGAAACCGTCGTGAATGCCTCATCGCTACTCATCTGCATGTTGAGTACGACTCGGTGCATGGGATTCCTTCCGCTGGCTCGTCGTACCCGTAGAACGATTTCGGCGGTCAGAAGTTAGCGGATGCGGGCTGCTGGGCTCCACGTATCGTTGAACGGGAAGCACCGATGGTGACCATCGGGCGGACACCACACGTCGAACCACCCAGGAGATCATCCATGACTGTCCCCACGATCGTCCTGAACAATGGCGTCTCGATTCCGCAGCTCGGATTCGGGGTCTACCAGATCGATCCGGACGAGACCAAGGATGCGACGCTCGCGGCCCTCGAGATCGGTTACCGCCACATCGACACCGCACAGATGTACGGCAACGAGGCAGGTGTCGGCGAAGCTGTCCGCGCGTCCGGCCTGGATCGTGCCGAGGTGTTCGTGACGAGCAAGCTCAACAACGCATTTCACGCGCACGACGATGCGATCAAGGCCTTCGACGAGTCGCTCGAGCGCCTTGGCTTCGATCAGCTCGACCTCTTTCTGATCCACTGGCCCCTTCCGGGAATCGACGTGGACTTCGTCGAGACCTGGAAGGCACTCGAGGAGATCTATCGCTCCGGCCGTGCCAAGTCGATAGGCGTGTCCAACTTCCAGCCGAGCCATCTGCGCCGGCTGATCCAGGACACCGAGATCGTCCCCGCGGTCAATCAGATCGAGGTACATCCGTACCTCACCCAGGACGAGGTGCGCTCGGTCAACTCCGAGCACGGCGTCGCCACCGAGGCATGGTCACCGATCGCACAGGGCATGGTGCTCGACGACCACGCGATCACCGGTATCGCGGCCGAGCAGGGCAAGACCGTCGCCCAGGTCGTGCTTCGCTGGCACATTCAGCGCGGCGACATCGTCTTCCCCAAGTCGGTGACTCGCAGCCGGATCGAGGAGAACTTCGACCTGTTCGACTTCGAGCTGTCCGAGGGAGACATGGGCTTGATCACCGCGCTGGACAAAGGCCACCGCACGGGCCCGGATCCTGACAGGTTCAACTACATTCCCTGATCGGTTCCTCGGCGCGCTGTCACGAACAGTTACACGGCAGTGCGCTGACGGGCTACGCTTCGGGCCATGACTGAACACCACAGCCCCGAGCCGCCGTCGTCCTTCACCTACGCGGTGGGCGTCGGGCTCGGCGCCCTGATCGGTGGCGCCGTCGGGCTCTTCCTCGGGGGAAACTACTTTCTGCCTTCGTTGTTGATCGGCGCAGCCGTCGGCATCATCGTGTCGCACCTGGTCAAGGCGTTCATGCACTGACTCGCTAGGACAGGGTCAGAATTTCCGCACCCTGGGCGGTGACGAGAAGCGTGTGCTCGAACTGGGCGGTCCGCGACTTGTCCTGGGTCGCGGCGGTCCAGCCGTCGTCCCACATGTCCCATTCGATCGAGCCGAGGGTGAGCATGGGCTCGATCGTGAAGGTCATCCCTTCCTCGATCACGGTGTCGTACGACGGATCGTCATAGTGGGGAATGACCAGCCCGTCATGGAACGCCGGTCCGACGCCGTGACCGGTGAAGTCACGGACGACCCCGTAGCCGAAGCGCTTGGCGTACGACTCGATCACCCGGCCGATCACGTTGATCTCACGTCCGGGCTTGACCGCTCGGATCGCCCGCATCGTCGCTTCGTGGGTGCGCTCGACCAACAGCCGGGACTCCTGGGCGACGTCGCCGACGAGATAGGTCTTGTTGGTGTCACCATGGACGCCGTCGATGAATGCGGTGATGTCGATGTTGACGATGTCGCCGTCCTCGAGCGGACGGTTGTCGGGGATGCCGTGGCAGATGACCTCGTTGACGCTGCTGCACAGCGACTTGGGATAGCCGCGATAGCCCAGGGTCGATGGGTACGCGTCGTGGTCGACCAGGAACTCGTGACCGACACGGTCCAGCTCGTCGGTCGTGACGCCGGGCGCGATCGCGGCCTCGACCGCATCGAGCGCCTGTGCCGCGATGCGGCCCGCCACGCGCATCGCGGCGATCGTCGCCCCATCGCGCACGGAAGATCCGCGATAGGGAAGGGGAGCGATCTGGCCGACATACTCCGGACGCTCGATCGAGGCGGGAACCGCGCGTTCTGGGGACACTCGGCCGGCAGTCAGGACAGTCACCCAGTGAGTCTAGGGGCCGCAGAACAACGCCGCTTGGGGCAGGATGGACGCATGACCGATGCGAAATTCTATTACTGCACCAAGCACGACCGGGTCGAGGGCGAGGAGGGTTGTCGCGCCGCCGACCGGCTCGGGCCTTACGACACCGAGGCTGAAGCTTCCCGCGCGCTGGAGATCGCCGCCGAGCGCACCGAGGAGTGGGACAACGACCCGGACTGGAACGACGACGCGGCTTCCACGCCCAAGGAATGAGTCGTCGCCGCGTCCAGCTCGATCGTTCCGGCCCGTGGATCGCGATCGTCGGGCTCTTCATGGTGCTGTGGTGCTCGGTGTCGACGGTCCTGTTCGCGCCCTGGTGGGGAGTCGTGCTGGCCCTGTTGTTGCTGGTGCCGCAGGTCTGGCTGGTCGCTCGTTGGGCTCGCTCCCGCCCGCGGCTGACGATCGCGGTGCCGGCTGGGGGACTGCTGCTTTGGGTCGGGCTCGCCTGGATCGGCGCAACGCAGTGGGGTTGGAGCCCGTGAGTCAGCTCTCGAAGCTGTGCTCGGCAGCCGGGAAGGCGCTGGACTTCACGTCCGCGACGTAGGCCCGGGTCGCGTCGAGCATCACCGAGTGCAGATCGGCGTACTTCTTGACGAATCGCGGCACCCGTCCGGTCGTGATGCCCAGCATGTCGGTCCACACCAGGACCTGTGCGTCGCAGTCGACGCCAGCGCCGATGCCGATCGTCGGAATGCGCAGGGCTGCTGTGACCTGCGCGGCAACTGGCGCTGGCACCATCTCCATCACGATGGCGAATGCCCCGGCCTCCTGGAGCGCCTGCGCCTCCTCGATCAGCCGGCTCGCCCCGTCACCCCGGCCCTGTACGCGGTAGCCGCCGAGGTTGTGCTCTGCCTGAGGGGTGAAGCCGATGTGCGCACAGACCGGGATCCCAGCGTCGGTCAGCAGCTTGACCTGCGGCACCATCGCCAGCCCGCCCTCGAGCTTGACGGCGTGCGCGCCAGCCTCCTTCATGAACCGCACTGCGGTGTGAAAGGCCTGCTCCGGCGAGCCCTGGTAGGACCCGAACGGTAGGTCGGCGAGGACCAGGGCGTACTTGGCCGAGCGGGAGACGGCCCGCACCAGCGGGATGAGCTCGTCGACGGTGACCGGCAGCGAGGTGCCGTTGGCGAAGACATTGTTGGATGCTGAGTCGCCCACCAGCAGCACTTCTACGCCTGCGTCGTCGAAGATCGCGGCGGTGTTCTGCTCGTAGGCCGTCAGCATCGTCCACTTCTCACCCTGTTGCTTCATCTGCTGCAGGTGGTGGGTGCGGATGCGTCTGCGGGTCGTGGGCTCTGCGGCGGCAGGTCCCGTGCCGTAGGGAGCGGTCTCTTCCGGGGTGGCGTCGGCCATGGGTGATCTCCTTGTCGTCTCGCAGCTCCTCGCGGAGTCCACGGATTGCGTCCAGCCTGCCAGATCCGCCGGGCAGTGACCGGGAGTGTGAAGCAATTCATACTCAGTTGATGGGTGCGGTGTCCAAGCCCGCCGGGCATCGTTGCTGCCATTCTCGTGGGACGTACGTTTTGATGAGTGGCCTCGCAGCTGCGGGCTCGCGTGCCACAGTATGACGATGAGCGCTGACGAACTCGCCGTGGCAATGAGGAAATTCGACGACGCGGTCCAGCAACGGGACCGCGAGGCAGCGGACGAAGTGCTCGACGAGGACTTCGCGCTGGTCCTCGTGCATCCTGTGCCCGCCGCGATGGGTCGAGACCGATGGCTGGAGGTCCTTGCGGACTACCACGTGCACTCCTACAGCATCGAGCAGCAGCGCATCGATCAGTCCGACGAGATGGCGGCGGTGCTGACCCTGGTCCGCATGCACGCCACGGTCCTCGGCCAGGACCGCAGCGGCTTGTTCGTGTTCAGCGATGTCTGGCGGCTCCGGGAGGGCCGCTGGCGCGTCTGGCGTCGACACTCGTCCCCGCTGACAGCGGGTGACCTGCCCGGAGCCTGAGGTCCCTCGGCGCGAGGCGACAGGTGCGTCGTTCGGCTGCCAAGGAGTGGGGCGGCTTGGCCCGAACTTGATGTGGCACGCGTCGTACTGCATCGTGTGGGTGGTCGTGTCGATCCGACCACGTTCGTTCGAGGTGTCCATTGCAGGCACCATCGCCCGATTCGAGGAGTCATCACCGTGCGCACCCTGATTGTCACCACGTTCATCTCCCTGGACGGCGTCATGGAGGCGCCTGGCGGTGAGGACGGGTAC
>NZ_JBAVDI010000023.1:0-23568 GCF_049587115.1 Aeromicrobium sp.
CGCGAGGAGCTGGCACGCACCGCCACCGGCAAGCTGCAGAAGTTCAAGCTGCGCCAGCCCTACTGGGAGGGTCAGGACCGTCAGATCAACTAGATCCGGCTAGGGCCGCAGCACGACCTTGCCACCGGCGTGTCCGCCATCCATGATGCGGTGGGCCTCGGCGGCCTCGGCCAGCGGCAGCACGTGCGCGACCGTGATCTCAAGGTCGCCGCGTTCCACGGCGGCCAGGTCGTCGGCCAGCAGGTCGGCGCGATTGTCGGCCGCAGAGCTGAACTCGACTCCCAGCTCGTCGGCGTCGGGATCGGCGATCGTCACGACGCGGTCTGCCGAGCCCACGAGCCGTACCGACTCGGGGAGCAGCCCCCGGCCAGCCGTGTCGACGACGGCCTGGATGCCCGACGGCACGAGGGCGGCGGCTCGATCGGCCCACCCGGCGTCGTATGAGATCGGCAGCGCCCCGAGGGCGCGCAGCCGCTGGTGGTGTGCGGCCGATGCGGTCGCCAAGACCGTCGCCCCGCGGGCTACCGCCTGCTGAACCGCTATGGCGCCGACCCCGCCACTCGCTCCGTGAATCACGACCGCGGTGTCCCGCTCGACGCCAACAGCATCGAGCACCCGGCGAGCCGCCTCCGTGGCGACCGGCGCCGCAGCCGCGACCTCGTCGCTGACCCCCTCCGGCACGCGCGCGTAGGTCGTCATCAGCGCCCGCTCCGCGTACGCGCCGGGATTTCCCACCGCCCAGCCCGCGACTCGGTCGCCGACCGCGACGTCCGTGATGCCTTCACCGGTCTGGTCGACGACCCCCACCAGCTCGAGACCGAGCACCTTCGGCAGTGGCGTGGAGAACATCGACTCCATCGAGCCCGAGCGCACCTTGCCGTCGAATCGGTTGACGCCGATCGCCGACACTGCGACCCGGACCTGGCCTGGACCGGCCTCGGGATCGGGAACATCGGTCATGGTCAGTACCTCGGGTCCGCCGAACTCGGCGCAGGTGACTGCACGCATCAGGACATCACTCTCTCTGGTGGTTCGGCCGACGTGATCGCGCTCCCACCGTAGGGCCGCGTCACCGTGCTGTCAGGCGTCGGGGGCGCGCAGCTGTGCGGACAACGGGCAGTCGAACGGGTCCCGCGCCCGCAGGCCGACGTTGTTCAGATAGTCCACGACGATCGCGTAGGAGTGGAACAGCCCGACCTCCATGTAGTCGATGCCTTCGCGCTCGCAGTGGGCCCGCACCAGCGGCTGCGCCTTCTTGAGGTTGCAGCGCGGCATGTTCGGGAAGAGGTGGTGCTCGATCTGGTAGTTGAGCCCGCCCATCGCCCAGTCGACGACCGGATTGCCCCTGACGTTGCGCGAGACCATGACCTGACGGCGCAAGAAGTCGAGCTTCATCTCCGGGGGGATGATCGGCATGCCTTTGTGCGCCGGCGCGAAGGACGCTCCGAGGCAGAAGCCGAACACTGCCATCTGGATCGCAAAGAATGCCGCAGCCTTGCCCAGCGGCAGGAATGCCAACAGCACCGCGACGTACGCGGCGAGTCGGGTGACGACGAGAAAGAGCTCGACCCGCCGCCACGGCTGGTTGGACTCCGTGTCGCGCGCCGCCCGGATGCTCTCGGCGTGCAGGTTGAGCCCCTCGAGCGTCAGCAACGGGAAGAACAACCAGCCCTGGCGCTGCACGAACCAGCCGGCGAAGCCGGACGTGCGCTGGGCAACGACGCCCGGGGTGAACGCGATCGCGCCTGGACCGATGTCCGGGTCGTAGCCCTCCAGGTTGGGGGCCTTGTGGTGCATGTTGTGCTTGGCTCGCCACCACGCGAAGCTCAGGCCGGCGAAGGCGCCGGCCAGGATGCGCGCCGTCCAGGAGTTCCACGCCGACGAGGTGAACATCTGCCGGTGCGCCGCATCGTGGCCGAGGAATCCGAACTGCGTCACGATGACGCCCAGCAGTGCGGCGAGGATCAGCTGGAACCAGGAATTGCCGAGCAGGAAGAACCCCACCCAGATGGCGAAGAAGGCCGCGACGTGGACACCTATCTGCCACCAGTAATAGCCGTGCCTGCGCTCCAGCAGCCCAGAATCCTTGACGTCCTGCATCAGGTCGGTGAAGTGGCTGACGTAGCGATCCTGCGAAACGGAGTCAATCGGGGCTCCCTGCGTCATCAACCGCTCCATCCGCGCTGCTCGACCACGTGCCGTTGAGGCTGACCGCCGGAACTAACCACGCCTCTCCATCGTCACACGCGAACGGCACAATGGCGCCGCCAGAACCTGTGAAGATCAAGAGAACAGCGCGTACGCCTACGCCGTGTCCAGGACGAGCAGCAGGTCACCACCTTCGGCCTGACGCGGGTCAGAAATGACCAACCGGCTCACCGTTCCAGAGGTGGGGGCGGTGATCGAGGCCTCCATCTTCATGGCCTCGATCGTCGCGACGGTCTGGCCGGCCTCGACCGTGTCGCCCTCGGCGACCGAAGCATGCACGACGCCAGCGAACGGGACAGCGAGGTGCTGTGGGTTGCCGGCTTCTGCCTTCTCGGCCGTCGCGACCTTGGAGTCGACCGAGCGATCGCGGACCTCGGTCGGCCGAAGCTGACCATTGATCGTGCCCAGGACGTTGCGGAGTCCACGCTCGTCGGCGTCCCCGATGGCCTCGACGCCGAACAGCAGGAGGTTGCCTTCCGACACCTCGACCTCGATCTCGTCACCGCCCCGCAACCCGTACAGGAATGCACCGGTCGGCAGGGCCGACAGATCACCGAACTCGAGGTGCGCTGCGTCGAAGTCCTTGGTCGGACCGGGGAACAGCAAGCGGTTGAGGGTGTGACGTCGGTCGGTGGCCAGCCCCTCGTGATCCTCGACGGTCAGCTCGGTGACCGCAGGCTTGACTGCGCGGCCCTCCAGCGCCTTGGCCCGGAATGGCTCGGGCCACCCGCCTGGCGGGTCACCCAGCTCACCGGACAGGAAGCCGATGACGGAGGCGGGGATGTCGAACGATGCCGGATCGTCGGCAAACGCAGCCGGGTCGGCGCCAACCGCGACGAGGTGCAAAGCGAGGTCGCCGACGACCTTGGACGACGGCGTCACCTTGACAACGTTGCCCAGGATGTCGTTCGCCGCGGCGTACATGTCCTCGATCTGCTCGAACTTCTCGCCCAGGCCCAACGCGATTGCCTGCTGACGCAGATTGGACAGCTGGCCGCCCGGGATCTCGTGGCGGTAGACCCGCCCGGTCGGGGCAGGCAGCCCGGATTCAAACGGGGCGTAGAGACGGCGGGTGGCCTCCCAGTACGGCTCGAGCGCGTTCACCGCGTCGATGTCCAGCCCGGTCACCCGGTCGGAGTGATTGGTCGCCGCCACCAGCGCCGACATCGGCGGCTGACTGGTGGTGCCGGCCAGCGCGGCACTCGCCACGTCGACGGCATCCACGCCGGCATCGATCGCGGCAACGAGGGTCGCCAGCTGGCCACCCGGGGTGTCATGGGTGTGCAGGTGCACCGGCAGGTCGAAGCGATCACGCAGCGCCAGCACGAGCGTCCGCGCGGCGGGAGCGCGAAGCAGTCCCGCCATGTCCTTGATCGCCAGCACGTGTGCGCCGGCTTCGACGATCCGGTCGGCGAGCTGCAGGTAGTAGTCCAGCGTGTAGAGCTTTTCGTCGGGATCGCGCAGGTCTCCGGTGTAGCAGAGCGCGACCTCGGCGACGGCCGTACCCGTCGCCCGCACCGCTTCGATCGCCGGCCGCATCTGGTCCACGTCGTTGAGGGCATCGAAGATCCGGAAGATGTCGATACCGGTCGCAGCGGCTTCCTGCACGAAGGCGTCCGTCACCTCGGTCGGGTACGGCGTGTAGCCGACGGTGTTGCGACCGCGCAGCAACATCTGCAGGCAGATGTTGGGCGCCGCCTCGCGCATCGCGGCGAGGCGATCCCACGGATCTTCCTGGAGGAAGCGCAGTGCGACATCGTACGTCGCTCCCCCCCAGGCCTCGATCGACAGCAGCTGCGGCGTCGTGCGTGCGACGTATGGCGCGACCGCAACCAGGTCGCGCGTGCGCACGCGAGTCGCCAGCAGCGACTGGTGCGCGTCACGGAACGTCGTGTCGGTGACGCCGACGGTGTCGCGCTGCCGCAGCGCCGCGGCGAAGCCCTCGGGGCCGAGCTCTGCGAGCAGCTGGCGGGACCCGTCCGCCGGCGCGACCGAGAGGTCGACGTCGGGCAGCTTGCTCCGCGGGTCGACGAGGGTCGGAGCGGCGCCATGAGGCTTGTTAACCGTGACATCGGCCAGCCAGGACAGGATCTTGCCGGCTGGATCCGACGCTCCGTGTGCCTCCAACAGCGCAGGGTGCTCCTCGATGAATGTCGTCGTCACGCGCCCGGCACGGAAGTCGTCGTTGGCGAGCAGCTCCTTGAGGAACGGGATGTTGGTCGAGACACCACCGACATGGAACTCCTCCAGCGCACGCTCCGCCCGCGTCACGGCCGCCTCGAAGTCGCGGCCGCGGCAGGTCAGCTTGGACAGCATCGAGTCGAAGTGGGCGCCGATGACCGCGCCGGTGTAGGTCGTACCACCGTCGAGCCGGACGCCCGGGCCGCCCGGCGACCGGTAGGACGTGATGGTGCCGGTGTCGGGACGGAAGTCGTTGGACGGATCCTCGGTCGTGATGCGGCACTGCAGCGCGAAACCCCGCGCCTTGATCGTGGACTGGTCAGCCAGGTCGAGATCGGCCAGGGTGGCCCCCGCGGCGATCCGCATCTGCGCCTGCACGAGGTCGACATTCGTGACCTCTTCGGTCACGGTGTGCTCGACCTGGATCCGCGGGTTCATCTCGATGAAGACGTAGCGGCCGTCGGGGCCCAGCAGGAACTCGACCGTCCCGGCACACGAGTAGTCGATCGAGCGGGCGAACTTCACCGCGTCGGCACACATCGCCATACGAATGTCGCGGTCGAGGTGGGGCGCTGGGGCGATCTCGACGACTTTCTGGTGCCGTCGCTGCACCGAGCAGTCCCGCTCACGCAGGTGCACGACGCCGCCGAACGAGTCGGCCAGCACCTGCACCTCGATGTGACGCGCGTCGACGACGGCCTCCTCGATGAAGCAGGTGGGGTCACCGAATGCTCCGTCCGCCTCACGCATCGCCGCCTCGATCGACTCGCGCAGCTTCGCGGGGTCGTCCACCCGTCGCATGCCCCGCCCTCCGCCGCCGGCAACGGCCTTGACGAACAGCGGGAAGGTCAGGACGTCCGATGCCTTGAGCAGGACGTCGACGTCGGCCGAGGGCTCGACCGAGCTGAGCGTCGGGACACCGGCGGCCTTGGCCGCAGCGATCGCGGAAGCCTTGTTGCCGGTCAGCTCGAGGACTTCCTTGGACGGACCGATGAAGGTGATCCCCGCCCTCTCACAGGCCTCGGCGAGATCCGGGTTCTCCGACAGGAAGCCGTAGCCGGGATAGATCGCGTCAGCGCCACACTGCACCGCCGCTTCGACGATCGCGTCGGGGTCGAGATAGGCGCGTACCGGATGTCCCCGCTCGCCGATCTCGTAGGCTTCATCAGCGCGAACTCGGTGCTCTGAGCCACGATCCTCGTACGGGAAGACTGCGACGGTCGACGAGCCCAGCTCGTGGGCAGCGCGAATCGCCCGAATGGCGATCTCTCCACGATTGGCGACAAGAATCTTCTGGAACACCACGATCATCCTTGCTCGACGGAAGCGTCGTCCCAATCTATCGCCCGGACTGCCTCCAGGTCAGCGGCGCCGTTTGCTCCAGATCACGACGTGCTGGTCGGCGATCAGCGCCGGCAGGTTCTGCGGGAGCTTTGCTGCCGCAACCTCGGCCTGCAGCTCGGCGACCCGCGCGCGGAGTGCGAGGACCTGGTTCTCCAGCTCGATGACCCGCCGCACGCCTTCCAGTCCCAGGCCCTCGGCAGTCAGCCGTGCCACAGTGCGCAGCAGCTCGACGTCGTGCAGGGAGTAGCGCCTCCCGCCGCCGCCGGTTCGTCCCGGGGCGACGAGCCCCAGCCGGTCGTACGTCCGCAGGGTCTGCGGGTGCAGGCCCGACAGCTCGGCCGCCACGCTGATGACGAAGACCTTGGCTTCCGGCCCTGGAGGGCTGAACGGGTCCGACATCATGTCGCGACCTCGAGCAGATCATCGCGCGGCGACGTCGCACCCCTGGCGTCACGCAAGGTCTCGACGGCGGCCTTGGCCTGGTCGGTCAGCTCAGTCGGCACCTGCACCTCGACCGTCACCAGCAGGTCGCCGCGACCGCCCGCATTGCGCACGGCGCCCTTGCCACCGGCCCGGAACGTTCGACCATTTGGCGTGCCCGCCGGGATCTTGAGTCGTACGGGCGGTCCGTCGAGCGTCGGCACCTGAATCTGTGCGCCGAGGGCGAGCTCGTCGAAGGCGACCGGGACCGTGATGGTGAGGTGGTCACCCTTGCGCCCGAACAGCCGGTGCGGCTCGACGTGCACGACGAGGAAAAGATCGCCCGCCGGACCGCCGGCATCGCCCTTGCCGCCCTTGCCCTTGAGCCGGATGCGCTGGCCATCCTTGACACCGGCCGGGACCCGGACGTTGAGCGTCCGGCTCGAGGGCGCTCGGCCGGAGCCGCGGCACACCTCGCACGGGTGCTCGACGACCAGTCCGCGTCCGCGGCACTGGTCGCACGGCTCGGTCATCGCGAACACGCCGCCGGCAGCGCCGGTCTGCATGCCGCTTCCCTGGCACTTGGTGCAGACCTTCGGCACGGTGCCGGGCCTGGCCCCGGTTCCGTGGCAGTTGGCACACGCCTCGTCGCTGGTCATCCGTAGCGGGAGGGTGGCCCCCTCGACGGCCTGCTGGAAGGTGATCGATGCCTCGGTCTCGAGGTCGTCACCCTTGCGGGCCTGGGGCTGACGCTGGCGCGCACGTCCCCGACCCCCACCGAACAGGCCACCGAGCAGGTCGCTGACGTCGAAGTCGGGCTGACCGGGGCCGCCCGGGGGGCGAAATCCGGCATTGCCGCCCCGGAACTGACCGAACATCGAGCGCTGCTCGTCGTACTCCTTGCGCTTGTCCTTCGACGAGAGCACGGCGTACGCCTCAGAGACGCCCTTGAAGCGCTCCTCGGCGGCACCGTTGCCCGGATTTGAGTCGGGGTGGTTCTCGCGCGCGAGCTTGCGGTACGCCTTTTTGATCTCGTCCTGCGACGCATCCTTCTTGACGCCCAGGACCTTGTAGAAGTCCTTGGTCGCCCAGTCACTGGCTGCCATCGATCACACCCCTCCTCTCTGTCTCGTCGCCGTCACGGACTACTCGTCCGGGGCTTCGTCCGTCAGGACATCTTCTGATTCTGGCGCAGCAACCTCGCTCGCGGGGTCGACCACGCCGACCGTCGCGGGCCGCAGGATCCGTTCGCCCACCCGATAGCCCGTCCGCATGACCGTGTCGACGGTCGTGGTGTCGACCTCTCCGGACTCGCCGGCGTGAAACACCGCCTCGTGCTGCGAGGGGTCGAAGGCCTCGCCCTTGGCGCCGAACGACTCGAGCTTGTGCTTGCCCACCGCCTGTTGCAGCGCGTCGGCGACGGCCTTGAAACCACCCTGGAGCTCGCCGTGGTCTGCGGCGCGGGCGATGTCGTCGAGCACCGTCAGCATCGACTGCAGCACAGCGGCTTCGCCTTGGGCCCGGACGAGCTCGCGGTCACGGTCGACCCGTCGCTTGTAGTTGACGTACTCCGCCTGCAGTCGCTGCAGGTCAGCCGTACGCTCCGCGAGCTGCGCCTCGAGCGTGGGCTCGGCCGGAGGGCCGGCCGGCTGAGTCTCCTCAGCCAGCTCGGCCAACTCCTCGTCGAGCTCCTCGCCCACGTCGGGCTCGTGGCGTCCCGGGTCGGGATCGGCGGGCGTCACCTGGCCTCGCCCTCGGTCGGCTCGTCGTCGACGATCTCGGCGTCGACGACGTCGCCGTCGTCATCGGCGGAGTCCGACGGTGCGCCGGCCTCGTCGCCGGCGGCCTGGGCGTCGGCAGCGGCGGCCGCATACATCGCCTCGCCCATCTTGGAGCTGGACTCGCCGAGCTTGGTCACGGCAGCCTGCACGGCCGCCGCGTCCTCGCCCTTGAGGGCCTCGTTGAGAGCATCGAGATCGGCCTGCACCTCGGTCTTGACCTCGTCACCGACCTTGTCGCCGTTCTCCGCGAGGAACTTCTCGGTGGAGTGGGACAGCGACTCAGCCTGGTTGCGCGTCTCGACCTGCTCACGCCGCTGACGGTCGTCCTCGGCGTACTGCTCGGCGTCCTTGACCATCTTGTCGATGTCGTCCTTGGACAGTGCCGAGCCGCCGGTGATCGTCATCGACTGCTCCTTGCCGGTTCCGCGGTCCTTGGCCGACACATTGACGATTCCGTTGGCGTCGATGTCGAAGGTGACCTCGATCTGCGGGACGCCGCGCGGTGCGGGCGGGAGCCCGGTGAGCTCGAACGTCGCCAGCAGCTGGTTGCCCGCCGCCATCTCGCGCTCACCCTGGTAGACCTGGATCTGGACGGACGGCTGGTTGTCGTCGGCCGTCGTGAAGACCTCGGACCGCTTGGTCGGGATCGTGGTGTTGCGCTCGATGAGCTTGGTCATGACGCCGCCCTTGGTCTCGATGCCGAGGCTCAGGGGGGTGACGTCGAGCAGGAGCACGTCCTTGACCTCGCCCTTGAGGACACCGGCCTGCAGGCTCGCGCCGATCGCGACGACCTCGTCGGGGTTGACGCCCTTGTTGGGCTCCCGACCACCGGTGAGGGTCTTGACGAGCTCGGAGACCGCCGGCATGCGGGTCGAGCCGCCGACCATGACGATGTGATCGATCGCGCTGAGCTCGACGCCGGCGTCCTTGATCACGCTGTTGAACGGCGCCTTGGTGCGCTCGAGCAGATCGTGCGTGATCTTCTCGAACTCCGAGCGGGTCAGCGTCTCGTCGAGGAACACGGGGTTCTTGTCCGAGTCGACCGTGATGTACGGCAGGTTGATGGACGTCGACGACGAGCTGGAGAGCTCGATCTTGGCGCGCTCGGCTGCTTCCCGGACGCGCGGCATCGCCATCTTGTCCTTGGTCAGGTCCAGGCCGGTCGAGCTCTTGAACTTCGCGACGATCCAGTCGACGACCTTCTCGTCCCAGTCGTCGCCACCGAGGTGGTTGTCACCGCTGGTGGCCTTGACCTCGATGACGCCGTCACCGATCTCCAGGAGCGACACGTCGAACGTGCCGCCGCCGAGGTCGAACACGAGGATCGTCTGGTCGTCGCCCTTGTCCAGGCCGTACGCCAGCGCGGCCGCCGTGGGCTCGTTGATGATGCGGCTCACGTTGAGACCGGCGATCTCGCCGGCTTCCTTGGTCGCCTGGCGCTGGTGATCGTTGAAGTACGCCGGGACGGTGATGACCGCGTCGGTGACGGGCTCACCCAGATATGCCTCGGCGTCGCGCTTGAGCTTCTGCAGGATGAACGCCGAGATCTGCTGCGGGTTGAAGGTCTTGCCGTCGATCTCCGTCGACCAGTCCGTGCCGATGTGGCGCTTGACCGAACGGATCGTGCGGTCGACGTTCGTCACGCCCTGACGCTTGGCGACCTCGCCAGCGAGGATCTCGCCGTCCTTGGCGAAGGCGACGACCGAGGGGGTCGTACGTGCTCCTTCGGCGTTCGCGATGACGGTGGGCTCGCCACCTTCGAGTACGGCAACGACCGAGTTGGTCGTGCCCAGATCAATTCCGACCGCTCTGGCCATGGTGCTTCCTCCTGCTGTTGGGTGCTTTGGAGACATCAAGAATGGGTGTCAACTGACTTGAGTCTGATGTTATCAACTTCCTCCATAGCGATTTCATTCCGGGGTCGGCTGCCCCGGCACAGTGAGCGATGTCGGCGCCCACACACAGGCCGACCCCGCCGGCTGCGCCGCCGGGGTCGGACATGCGTCGGTTCTAGCCGAACGTGAGCCCGTACTTCTCGATGTAGGGCATGGTGGCGTCGAGGTCGGCCTCGCAGCCGTACGGTTCGACGAGCGGGCCGAGGTCGAGATCCTCCGGCGCGGTGTCGATGATCCGGAACGCCTCCTCCAGACCACCCGGTGAGATCAGCTCCAGCACGCGAGCAGGCTTGTCCGACGCGTTGAAGAACGTGTGCCACTCTCCTCGTGGTTTGAACACGAGATCGCCGACCTCTGCGACGTGCTCCTCACCGGCTGTGACGTACCAGACCCGACCCTGCAGGATCAGGCTGAATTCGTCCTCGAGTGTGTGGCGGTGCATGGGAGCAGCGATGGAACGTGGGGCCAGCAGGTGTTCGACAACCGCCAGGTTGCCGCCCCAGTCCTTGGAATCGATCAGGAAACGATCACGGCACCCAAGCGGGGAGCCGAGGATCTCGCCGTCTCCGGCGCGAATGATTCGTGTCTTCATGGTTCCACGATGAGGCAGTGACGCGAGCCCGACCATTGCACATTTCTGGTATGTCTTGGGGATGGGCACGCCAGCGCGGGCGATGGAGCGGCTGGACTCCGTGGCGGGCGCGGGCCTCGATCTGGTGGAGCTCTGGCGGCAGGCGGCGCCCTTGCTGGCCGACGCAGTCCCGCATTTCGAATCTCCCTGCTTCTTCACCGTCGACCCGGAGTCGTTGCTCACGACCAGTCACTTCCAAGAGGGGCTGCCAGAGATTCCCGCTGAGTGGCTGGGCCGTGAATACGCTGAAGGCGACTACAACTCGATGAGTGAAGTTCTGCTGTCTTCGAGCGGATCCGGCACGCTGCACGACGCCACCGGCGGAAGACCTGAGCTGTCCCGCAAGTTCCACGAGGAGATGCAGCCCTTCGGCTGCAGTCAGGAGCTGCTCGTGGCCCTGCGTACCCGCGATCAGGAGTCGTGGGGGGTGATCGGCCTGTATCGGGAGGTGGGACGGCCTGCCTTTGCGCCTTCCGAGATACGAGCGCTTCGGCAGATCGCCCCGCGTCTGGCAGCGGGAGCCAGATACGGCCTGCTGGTCGGGCAGGCCCTGGAGCCGGACCTGCCGCACGCTCCCGGGCTGGTCGTCCTGAACCGCCGACTGCTCATCGACTCGGCAACCGTCACCGCCACCGACTGGCTCGCGAGTCTGGGCGGCACGGTCGACAATCCGCCGGCAAGTGTCCTCGCTGTGGCCGGTCAGGCGTTGCGGAGCGCGGACGGAGAAGCAGAGTCACGCGTGCGTTCACCTGGTGGCCAGTGGATCCTGTTGCGTGGCGCTGCTCTGGTGAGTCCCGACGGTCCACGACAGGTGTCGGTGATCCTCGACGAGCCTCAGCCAGCACACCTCGCTGGCCTGCTGCTGCGCGCCTATGGGCTGACCTCCCGTGAGCAGGAAGTGGCCAGCAGCGTCCTGCAGGGCCGGTCCACCGGGGTGATTGCCGACCAGCTGGGCATTGCGATGGGCACGGTGCAGGCCCATCTTCGGAACATCTTCGAGAAGACTGGCGTGCGGAGTCGGCGCGAGCTTGTCGGCGCCATCTTCCACCGCAGCTACGAGCCGCGGGTTCGGGACAACGAGAGCAGGACTTCTCAGGCCCGCCCCTCTCGCCGCGGACTCATGGCTCAGCAGTCGGTCTGACCTCGATCTCGTGCCGAGCATCGCGTCACGCCGGCGACCTCACTCGGCCGTCAGCGGCTTGGCGATGTTCTCCAACGCCTTTCCCTCGGCCTTGACACCCAGGAAGATCGCCACGATGCCTGCGCCGATCATCAGCGCTGCACCCAGGTAGTAGCCCGGGACGATTCCGGTGATGTCCTTGGACTTGGTGGCGGCATCGATCAGGTGACCGAAGTACAACGGGCCGGCAATGCCGCCGATCGCGGTGCCAACCGCGTAGAAGAAGGCGATGCACAGCGCCCGCGTCTCCATCGGGAAGACCTCGCTCGCGGTCAGGTAGGCCGCGCTTGCCCCCGCCGAGGCGAAGAAGAAGATCACCATCCCGAATGCCGTGAGGGTGACCGCCGAGAGCCCCCCGAGCATGGTCCCGGCCGCCGCCAGCAGAACGCCGGACAGGATGTACGTGCCCGCGATCATCGGGATCCGGCCGACCTTGTCGAACAGCGGCCCGAGCAGCAGCGCTCCCGCAAAGTTGCTGACCGCGAAGGCGGCGATGTACCAACCGGTCTGCTTGACGTCGAGGAACGTCGTGAGGGAGTCGCCGTAGGTGAAGAAGAATGCGTTGTACAGAAAGGCCTGCCCGGCGAAGAGAGACAGACACAGGATTGTGCGCTTGGGATACAGCGCGAACACCGTGTGTGCGATCTCTCCCATGCCGATCGTCCTGCGCTGGCGGATCGTGATTGTCTCGTCCACTCCGTCCAGCGTCACGTCGTCCTCGCGCTCGATCCGCTGCTCGATGCCCCGGACGATTTGCTCGCCCTCCTCGTCGCGGCCGTGGATGAACAACCACCGCGGGCTCTCGGGGACGTTCTTGCGAACGAACAGCACACCGAAGGCGAGGATGGCTCCCAGCGCGAACGCGAACCGCCAGCCGAACTCGGGATTGACCAGCGTCGGGTCGGTCAGCGGGATCGTCAGCAGTGATCCGGCGGCTGCGCCGACCCAGAAAGATCCGTTGATGATGATGTCGATCCGACCGCGATACTTGGCAGGAATGAGCTCGTCGATCGCTGAGTTGATGGCGGCGTACTCACCTCCGATGCCGGCTCCGGTCAGGAAGCGGCAGGCGAAGTACCACGTCGGATTCATCGAGAAGGCCGTCAGGACGGTCCCTGCCGTGTAGACCAGCAGCGTGATGATGAACAGCTTCTTGCGACCGAATTTGTCCGTCAGCTGACCGAAGAACAGCGCGCCTAGGCACGCTCCAGCGACGTAGATCGCGCCGGCGAGGCCGACATCGGAGCTCGACAGGCCCAGTCCGGTGTCGCCGTCCTTGAGCACTGCCGACAAGTTGCCGACGATCGTCACCTCGAGGCCGTCCAGGATCCACACTGTGCCGAGGCCGATCACGACCATCCAGTGCCACCTCGACCACGGAAGGCGGTCTATCCGCGCCGGAATGTCAGTGGTGATGCGGCCGAGCTCGGGACCCGAGGAGGACTTCTCGTTGGTGGACATGTGAAAAGCCTTACCCTGTGACGCGGCTCTCAATCGCGGCTGACAGCCGTCTGCGTGCGCAGCCCATGGGGGCTATCAGCCGGCCATTGCGTGGCGCGAGCACAGGTCGTCGCGGGCCCCGCACGTCTGGCACCTGACCATCTGACGCACGCACGACACGTCTCCGCAGTCCTCGACGTGATTGGTCGCGGCGGCACACGTGTCGCAGGTGCCAACGAGTGCAGCGTGATCGGAGAAGTCCATCGTGATCCGGTCGTCGAAGACGTACAGCGAGCCCTTCCACAGACCATCGTCACCAAAGGCCTCGCCGTAGGCCGCGATGCCGCCGTCCAGCTGGTAAACCTCCTGGAACCCACGTCTGCGCATCAGCGGAGTGAGGACCTCGCACCGGATCCCGCCGGTGCAGTACGTCACCACGGCTTGGTCCTTGAGGTGGTCGAACGCGCCGCTGTCGAGCGCCGCAATGAACTCGCGGGTCGTCTCCACCGGCGGTCGGACAGCATCCGTGAAGTGACCGATCGCCGACTCGACCTGGTTGCGGCCGTCGAAGAAGACGACGTCCTTGGACTCGACGAGGGCGTGGAGCTCGGCCGGGCTCAGGTGCGTGCCGCCGCCGACGACACCGGTCTCGTCGATCTCGAGCTCGGCGGGCGCTCCGAACGTGACCAGCTCGTCACGGACCCGGACGCTGAGCCGCGGGAAGTCGGCCGTCGTGCCGTCCTCGAGCGCCCGACCCTGGCTCCACTTGAAGTCGATGTCCTTGAAGGGCGCGTAGGCCCGCGTGCCCCGCACGTACTTCTTGAGCTGCACGACGTCCCCGCCGAGGGTCGCATTGATGCCGTCCTTCGAGACGATGATGCGCCCACGCACGCCGAGAGACTGGCACAGCGTGAGCTGCCACAGCCGGATCGCGTCGGGATCGGCCAACGGCGCGAAACCGTAGAACAACAAGACTTTGGGGGTGGCCACGCATTGATTCTAGGCGTCGGCGCACAGGCCTAGGCTCAGTGCATGACCCAGCTGCACCACCTCGACGCCGTCGCCCAGGCTTCCGCCCTCCGGAGCCGGGAGGTCTCGTCGGTCGAGCTCGTTCAACACCACCTGGACCGGATCGACCGCCACGCGGATGACCTCGGCGCGTTCATCACGGTGACCGCCGAGCTCGCCCTCGAGAAGGCTGCCGAGGCCGACCGCCACCTGGCCGCCGGCACCGCCCCAGCCTTCGCCGGTGTACCGACCGCGTTCAAGGACCTGACCCCCACTGCTGGTACGCCGACCTCGATGGGTTCGGTGTTCCTGCGCGAGTTCGACCCGCCGGCCAACGCCCACGTCGTGGACCTGATGCAGCAGACCGGTTTCATCAGCCTCGGCAAGACCAACACCCCGGAGTTCGGACTCTCGTCCTACACCGACAACGATCTCGTCGGTCCGGCCCGCACCCCGTGGGACACGAGCCGCAACGCCGGCGGTTCGAGCGGCGGGGCTGCGGCGGCCGTCGCCGCGGGGCTCATCCCACTGGCGCAGGGCAGTGACGGTGGCGGATCGATCCGCATACCGGCCAGCGCGTGCGGGATCTTCGGCTTCAAGCCCAGCCGCGGTCGGGTCAGCGCCGGGCCGCTCGGCTCGGACTGGAGCGGACTGGCCGGCGACGGCCCACTCGCCCGCAGCGTCCGAGACGCCGCCGCACTCCTGGACGCCATCGCTCATCCGATGCCCGGCGACGTGCGCCCGCTTCCGGACCCGCCCGTGCCGTACTCCCAGTGGGTGGACCGTCCACCCGGTCCGATGCGGATCGCCCGATGGTCCGCGACCCACCTCGAGGGGATCGCTCCGGGCCCCGACGCGATTGCCGCCTGGGAGTCCGCCAGCGCTCTGCTGGAGTCGCTGGGGCATGAGGTCATCGACATCGCGAACCCGTTCCCGCAAGCGCTCGAGCCGCAGTTCAACGTCATCTGGTCCAGCGGCATCGCGGCCGCGGCGCTTCCTCCCGACGCCGATGCGCTGCTGCGGCCCAACACCCGCTACTGGCGCGAACGCGGTCGGGCTGCGAGCGCGGTCGACCTCTCCCGAGCCTTGCAGTTCCTCGAGCTCACGACCCGCCAGGTCATCTCAGACCTGCAGTCATATGACGCGTTCCTGACCCCGACGCTGGCGCTGCCCCCGCAACCGGTGGAGTGGTTCAACGAGTCTGGCGACCCGGCGACGGACCACCACCGTGAGCTGTTGTTCACGCCGTACACGGCGCTGTACAACATGACCGGGCAACCGGCGGCGAGCCTGCCGTTGCACTGGTCGGCCGAGAACCTGCCGATCGGCATCATGCTGGCCACCCTGCCGGGCCAGGACGGACCGCTGTTCAGTCTGAGCGCGCAGGTCGAGGCGGCCGCGCCCTGGTACGAGCGACGACCACCGGGCTTCGCCTGAGCGTCCTGCTCAGTCAGTCGCGGGCGGTCATCACGATCGGATCTCCCTCGGTGATCGCGATCGTGTGCTCGACGTGGGCACCCCGCGAGCCGTCCGCGCTGCGGATGGTCCAGCCGTCGTCGTCCATCCGGATCTCGTCGGTCGTGTGCAGGAACCACGGCTCGATCGCGATGACCAGGCCAGGCTTGAGCGGGAAGCCGCGGCCGGCCTTGCCGTCGTTCGGGATGTGCGGGTCGCCGTGCATCGTCCGGCCGACCCCGTGTCCGCCGAACTGCGTGTTGATCTTGAGGCCGTGCGAACGTCCGACCGCGCCGATCGCTGCGGAGATGTCGCCGACCTTGTTGCCGGGGCGGGCCACCGCGATCGCGGCGTCGAGCGCCTCCTGCGCATGGGCGACGAGATGTACGTCCTCCTCGCGGGGGGTGCCGACGGGGACAGTCAGTGCCGAGTCGCAGACCCAGCCGTCGACCGACACGGCGAAGTCGAAGCTCACCAGGTCGCCGTCGCGGAGCTTGTACGGGTGCGGCAGGCCGTGCAGCACAGCGTCGTTGACCGAGGTGCACAGGACCTTGCCGAACGGCATCGCGCCGAATGAGGGGTGATAGTCGATGTAGCAGGACTCTGCACCGCGGTCGCGAATCATCTGGTGCGCCAGCGCGTCCAGCTCCAACAGGTCGACGCCGACATCGGCGGCGTCGGAGAGCGCGGTCAGGACTGAGGCGACGAACCTGCCCGCGGGCCGCATCTCCTCGACCTGGGTGGGCGTCAACAGCTCGATCATGGGGTCGGCCTTTCGTTCTGGGTTCGCGAGACCTGCTCGAGCATGACTGCCACGACCAGTGCAGCAGTCCCGAGTGTCGCGACCGGGGTGCTCGCGAAGACCCGGTCGCCAGTGGCCGAGACGGCGGTCGCCGCGAGGGACGCGCCACCGAGCAGCGCCGCCAGCATCCCCGCGAGACTGGCTGCCGTCGGCGTGACCGACCACGCCTGATAGAGCGTCACGGCGATGATGGCCGCGCCTGCAACCGCAGCGAGACGCAGAGGCGACCGCAGCGAGGGGTCGGGGGTCACGACGACGGCCAGCAGGTACGCGATGACGACGAGCGCTTCTCCGATCACCAGGACCGCGAATTTTCGGGGGTGCTGCACTCGCTCAGCGTACGGGTTCGACCGGCGACGTCCTGCAGCCCCTGATTCACTGGAGGTGTGCCTGACACCTCGTTCGACTACTCCAACCTGAGCGGTCGCCCCAACGGCCCGGTGATCGCCTTCGCGAGCCGGTTCCACCGAGGGGTGCGACAGGTGCAGGAGCAGGTCGAGCCGTACGCCCATGCGTGGGAGCGGGACAACCGCGCGGCGCTCGCGTCGTCAGGTCCGTTGTGGTTCGCACTGGGTGACTCGATGGCCCAGGGCATCGGCGCAAGTTCGCACGACCGAGGGTGGGCCGGACAGCTCGCCGAGTTCCTCCCCGGCCACCGGCTGGTCAACCTGTCGGTCTCCGGCGGACGCGTCGCAGACCTGCTGGAGCGGCAGCTCCCGGCCATGGAGTCGCTGGAGGTCGCGCCGCACCTCGTGACAGTCGTGATCGGGAGCAACGACCTGTTCAGCCGACGGTGGCGTGCGGGGCTGCCCGGCCGGCTCGCCGAGCTCCTGCCCCGGCTGCCGCGAGGCGCAGTCGTCGCCACACAGCCCGGCGGACGCCCCGGATCGCTGGAGTTCAATCGGCAGCTCGACGAGGCCGCGGCCACCGGCCACATCCGGCTCGCCGAGTTCCGCACCCCGCTGATGCGCAGCTGGAAGGGGCGCTTGTCGGCGGACCACTTCCACCCCAACGACCATGGCTACGCGGGCATGGCCCAGATCCTGGCCGAGGCCATCACCACCCGTTGAGCTTCCCGGTCAGCCGGGCGGAGGAGACTCCAGGGATGTTCGAAAGCGCTGCATGCCGGTGATCCAGTGGTCGGTGTCGGCGGCCTTGCGGGCATACATCGTGCCGACCTCGGGATGCGGCAGGGCGAAGAATGTTCCCGCCGCAACCGCCTCGAGCACGACGTCGGCGACCTCCAAGGGGTCGAGCGTCGCTCCCGCGCTGACGACCGACTGCCGTCCCAGCAACGCATCACCCTGCGTTGCTTCCTCCCCCGCCACGAGCATGTCCGTGCGTACTCCCATGGGGCACAGGCAGCACACCTGCACGCCGCGGTCGCCGTAGGTGGCGGCGAGCCATTCGGCGAAACCCACGGCGGCGTGCTTCGTCACCGAGTACGTCGGGGAGCCCAGCTGCGTCAGCAGACCGGCAGCGGATGCGGTGCTGACGAAGCAGCCGGCACCGCGCTCCAGCCAGCCGGGCACCAGCGCCCGAGCCGCCACGACGTGCGCCTTGACGTTGACGTCCCACGACGATGCCCACTCGCCATCTGTCGCATCGAGGCCGAAGCCGGTGAACACGCCCGCATTCGCGAAGAATGCGTCGACCTCATCGGCGGCAGCGATCAGCGCCGCGATGTGTTCGGCTTCCGAAGCGTCACCCGCGACGTGGTCGACCCGTCCCGGGTGCTCGGCTTCGAGTCGCGCAGCCGTGGCTGCGAGCCGGCGGCCGTCGAGGTCGCCCATCACGACAGACGCACCGGCCTCAAGCAGACGCTGCGCGATGGCCGCACCAATCCCGCCGGCCGCCCCGGTGACGACTGCCTTCGCGCCCGAGACATCCATCGTCAGTGGTGCTTCTTGAGCTCGGCGCGCGCCAACGAGTTCTTGTGCACCTCGTCGGGCCCGTCGGCGAATCGCAGCGTGCGGATGCCCGCGAACCACTCGGCGAGCGGGAAGTCCTGGCTGAGGCCGCCGGCACCGTGCACCTGGATTGCCTTGTCGAGGATCCACTCGACCGTCTGCGGCGTCGCGATCTTGATGGCCTGAATCTCGGTGTGCGCACCGCGGTTGCCGGCGGTGTCCATCAGCCAGGCGGTCTTGAGGACCAGCAGCCGAAGCTGCTCGATCCGCACGCGAGACTCGGCGATCCAGTCGCGAACCACACCTTGGTCGGCGATCGGCTTGCCGAAGGCGACCCGATCCAGCGCGCGCTTGCTCATCATCTCGACGGCTCGCTCGGCGATCCCCAGCGACCTCATGCAGTGGTGGATCCGTCCCGGTCCGAGTCGCGCCTGAGCGATCGCGAAGCCTTCACCCTCGGCGCCGATCAGGTTGCTCGCTGGCACGCGGACGTCGTTGAACGAGATCTCGGCGTGACCGCCATGATCGCGATCGTTGTAGCCGAACACGTGCATCCCGCGCTCGATGTTGAATCCGGGGGTGTCGCGCTCGACCAGGATCATCGACTGCTGGCGGTGGCGCTCTGCGGTGGGATCGGTCTTGCCCATCACGATGAAGATCTTGGCGTTCGGGTTCATCGCGCCGGTGATCCACCACTTGCGGCCGTTGATGACGTAGTCGTCACCATCCTTGAGGATCGACGTCTCGATGTTCGTCGCGTCGGACGAGGCGACCCGGGGCTCGGTCATCGCGAAGGATGACCGGATCTCGCCGGCGAGCAGAGGATCGAGCCACTGCTTCTTCTGCTCGGCGCTGCCGAACATGTGCAGCACCTCCATGTTCCCGGTGTCGGGTGCGGCGCAGTTGACCGCTGCCGGCGCGAGCTGGATGCTGCGGCCGGTGATCTCGGCCAGGGGGGCGTACTGGAGGTTGGTCAGGCCTGCACCCTCGTCGCCGGGCAGGAAGAAGTTCCAGAGGCCGCGCTTCCTCGCCTCGGCCTTGAGCTCTTCCAGCACGGCAGGCGGCGCCCAGGTGTCCTGCGTGATCGCATCCTGCATCTGCTGGTGGGCGACGGGCTCGGCCGGATAGATGACCTCGTCCATGAAGGACTCCATCTGGCCGATCAGGTCGATGGTCTTGGCGTCGTGGCCAAAGTCCATCTCAGGCACCAGCCATGACGAAGACGACCTCGGCGACGCACGCCGGCTTGCTGCCGCCGTCGATCTCGATCACGAAGCTGACGATGCACTGGGTGCCGATCGCGATGTCGGAGGTCTCCTTGAGCGTTGCGGTGGCCCGCAGGCGGGAGTCGACCGGAACGGGGCTCGGGAAGCGCACCTTGTTGGCGCCGTAGTTCATGCCGAACGCCAGCCCGTTGACCGCGTAGATCTGCTCACCGAAGGCAGGCAGCAGAGCCAACGTCAGGTAGCCGTGCGCGATCGTGCCGCCAAAGGGCCCGGTCGCCGCCCGCTCGGGGTCGACGTGGATCCACTGGTGGTCTCCCGTGGCGTCGGCGAAGGTGTTGATCTGTTCCTGCGTGACCGTCACCCAGTCGCTCGTGCCGAGCTCCTGCCCGGCGGCCGCCTTGAAGTCGTCGAGACTGTCGAACACGCGTGGCATGAGACCTCCAAAGTTGGTAAGCGCTTGCTTAGTTCGCACCCTAGTACGCCGACCGTCCCGCGCGCCAGACCTGTGCTCGCCTAGGCTCCCCACCATGGTTGGTCCCGAACCTGCGCCGCGTCCGTCCGGGCCGTCGAGCGAGGCCGAGGTGAGCGCCGCACTGCGCGCCATGGCCCTGCAGGTCGGCGCAGACGACCTCGGGCTCGATCAGGACGATCCTGACCGGGTGCACGGTGTCCTGATGGAGCTGGGTCACGCCCAGCACGTCGTGACCACTGTGGCGCTTCTCGACGGCACCGCCAGCCGGTACGTCAGCTCGGGTGGCGGCACGGTCGGCGCGGGCGAGCACGAGACGGTCGCCGAGGCGGCGCGATCGCTTGTCGCGATGGCTCAGGTGCTCATGGGCCTGACGGAGCCGGTCTCTCAGTTCCCGTTGCCAACCGCCGGTCGGGCGCACTTCCACCTCCTCACCGCTGGCGGCGGGCGCACCGTCGGCGCCTTCGTGGACGAGCTGGAGGACCGACGGCACGCGCTCGCTCCGTTGTACGAGTCGGGCCGAGCGCTCAGCTCGCGGATCGACGAGCTCGGTGAGAACCAGCGAGGCTGACTTCAGACCAGCAGGCGGGCGATGATCGGCGCGCTCCCGAGCAGCGCCGCTGTCGCCAGCCCGAGGTGGTCCAGGCGGGTCCACGGGGCCGGCTCGGCCCAGGTTCGATCGTGCGCCGTGGCGAACCCCCGGGAGTCCATCGCGATCGAGGTCGACGTCGCGCCGCGCATCGCCTGGACGAGCAGCGCGAACGACATGTTGGCGGCGTAGCGGCCGTTGGCGACGGGGTTGCGGGTGGGCCCGAAGCCGCGCGCCCTCCGCACCCGCTCAAGCTGCTGCCAGGCCAGACCGAATCCGGTGAACTTCTGCAGGGCTGCGCCGAACGCCGCCACCAGCCTGGCCGGCAAGCGCAGCGTCTGGGCGAGGTAGTCCGCGAACCGAGATGGATCGACGTAGCCGGCCATCACCGAGCCCGGCCACGCCAGCACGACGATCCGCAGCCCGGCGGTGAGGGACTCCTGCACGTCGTGGCCCCCGACCCGCCACGTTGAGTAGACGATCGTGCCGGCCGCGATGCCAGTGAAGCCCAGGCAGGCCAGCGGATAGCGCCATCCAGGCGCCAGCAGCACGACGGCCACGACGTACACCCCTAACGCGACAAGTGCCACCGGCAGGCTGCGGATCCAGAACGACCCGAGCAGGGAGAACAGCCCCACCGACAGCTGTGCCAGCGGGTTGAGCCTCAGGAGCCACGATCTCACCGCAGCACCCCCTGACTCATGTGGTGCTCGGCATCAGCCGTCAGGTCGTCGTCGTGGGTCGCCAGCGCGACGGTCGCACCGGCAGATCGTGCGGCGGCGATCCACCCGACGACGGCCGCCCAGGTGCCCGGATCCTGACCGACTGTCGGCTCGTCGAGCAGGACCACACCCGGCCGGTGAGCCAGGGCCGCGACCAGTGCCAGTCGACGTTGCTCGCCGCCGGACAATCGGTACGGGTTGGCGGCCGCGAACCGGCTCAAGCCGAAGATCTCGAGCACGGCCCCGGCGTCAACCGGCTGGTGGAGCCGGTCCGCCGTCCGGCGGGCCTCGTCACCGACGGTCGTGGCGAGGAAGCCGTGCTCAGGGTTTTGCGGAACCCAGCCGACCGCAGCGGCGAGCCGCGGTGAGCGCCAACGGTGCAGGTCCGGCGTGATCGAGCCCGAGCTCGGCTTGACCAGCCCTCCCAGGACGGCGAGCACAGTGGACTTGCCCGCACCGCTCGGGCCGGTGAAGGCGGTCGTCATCGAAGGAGAGACCTCTGCCGTGAGCCCGCTCAGGGCTCGGGTGCGCTGGGTGCCGCGGAGTGTTCGGGTCACCAGCTCGACCGCGACGTCGGTTGCCGAGATCGTCAACGGCTCGGACTCGGGACGGACCAGATGCGCCGGGACGTCCAGCGGCGACGGAGGCGGCATCCCCGGCATCCACACACCGGCGGGGCTCGGTCCGTCGAGGAAGGACCTGACGCTCCCATCGCTGACGATGTTCCCGCCGCCCGAGAGCACGACGACCCGGTCGACATGGTTGAGCCATCCGTCGATGCGGTGCTCGACGACCACCAGCGTCCGGTCACCAGCGGCCGACACGATCGCGTCGCGCACACCGGTGGCTGTCTCCGCGTCGAGCATCGAGGTCGGCTCGTCCAGGAGCAGCAGGTCGGGGCGCATCGCCAGCACTCCCGCCAGCGCCAGCCGTTGCTGCTCGCCGCCCGACAGGGCGGAGCTGAAGTGCTCCCGGCCGTATGCGAGGCCGACCGAAGCCAGCGACTCGTCGACGCGCGACCAGATCTCGTCGCGCGGCATCCCGGCGTTCTCGGGGCCGAAGGCGACATCCCGACCCACGCGCTCGGCGACGATCGCGTCGGCCGGATTCTGCAGGAGAAGCCCCAGCCGCCCGTCGACCTCTGCGGTGCCGCCGAGCTCACCGGCGATCGTGGTGCCGAGGGCGCCCGCGAGCGCATGCAACAGCGTCGATTTACCGGCTCCACTCGGACCGATCAGCAGCACCCGCTCGCCGGCCCCGATCGTGAGATCGAGCCCGGCGACAACGGGATCGCGTCGCCCCAGTGGGCGCCACGTGAAGCCGCGGAAGCGAGCTTCGCCGAGTGACACCTAGACCTCGGCGACCTGCTCGCGACCGGCCGCGAAGGCGTCAAGCACCCCGGCTCCGGCCAGAGCACGGACCAGGAAGAAGCCACCCACGCCCGCAACCACGACGCCCGAGAGGACGAAGAAGCCCAGGTGGGCGAGCTTGGCTCCGAAGCTGTAGTCCGGAATGTAGGCATGCCACTCGTAGAACGACTCGAGCGCACCGGCCAATGCTCCCGAGAGAGCGGCCGCCACGACGCCCCAGCGCCGGTAGAAGAACGCCAGGAAGATCAGCTCGGCGCCGAGCCCCTGCCAGAAGCCCGAGGCGAAGACACTGAATCCCCACTGCGTGCCGCCAACGATGAACGTCGAGACCGCGGCCGCGACGAATTCGGTCGCGAACGCCGCTCCGGGCTTGCGGATGATCAGTCCGCCGACGACACCGGCACTCAGCCAGACGCCGCCGAGCAGTGCGCTGCTGGGCGGGTAGGAGAAGACCGCGAGACCGCTGAGCGGCTCGTAGAGCTTTCCCCAACCCCAGAAGATGACGCCGAAGGCCACCCCCAGCGTGGTGATGGTGACCAGATCGATCGTGCGGTAGTGCACGTCGAACGTGGGCTTGGACGTGGTTGCAGAACTCATCGTGACTCCCTTCGCCGGTACTAACCGGTGCAGGTTCAAGGGTCTGCGGCGGATCCGCACTCTCAGCACCTCTGCGTGGTGCTCCCCTGTCGTGTGATGACGAGCCTACCCCCGGTAGCGCTCGAAGCCCTGCCGGGAGGTGGTCAGATGCGCTTGGTGAAGGCTGTGGCGCCGCCAGGGTTCTGGCCGATGGTGATCGTGCAGCTGCCAGTGCGATCGGCCGACGAGCCGGTGGCGACCACGGTCTTGTCGCCGGGGTCGGTCGCGCCGAGGGCAGCGGTGACCTTGGCCGCCCCGAACAACGGCGCCTTGGACGTGGCCAGCGTGACCCCGTCAATGG
>NZ_JBAVDI010000024.1:0-4596 GCF_049587115.1 Aeromicrobium sp.
GCCATTGTCAGTCGTGGCGCAAGCATCCGAACCTGGGTCGGCTCACGCACGACTCCCATAAACGCCGAGTTCTTTCGCACAAATTACGTGTCTGCACCGGATACGCGGTTGCCGAAGGCTCGTCGATCACTGGCAGGCACATGACCGATTGGCGAGGTGGTGGTGTTCACGCTTCGCCGCCGATGGCCTCCCCAGCGGGGTACCGCGGCTCAGTCGGTCAATGAGTGAGCCCTTCAAGGGCTCGTGCCAGCCTAACCCTTCGTCAGCTGGGTCGTTGATCAGGACATGAAGCGGTTCCCTCGTCAACTGTCCATCAAATGGATGCGACGCCACAAGCTAGAATCCGCCGCGAGCGTCGCCATCGCTCTGGGTGCCGCCGCCATCCTTGTCGCGACGATTCTCAACTTGAGCTCCGGGACCGAGAAGTCGGCCGCCGCTGGCGTCGTCAGTCTCGGCGGACCCGCCTCGCCTCAGCAGACGGGCCTTGAGTCGGCCGAGAGCGCCGGCGGAGGTCTCCGTCTCCTCACATCAGAAAGCCAGCAGGGCCTCGGAGCGCTGGAGGGTCCGGGCCTCGGCGGCGAGGGCGGCGTCAAAAACCTCCCCAGCCACAGACTTACATTATCCGTCACTTCCAATGCACCGATCGGCACCGTGGGATACCTCGTACCGACGAGCACCGATAAATCCCACGGTGTGGTCAGGGACGTAGACACTTCTTGGTCTCTGAGCACAACGGTTTACGGCAGGCCTGATTACGGTCAGATCTTTACTCAAGCGGGCGCGCAGGGCGTTCGAATCACCTGCACCATCACGGTGGACGGCAAGCTAACCGATCAGCGGTCCGCACAGGGCACATACAGCCAGGGGTTCTGTCAGGGTTAACCCTGCAGATCCAGTCGTCAGTCCGGCCGCATCTCCCCGTGGACATCACTGTGCGGGACGGTGGGGATCGAGCCGAGTCGCCCCTTCTGGAAGTCCTCGAAGGCTTGCATGACCTCGGCCTTGGTGTTCATGACGAACGGTCCGGCCCAGGCGATCGGCTCGCGGATCGGCTGCCCGCCGAGCACGACGACCTCGAGGGCGGGGTGCTTGGCGTCCTGCCGCTGGTCGGCGCCGACCGTGATGGTCTCACCGTGCCCCAGCACGGCCAGCTGGCCCGATGCGATCGGCCGCCGCTCTCGACCGACGTGGCCGTTGCCACTCATGACGTAGACCAGAGCGTTGAAGTCCGCACGCCACGGGATGGTCATCTCGGCACCCGGCATGACCGTGGCATGCACCATGGCCATCGGCGTGTGAGTGGATCCGGGCCCCTGCACGCCGTCGACCTCACCTGCGACGACCCGCAGGAGCGCACCCGCATCCGGGGTCGAGGCCAATCCGACATCAGTACCGCGAATGTCCTGGTAGTGCGGCGGAAGCCACTTGTCGGCCCGGGGCAGGTTGACCCACAGCTGCAGGCCGTGGAACAGCCCACCCTTGACGACCAGCCACTCCGGCGGCGTCTCGATGTGCAGCAGGCCGCTTCCAGCGGTCATCCACTGGGTGTCGCCGTCGGTGATCGAGCCACCGCCACCGTGCGTGTCCTGATGGTCCATCACGCCGTCGACCATGTAGGTCACCGTCTCGAAGCCACGGTGCGGGTGCCACGGGGTGCCCTTGGGCTCTCCCGGCTCGTACTCGACCTCACCCATCTGGTCCATGTGGATGAACGGGTCGAGCCTGCTCGGGTCAACTCCGGCGAAGGCCCGGCGGACCGGGAAACCCTCACCTTCGTAACCCTTGGGCGCGGTGGTGACGCTCAGCGGCACGCGATCCTCGGTCTGCGTCGGCGCGGCGATCACGCGGGGCAGGACGGTCCAGTCGGCGACATTCACAGCAGGCATCAGATTCTCCTTCGTTGGTCTAAACTAGTTTAACATTCAATGAGCGTCAACCATTCCCCTCTCAGCATTCACGACCGTTCTGATCGGTCCTAGGCTGAGCTCATGGACGCAGCAGGGGAGAGTTGTGATGTCGTCATCGTCGGAGGCGGCCACAACGCTCTGGTCGCCGCCACGTACCTGGCCCGCAGCGGGCTCTCGGTGACGATTCTCGAGCGACTCCCGCATGTCGGCGGTGCCGCCGTAAGCTCGCCGGTCTTCGACGGAGTCGACGCCCGCCTGTCGCGATACTCCTACCTGGTCAGCTTGCTGCCGGAGACGCTCATCGCGGACCTCGGGCTGGATCTCGAACTGCGGTCGCGGGACACTGCCTCCTACTCCCCGTACGACGGGGGCGGGCTCCTGGTCGAGACCTCAGCGGGTGCCGCGACCGAGGAGTCCTTCCGATCGCTCACCGGCTCCGACACCGAGCTCGCAGCCTGGCGCCGATTCTACGCCGAGGTGGAGACCGTCGCCGGGGCGATCGCACCCACTCTCCTGCGTCCGCTCCCCCACATCGGCGAGCTTCGCGACCAGGTCGAGATGGCGATCTGGACCGATCTGGTCGACGAGCCCCTCGGCACTGCCCTTGAGCGACGCTTCTCCCATGACCTGGTCCGCGGCGTCGTCGGAACCGACGCACTGATCGGCACCTTCGCCTCGCTGCACGACCGGACGCTCATCCAGAACCGATGCTTTCTCTACCACCTGATCGGCAACGGCACGGGTGAGTGGCGAGTGCCGGTCGGTGGGATGGGCGCAGTCGCCGGGGAGCTCGAGCGGGTGGCACGGGCGGCCGGAGCGGACATCCGTACCAACTGCGAGGTCGACGGCATCGACGCCCGCGACGACGGCGCGACTGTCTGCGGCGACGGATTCGTGATCGAGACCGATTGGGTGCTCAGCGGAGTCGCCCCGTACGTCCTGGCACGCCTGCTCGGCGATCCGCCGCCTCCCAAGCCCTCCGGCTCACAGTTCAAGATCAACCTGGTGGTCTCACGCCTGCCCCGGCTCACGTCCGGCGTCGACCCCGCGACTGCCTTCGCGGGCACGCTGCACCTCGGAGAGTCGATGAGCGAGCTGGAGACCGCGTGGGCACAGGCCGCTGCCGGCTCGCTGCCCGAGCGCGCCGCCGGCGAGCTGTACTGCCACACCCTCACGGATCGGTCGATCCTCGGACCGGACCTGGCCGGCACAGAAGCGCAAACCTTGACGTACTTCGGGCTGCACACGCCTTATGACGTGCTGCCAGACGAAGTCGCGGCGCAGCGGGCGTACTCGCAGTTCCTCGCCGCGCTCAATGAGCACCTTGCCGAACCGATCGAATCGCTGATCCTCGGTGTCGAGCACCGCACGCCAGCCCAGATCGAGGATGCGCTCGGCATGCCGGGCGGACACATCTTCCACGGCGACCTGCAATGGCCGTGGCTTGAGGAGGATGAACGCCCCCGGGATGCGGCCGAACGCTGGGGAGTCTCGACGGGACACCGTCGTGTGCTGCTGTGCGGCAGCGGCGCGCGGCGCGGTGGCGCTGTGAGCGGGATCGCTGGGCACAATGCCGCCCACGCGATCCTCGAGGCGCTCCCGATTATGGAACACCCCTGAGCGGCTGATAACGTTTCCCTCGCTTCGCGGCATTAGCTCAATTGGCAGAGCAGCTGACTCTTAATCAGCGGGTTCGGGGTTCGAGTCCCTGATGCCGCACTGTGAAGGCCTCGTTCCTCGCCGAACGGGGCCTTTGCTCATCTCCGAGGCCGGACGCCGCAGATGCGCCCTTGGGCAACACACGAGTGAAGGGGAGCCGCCGAGGCGACTCCCCTTCACTCACCGAGCTCTACGTGTTCAGCGACCTCCCCGGAGGAAGGTGCCGACCGCTGCGACCAGCGTCCGGAAGGAACCGCGGAACTCACGGCTCTCCGTCACGACGGTCGTGGGCGTCACCACGCGATGGGTCGGCGGAAGCGAGAGCGAATGTGTCGCACCGATTCCACCCAACGTCGCAGTGAATGCCACGGGTCGACGACGCATCAGGATGAGCAGACCTGCCGCGGTCAACGGACCGGCCAGGAGCAACATCCACAGCGGCAGACCGCCCGTGTCGGGCAGCAGAGCTGCCTCACGAGCCGGAGTGACATGATGCACGACCTCATCGTCGTCGTCCGGTTTGATGCCTCCGTCACACACCGTGCCCGCAGGCTGGTCGCCTGCGATCCGCGGGCATTGGTCGAAGGGCGGCGGAGGAACGTCGCAGACCGTGCCTTCCGGCTGGTCACCTTCGATGAGCGGACACGCGTCAAAGGGCGGCGGTGTGACGCACTCCGTCAGCAGGACATCCTTGGCCTGCTCGCCCTCCGTGGCATAGCGAATCGCGACCGAGTCCTGAGCGTCACCGAACGTGAACGGGAAGATGCCCACGAAACCCTCGTCGAGACTGTTCTCGCTCACGATGATGATGTGATCCAGCTCGCCGCCGGGCGTACTGACGTACTTGCACACCACGACCTTCTTGCTGTCGTCCTGGTCGCAGACGGTGCCCTCGGGCTGGTCACCTTCGATGTTGTCGCACTGATCGAACGGATCCTCGCAGACCGTGCCCTCGGGCTGGTCACCCTCGATCAACGGGCACGCGTCGAAGGGCGGGGAGGGGCACTCCGTCAGCGAGACATCCTTGGCC
>NZ_JBAVDI010000025.1:0-19316 GCF_049587115.1 Aeromicrobium sp.
TGGTACGTCCGCGAGCAGGACCATCGCGGCTGGATTCCCGAGCAGGGCTGGGCCAACTCGATCGCCCATGGCGCCGATCTCCTGGCCGCGCTGGCCCGATCCCGCCACTTCGGCCGGCTCGAGCTCACGGTGCTGCTCGACGTCATCGCCGACCGGGTCCTGACGCCGACGGCGTACATCTGGCGGCACGGCGAGGACGACCGGCTGGCGTACGCCGTCATGACCTTGCTGCACCGCAACGAGCTGGATCCTGTCCTCATCGAGCCGTGGCTGGCCCGGCTCGGTGCGGGGATCAAGCCGCCGAGGACCCGCGGACATCTCGAGGCCGAGTGGCCGTCACCTGGCGTGCGTAACGCGTCATCGTTCTTGCGAGCGCTGCACCTCCAGCTCGCTCTCGGCGTGCAGGGCCGCGACGATCTGCGTGCAGACGCTGACCTCTTCGCCGAGCAACCCGCTCACCGGGCCGATCTGCTGCTTGCTGTGCTCGACCAGATTCGGGCCGAGAGCCCATGGCTCTACCGCCCGACCACCCGTGCGCGACCGCTCTCCTGATCATCGCTGAGTACCGTCCAGTAACCTGCGTCACATGAGCGAGACCGAACCCAGAGAAGGTCACGGCGGAGTCCACGCCGTTGACGTGGCACGTGCGCATGGCGTCGAGCACATGTTCACCCTGTCGGGTGCCCACGTGTTCCCGATGTACGACGCCGCCGTCAAGGCCGAGCCGGCCATGCCGATCATCGACGTGCGCCACGAGCCGACGGCCGTGTTCGCGGCCGAAGCGATCGGCAAGCTGACCCGCAAGCCCGGACTCGCGGTGCTGACTGCAGGTCCGGGCGTGACCAACGGAGTCAGTCCCATCGCCCAGGCCAGCTTCTCCGGCTCCCCGCTCGTCGTGGTCGGCGGTCGGGCTCCCAACAATCGGTGGGGCTCGGGAAGTCTTCAAGAGCTGGACCAGCCGCCGATCGTCGAGAGCATCTCGAAGTCTTCGACCACTGCACGGACGGTTGACGACATCGCTCCGACGATGGACGACGCGTTCACCCTCGCCGGTTCCTCGCACCGCGGACCGACCTTCGTGGACGTTCCAATGGATGAGTTCTTCAACAGCACCAGCGTCAGCACCCAGTCGAAGGGCAACACGACTGCACCGATCGAGCCCGACTCCGCGGCAGTCGGACGAATTGCCGGCCTGCTCGCTGGTTCAGCTCGACCGGTGCTCGTGCTCGGCACCGACGTGTGGGCCGATCACGCCGAGGACGCAGCGCTGCACTTCGTTCAGGAGACCGGCATCCCGGTGATCGCGAACGGCATGGGCCGCGGCATCATCCCCGGCGGCCATCCGCAGCTTGTGACCAAGGCGCGGTCGACCTCGTTCAACGGCGCCGATCTGGTGATCGTCGTCGGCACTCCCCTGGACTTTCGTCTCGGTTACGGCATCTTCGGCGGCAAGGACGACACGATCGCGGCACGCACCGTGCACATCGCGGACTCCCCTGGACAGGTTTCCACCCACGCAGAACTGGCGGCATCGGTCAGTGGCGACCTCACGACGGTCTTCACCGGTCTGCTCGAGGCGCTGCAGTCGTCGTCCGGCAGCCGGCCCGACTGGTCGACGTGGCTCACGGGCCTGCAGACCGAGGTTGCGGCGGCCACCCAGCGCGACAGTGAGCTGCTCCGGGCCGAGGCCGACCCCATCCACCCCGCGCGCATCTACGGCGAGCTGCTGCCCCGCCTGGCTGACGACGCTGTCGTGATCGGCGACGGCGGCGACTTCGTGTCGTTCGCCGGCAAGTTCGTCGAACCCACCCGGCCCGGTGGCTGGCTCGATCCCGGGCCGTACGGCTGTCTCGGCGCTGGCATGGGCGCCGCGATGGCCGCCCGCATCGCACGGCCTTCGAGCCAGGTCGTGCTGCTCTACGGAGATGGCGCCGCGGGGATGTCGCTGATGGATGTGGACAGCCTCGTCCGGCACGATTTGCCGGTCGTCATGATCGTGGGCAACAACTCTGCCTGGGGGTTGGAGAAGGGGCCCATGCAATGGCTGTACGGCTACGACGTGGCAGCAGACCTGGCGCCGCAGACCCGCTACGACCAGGTGGTGACCGCGCTGGGCGGCGGCGGCGAGATGGTGACCGATCCGAACCAGATCGGACCCGCCATCGATCGCGCATTCGCCTCCGGCGTGCCCTACCTCGTCAACGTCATGACCGACGTGAACGCTGCCTATCCGCGCAACACCACCGGCATCTGAGGTGTTGGTGCGACCCGCACGGGAGGAGGAGTTCGTCGCCGTCGGGAAGCTGACCGTCGCGGGATATGACGCAGACAACTACCTCACGTTGCCCGACGGAACGTTCGACCATGGGTACGGCGACTGGCTCGCAAATGCCGCGCCCCGCGGCCAGGACGCTGATCTGCTGGTCGCTGTCGAGGGCGACCGCCTGCTGGGCACCGTGACGTGGTGTCCCTACGGCTCACCGTTCGCCCAGCTCGCGACCGAGCCGCACCAGGGCGAGTTCCGCACGCTCTCGGTCGCGCCGCACGCCCGCCGGCTCGGCGTGGGCCGCGCCCTGGTGGCGGCGTGCTTGGACCGGGCACGCGCCGAGGGACTCGCCGAGGTCATGTTGTGCTCGCTGTCCGTGATGGCACCGGCGCACCGGCTCTACGAGGCGTTCGGTTTCATCCGCCGACCGGAGCTCGACTTCGAGCCCTCTCCCAATGTCGATCTGTGGGCGTTCTCGCTCACGACGTGAGCGGCGTGATCGGCGTCGAAGTTCGCCGGCGGAGAGTCCGGCGGGCCGATCCGCTGATCGATTCCCACACGTACCGGTAAGCCAGTCCCCCGGCCAGCGAGGTGAGCACTGCGAGCATCGGCACGCGGTCCTCCAGGTACGGGTAGATCTGCCACTGGGTCAAGTAGATGTACAGCGAGGCCGCGGCGAGGGTCGCGGTGGTCCGGGCAAGCCACAGCGGCAACGCGATGGTCTGCACCCACACCAGCAGCAGGACTCCGGCGACGACCACCACCTCGCGACGCGGGTCACCGAAGAAGCCCGCCACCGCCACGGCGGCCGCCAGCGAGACGATGACGCGCTGCCGCGTGCCGTCAGCTCGTTCCACGACCCAGCCCAGCAGGAAGCACCACAGCACGATCGAGGGCGTGTACCGCTCGGTCGGCCCGGCCTCGACCCCGGTCAAGGCGTACCGGAGCAACACCGCGCCTGCCAGGAGCGACAGCGCGAACCGGAACGGCGCACGCCGCTCCCACCGATGGACCCTTGGCAGCGCGAGAGCCGCCAGCACGACGACCTGCGTCCAGATGACGACCTCGAGAAACCAGAACTGCCACTGAACGGTCCAGGTGTCGCTGCCTTCAAGGCCATTGAGGAAGAACACCGTGCCGGCGCGATATGTCCCCAGCAGGACTGCGACCCCGCCGATCCACACCATGCACGGGAGAGCGAGTCGGGCCACCGATGCGAGGCCACCGCGCAGCCGGTCCACGCGGGCTCGATCCGACAGCTGGAATCGGGCGAAGTTGTAGCCCACCACGGCGAGCAGGACGTGCGCACCACCCGGCATCGTCCAGAGGTTGGCGTGCGTGCCCAGCACCAGCAGGATCGCGACGCAGCGCAGCACGATCGACATCTCGACGTCAACTCCGGGCGAGCGGGGCGGGCGGGTGACGAGCTCGCGAATCGGGCGTCGGTGCCAGCCTCGTGGTGTTGCGATCCCGAGCTGCCCGAGTCGCACTGACAGCTCGACGTACGACAACGAGTCTCCGCGCAGCGTGGTGAAGCTGTCGTCGAGGGTCGCCCCGGGTCGGGCCAGCAGCTCGGCGTACAGGTCTCGGACCTGCTGGAGCCGCGTCGAACCTGCCTCCGGCGCCGCCGTTCGGGGAGACTGGTCCGAGCTTGCGTGCGCCCGCTTCTGCAGCGTCGAGTAATCGGTCTTTCCGGTCGGGGTTCGAGGCATGCTCGACACCGGGCGGACCCTCACGAGGTGCTCGGGCAATCCGCAGTGCGCAGCCAGGGCGGGCCGGATCCGCGGGATGTCCGGCACCCCATCGACCCAAGCCGTCACATGATCGCCGGCTGAGACGCACCGCACCTCCTCACCCAGCCCGTCGAGGGCGCGCTCGGCCAGGTCGAGGTCGATTCGGAGGCCGGCGACCTTTCCGATCCGATTCCGGCGACCGACCCACTCCAGACTTCCGTCACTGTGCTGCCGGGCGAGGTCACCTGTCCGCAGCTCGGTGACCTCTGGTCCGCGGGCCAGGTCGGCCGGTGCCGTCGCGTAGCCCATCATGACGTTGGGGCCGGTGTAGACCAGTTCGCCGACGCCATCATCGAGCTCTGGATCGGGCTCGAGCGAGACTGCGCCTCCCGGGATCGGCACGCCCAGCACCTCGGGCCGGACCAAGGCCGTCTCTGGCGGAAGGTAGGCCATGCGCGCCGTTGCCTCGGTCTGGCCGTACATCGCGTAGAAGTCCCACCCACGCTCGCGGCCCAGTCGCGCGTACGCGGTGATCCGCTCAGGGGCCATCCGCCCGCCCGCCTGGGTCACGTGGCGCAGCGCCGGCAGATCGCGATCGACGAAGTCGGTCGAATCCAACAGATCGAAGGTGTACGGCACCCCCGCGAACGAGGTGGCGCGAGCATCCTGGGCAAGATCCCACAGACAGCTGTCGACGACGGACCAGTCGGTCATGACCAGGCCCCCGCCGGACAGCAGGTGACTGTTGACGACAGAGAGTCCGTAGCTGTAATACATCGGCAGGGTCGTGATCGCGCGATGGTCGTCGTCGATGTGCAGGTAGTCGGCAATGCTCAGGGCGTTGCATACGACGCTGTCCTGACTGAGCCGAACGAGCTTGGGCGATCCAGTCGACCCAGAGGTCGACATCAGCAGGGCCAGCTCAGGATGCAGATCGTGCCGAGACCCGCTTCGTCGCTCGACGAATCCTTCCGTCAAGGGGTCCCACACGACATCGGGGTCGTACGCGTCCACGATGCCGGCCAGGGCGGCCGGACTGTCCCCGGGCACCAAGGCGACCGCGTGACCGTGCGCCATGGCCGCGAGGTAGGCGATCACGGCCTCGACCGAGTTGCTGCCACTGACCACGACAAGCCGCTTGCGATCAGTCAAGACCTCACGATGAGCGTCGATCCGGTCTGCCACGTCGGCGTGGCTCAGAGTCGTGTCCCGGGTGATCAGTGCGGCGCGGCTTCCATTCGACCTCAGGCCTGCAAAGGAGCTGCGCTCAGCAATCACGGCGTCCCCGCGGCCGCGAACACGGTGACCTGCCCAGTCACGGCAACCGTGAGGTGCTCTCCAACGGCAGGCAGGCCGGATCCCATCACCCGGGCGTCCACCAGCTGGCCGTCGTCGAGCAGGGTCAGGCGCAGTGTGGCGTCGTGGCCGAAGAAGTTGACCTCGTCGACCCGCGCCCTCGCCCCGTGCCCGTCGGCAGTGATCACGAGCTGCTCAGGACGTACCAGGACGTCCACCTCTCCCTCCGGACCGCCGGGCGCCACGGCAAGCCGACCGAGTGCACAGGTGGCCACGCCGTCGGCAACGATTCCGCGAAGCACGATGACGCTGCCCACGAAGCGGGCGACGGCCTGATCGACCGGCGAACGATAGAGCTCGGCCGGCGGAGCGACCTGGGCGACACGTCCATCACGCAGCACAGCCACCTGGTCACACAGCGCCAACGCTTCGTCCTGGTCGTGCGTCACCAGGATCGCCGTGGCGCCGGTCGACCGCAACGCCCGCACCACTGCCCGGCCGGTCTCGACCCGGAGACTGGCATCGAGGGACGAGAACGGCTCGTCGAGAAGGACGACGTCCGGGCGGGGGGCAAGCGCACGGGCCAGCGCAACGCGTTGCTGCTGCCCCCCGGAGAGCTGGTGTGGCTGCCGTCGAGCCAGGGCGGGATCCAGGCCCACCAGCGCGAGGACGGCCTCGAGGTCGAACGTGCGGCGGGCACCGCCCCGAATGCCGAACATCACGTTTGCCGCGACATCCAGATGCGGGAACAGCGCCCCCTCCTGCGGCACGTACCCGATCCCGCGTCGTTGCGGTGACAGGCCGCGGCCGTCACGGACCAGGGAACGATCCGCGGCGCTGATCGAACCTGAATCGGCGTCCAGGAAACCCGCGATGATGCGCAGCAGCGTCGTCTTGCCGCCGCCTGACGGACCGAGCACGGCGACGACGGATCCGGTAGGGATTGCCAGATTCACGCCGTCCAGCACGCGAAGCGGCCCGTACGACTTGTGGATGTCCGAGACCAACAGGCCCGTCATGCGGCACCTCCGAGGGACGGCCGGCGACTCAACAGGTAGGTCGCGGGCAACGAGATCAATATCATCACCAGGGCGTACGGGGCCGCAGCCCCGTAGGCGACGGACGACGAGCTGGACCAGAACTGCGTTGCCAGCGTCGCCGTCCCGATCGGGGCCAGCAGGAGGGTCGCGGTCAGCTCGGTCGTCACGGCGAGAAAGACCAGTGCGCAGCCAGCCCCGATTCCGGGCGCGATCAGCGGAAGTGTCACACGGCGAGCGGTCGTGAGCCGCCCAGCGCCCAGCCCGTGGGCGACATCCTCCAGGACTGGGGGCGACTGCTCAACGGCCGATCGCACGCTCACCAACGCTCGGGGCAGGAACATGATCGAGTAGGCGGCCACCAGCAGTCCGTACGTCTGGTAGGTCGCTGGAAGGTAGTTGATCGACACCGTCACGAGTGCCAGCGCAACGACGATGCCAGGGAGAGCGTTGGCGACGTAGGCGCTGCGTTCGATCGTGGTGGCACGACGCGAGCGATAGCGCACCGCGAGCCATACCACCGGTACCGACAATGCGACGGTGATTGCGGCTGCGAGCAGACCCAGGCCCACCGAGGTGCCAGCAGCTGACGCGATCTCGCCGGCCGGGAAAGCCGTCGACGATCCGATGACGAGCCAGCGCATCAGGCTGTACAACGGCACCCCGAGGGATCCGGACGACAGCAGCAGCAGTGCCAGCAGGACGGGGTTGCGCCAGCGACCGAGGCGGACTGGTTCAGCATGCCGGAGGACCCCGCTGCCGATCCGCGCGAACCTGCGGTCCGAACGCAACCGCAGGTCGATCATCAGCAGGACCAGGCAGCACAGCACCAGCACCGAGGCGATCACGTTCGCTCCGGCGCTGTTGAACGAGGAGTTGTACTGATCGTAGATCGCCGTCGTGAAGGTCGGGAAGCGCAACATCTGCAGCGCCCCGAACTCCGCGAGCAGGTGCAGACCGACCAGCAACGCGCCCCCGATCATGGCCGGCCTGAGCTGTGGCAGCACAACTCGTGCGAATGTCCACGCGGACGAGTTGCCGAGCGATCGAGCGACCTCCTCGAGCGCGGGGTCGAGCCCGCGCAGGGCCGCTGCGGTCGGCAGGTACACCAGGGGGAAGTACGAGAGCGTCACCACCAGCAGGGCGCCTCGATATCCCTCGATCCCCGACGACAACGACGACCAGCCGTAGCTGTTGACGAACGCCGGGATGGCCAGCGGCGCCGCGGCCAACACGTGCCAGATCGTGCGTCCCGGGACGTCGGTGCGCTCGACGATCCAGGCGCAGCCGACGCCCAGGACGGCGCTCGCCAGACAGCCGCCGATCACCAGCCCGACGGTGTTCGACAACAGCTCGCCCACTCGCGGCCGGACCAGCAGGTCCCAGATCTCGTGACCGCCGAGGGTCGCGGCGTAGATCACGACATAGCCCAGCGGGATCAGCGCGAAACCGGCCACCGCGACGGACACCAGCACGAGTGATCGCGGGGCACCCTCCCGCTGCCCGTGATGCGCCGCCCGGCGCGCCTGCACGCCGCTCAGAGGAAGCCCTCGCTCTGCATCATCGCGATGACGGTGGGGCCGTTGAGCGACGAGAGGTCGATGGCGGGCGGCTCGAGCTCGGACAACGGCTTGACGCCCTGCCCGAGGTCGATGTCGGCATTGAGCGGGTACTCCAACGCGTAGCTGTCTGCGATGGCCTGCTGCCCGGTGCGACCGGCGAGGAACGCGACGAACTTCTGGGCATCGGTCTGTCGCTTGCTGGACTTGAGCACCCCTGCTCCGGAGACGCTGAGGAAGGCGCCCGGATCCTGGTCACCGAAGTAGTGCACCGCCGAGTCGTTGCTGTTGTCGCCGGACTCCTGCTGGTCGCGGTACCAGTAGTAGTGATAGATCACGCCGGTGTCGATCGCGCCGGCGTTGACCTCCTTGAGCACGACGTTGTTGCCCTGGTAGACCGTGCCATTGGCTTTGAGTCCAGCCAACCAGCGCCGGGCTGCGCCCTCCCCCTCGAGCTCCAGGACGGCGCTGACGATCGCCTGGAAGTCGGCTCCGGTCGGGGAGAATGCGACCTTGCCCTTCCACTTCGGATCGGCCAGGTCGAGGAGCGACTTCGGCAGATCCGCTCTGCGTACCGCATCCGTGTTGTAGACCAGCACGGTGGATCTGGCAGCGAAGCCCATCCACGCGCCGCTGCGGGCGCGGTACTGCTGGGGCACCAGGTCCAGCGTCGAGCGATTCAGACCCGAGAGCAGGCCCTTGCCCTCGACCAACGACATGGCCGGGGAGTTCTCGGTGAGGAACACGTCGGCGGGCGAGGCCTTGCCCTCCTGCACGAGCTGATTGGCAAGCTCGAAATCACTGCCATTCCTCAGCTTGACCTCGATACCGGTCTCCTTGGTGAAGATCGGAGTCAGTGCGGTGAGAAGCTCTTCGTGCTGGGCGTTGTACACCGTGATCGACGGCTTGTCCTGGCCGCCGCAGGCGCCCAGTGGCAGGATCGTCGCGATGGCCACCAGCGCTCCGGCCAGTCGATTGATCTTCACGGATGACTCCTCAAATCAGGGTTGCCTAACCTTATCGCATTCGCTCTCGTGGTCTGGCCCCCCGTCCCCGCGACGCCGTACGGTTGAGTCATGGACACCGCCACGGTCACACATCTGGTCACGGTCGACGACACCGCTCGGGCACTTGGCTCAGGTGACCTCGACGTCCTGGCCACGCCACGTGTCCTGGCCTGGTGCGAGGAGGCCACCTGCGCCGCTCTTGTCCTCGACGCGACACAGACCAGTGTCGGCACCCGGGTCGACCTCGAGCACCTGGCTGCCACCCGGGTCGGCGTCCAGGTGACGGCAACGGCGACCGTGATCCACACCGATGGTCGACTCGTACGCTTCCAGGTCGTGGCCCACGACAGTGACGGAACTGTGCTCGCTACCGGCGAGGTCCGGCGGGTCGTGGTCGATCGGGAGCGATTCCTGGCTCGCATCGCGCCTGTGGGAGACTGAGGCGTCGAAGTCGGAGGAGGATCACCATGGGCAAGACTGGCCGCAAGCGTCGTGCGCGTCGCAAGAAGGGCGCCAACCACGGCAAGCGCCCCAACGCGTGAAACAAGAAATCCCCGTCCGATGGACGGGGATTTCTTCGTTCTACGTGGTTGTCGCCTAGCTCGAGCGCTGCTCGGTGATCTCGATCTGGACCGTACGAATCGAGAACAGCACCCGCTCTCGGAGCGGCTCGGGAGCCACCTCGGAGCACGACCGTGAGACCAGCGTCTTGACCACCCGCTCGAGGTCGTACTCGCTGAGGCAGTCGCTGCACTCGTCGATGTGGGACTGGATCTCCGTGGAGCTCGCGGTGTCAATCTCGCGGTCCAGGAAGAGGTAGAGATTCTCGAGCGCCTTGACGCAGTCGGGACCTTCACAGCTCATGTGTTGTCACCTGACCCTGTGACGGCCATACCGCGATCTCGCGCGTAGTCCGAGAGCATCTCTCGAAGCAGTCGGCGGCCTCGGTGCAGGCGCGACATCACGGTCCCGATCGGTGTGTCCATGATCTCGGCGATCTCCTTGTAGGGGAAACCTTCGACGTCGGCGAGATAGACCGCATAGCGGAAGTCGTCCGGAAGCGCCTGCAGCGCATCCTTGACGTCACTGTCCGGGAGGTGTTCCAGCGCCTCCATCTCAGCGGACTTGAGCCCCGAGGAGCCGTGCGACTCGGCCCGCGCGATCTGCCAGTCCTCGATCTCATCAGTGATCTGCTGCGGCTGGCGCTGCTTCTTGCGATACGAGTTGATGTAGGTGTTGGTGAGGATCCGGTACAGCCAGGCCTTGAGGTTGGTCCCCGGCTTGAACTGGTGGAAGGCGCTGAACGCCTTGGCGAAGGTCTCCTGCACCAGATCCTCCGCGTCATGCGGCTTGCGCGTCATCCGCAACGCGGCGGAGTAGAGCTGATCCAGGAATGGCAGGGCATCGGCCTCGAAGCGGGCCTGCTGCTCCTGCGCCGTCTCAGTCTCGCGCGGATCGGCGCTCTCGGGGGTCTCGCCGGTGACAGTCATTGCCTCCCAGCCTACTCCCGGCCTGGCGGGCCTGCTGAGCGGCATGATCGTCCGTTCAGCACCATTCGTCGCGTATGTCAGCATCAGACCTCCTGTGGTCGTCAACCGTCGAGAGCGGCCGGCTATTCCGGCGCCAGCGGAACGATGAGCTCGGGTCCGTTGTTGCGCACGTTGTTGACCGCGGTCGACACCGGGAACGCATCCAGGCGTCCCGGAGCAGCAGGTACCAGCAGCTCGAGCAGCTGCTCGGTCGGCCGCGGTGCCGGGTCGAGCCACGCGTCGTACGCCTCGGACTCCAGGAACAGCGGCATCCGGTCGTGCAGCTGACCCAGCTCATCCTCGGCGGTTGTCGTGAGGATCGTGAAGCTCGTGATCCAGGCGCCGGACTCCGAGTCCTTCCAGTACTCGTAGAGCCCCGCCATGGCGAGCACCGAGCGATCCTTGGGCGTGATGTAGAACGGTTGCTTCGTCGGCTTCGCCTCGCCCTCGCGCGCCCGGCCGGCGTACCACTCGTAGTATCCGTCGGCCGGCACCAGGCCGCGTCGCCGGGCGAATGCCTTCCTGAACGCAGGCTTCTCGGCAGCCGTCTCGGTCCGCGCGTTGATCATCCGGTTGCCGATCGACGCGTCCTTGGCCCAGCTCGGGATCAGGCCCCAGCGGGCAGTCACGAGCTCACGCCGGGGTGGAGCGTCGGCGGCCTGCTCCTCGGATCGCCGCCCGATCAGCAGCGGCGCAAGCTTGGTTGGCGCCATGTTGTAATCGGCCTCGAGCTCGACGAACGAGTTGGCCAGGTCGACCTCGAAAGCCTGGTTCAGCGAGGCCGAGGTCTGGGTAGTCGCGTAACGCCCGCACATGACTCGAGCCTAAGCGGTGCGACCGACCGAATCGCTACTGCGACAGGTCCGCCAGCAGCGACGCCACATCATCGCCCGACGACGGGAGATGTTCGACCCACAGTCGCGGCCGAATCATTGCTCCCAGAACGTCGTCGAGGGTCATGGCCAGCAGGCTCATGGTCACGACGTCGGCGCGCTCCCTTTCAACCAGCGCGACAAAGCGGCGGGGTGACACCTGCGCGATGGTCTCGTCGCCGGCAAACACCGCTCGCAGCGCTTCGGCGACGTCCAGTGCCCGGAGCGAGCGCTCCAGTCCGTGGCCCGAGGCCACACGCGGAAGCTCGACGACGACCAGCGCCTGCGAGCTCGCCACCTGCTGTCCTGAGCGTTCGGCGCCGCGGTACAGCTCAGCCAGGCGCGAGCGAACGTGCGGAGTGCTGGCCAAGGAGGTCAGCGGGTCCTCACACGAGACGTCCGCCCGGACGACGACCGCACGCTCGGCCCACGCCACCGCCGCCGCACGAGTCGTTGCGAAAACCGGCTCGTGTCCGGCATGCGCCCGCTCCACGTGGTCCAGGACCTCGTGGAGCGGGATGCCTTGCAGTGCTGCACTCGCTCCCACCTCGTGTGCAACCTCTGCGACATCCGACCGGCCGTCGCGGACGGCCTCCTCAAGGAGCACCACATTCAATCCCGAGCCGAACATCAGGTGCTCCTTTCGTGGTCGGACAGTAGTGAGACGGTCGCGCCGGCAGATCATGACGCGATCACCGGCACCTTTTCGTGACCGAGATGTGATTGAGTCGTTGAACTGCACGTGCCGAACACGCGCATCGTTGAGATCGAGTCGAGCGACGCCGAGCTGATCACGGCGGTTCGCGGCGGAGACACGGCGGCATACGGCCTGCTTTTCGACCGGCACCACGGCGCCGCGACGGCTCTGGCCCGCCAGCTGGTTCCCGGCCCCGATGCCGGCGATCTGGTCGCGGAGTCGTTCATCCGGGTGCTCGCCGTGCTCCAGTCAGGCAAGGGTCCCGATGAGTTCTTTCGCGCCTATCTGCTGACCGCGTTGCGCCGGCTGCACATCGACCAGATCCGCCAGCAGAAGCGGGTCCGACCGACCGGAGACCAGGCGGAGCTGGATCGTGCGGTCGAGTTCGTCGACCCGGCCGCACTCTCCTTCGAGCAGGGCGCGGCAGCCGCGGCGTTCGCGTCCTTGCCGGAGCGCTGGCAGCTCGTGCTGTGGCACCTCGATGTCGAGGGTCAGAAGCCTGCCGACATCGCGCCGTTGCTCGCCATGAGCGCCAACAGCGTGTCTGCCCTGGCGTACCGCGCCCGCGAGGGCCTGCGTCAGGCCTATCTGCAGAGCCACCTTGCGCCGACCCTCCACGAGAGCTGCCACCGCACTACCGGCCTGCTCGGCGCCTACGTCCGCAAGGGACTCTCCGCTCGAGACACCAGCCGGGTCGAAGAGCACCTTGACGAATGCAGTCGCTGCACCGGGATCCAGCTCGAGCTGGCCGACATCAACTCGGGCCTGTCCGGACTGCTCGGGCCCGCCCTGCTTGGATCGGCCGCGACGGGCTACCTGGCTGCCAGCGGAACCGGCGCTTTGGTCGGCGCCGGAGTGGCGGCCGGCACCAAGGGCCTGGTCGGAACCGTCACCGAAGCGCTTCTCGCACCGTTCAAGGTCGTTGGCGGTGCGGTTTCTGCCGCTGGAACCAACGGTGTGGTCGCGGCCATCGTCGTCGTCGCCGTCGGGACCGCGGGAGCCGTGGCGGTCACTTCCGGCCTCGGAGGCAAGGACGCCCCGAGCACGTCGTCCGCACCCCGCACCTCACCCGCTCCACCCTCCCCTTCCACGGCGGAGCCGAGCACGCCGCAGACCACCGCCGAACCACCACCTACGTCAACGTCCGCACCGGTTGCCAGCCCCAGACCGGTGTCGGTTGCAGACCCGGCTCCCCCGCCCTTGCCCGAGCCCGGGACCGACCCTGCTCCCGAACCCGCGGCGAAGTCCGTGTCAACGCCCGAGATCGAGCCCGTCACACCCACCGACTACGGCATCGCCGGAGTGCGGGTCACGAACGACAGCACGATCCTGCAACGCCGCATCACGGTCCACGTGACGGCGAGCAATTCCGGGCGGCCCGCCGACGAGATCGTGTCGATCACGATGTCCTTCCGCCGGCCGGTCGTGTTCCGAGGCGTCGCCAGTCCCGGGTGGGCCTGCGGACCGGCGGTACGCAACCAACGACTTCGAACGTTGACCTGCACGAGCCGACTCGACGCAGGTCGGGGCACGACATTCGTGGTCAAGGCCATCGGTCTGCTGCCGCGCGGCACCGTGGTGGTCTCGGCGCCGGGCGACCCCGTCAGTGGCAACGACTCCGCGACGTTCCGCTCCGGCGTGTGGCCTCTGACGTGAGCCATGGGGTTGCCTCCGTGCACGGTTCGGGTATGAATGAGTCATGACCCTCCTGCGTACGGTTGCCCGCCCGATGCTCGCCTCGATGTTCGTCTACGGAGGTGCCATGGCACTCAAGGAGCCAGGTGCCCGGGCGGCAAAGGCCCAGCCGACGGCCGATCGCCTCAAGAAGCTCGCCCCCGAGCTGCCCATCAACGGCGCCAACCTGGTCCGCGTCAACGGCGCAGCCCAGCTCATCGGCGGCCTCGCACTGGCCTCGGGACGCTTCCCCCGACTCGCCGCCTTCGGTCTCGCGGCGACATTGCCGGCCACGACGGTCGCGGGCCACCAGTACTGGAACGAGACCGATCCCGCCGCCCGCGCCAATCAGCGCACGCACTTCCTGAAGAACGTCTCGATGGCCGGTGGCCTGCTGATGGCCACGCTCGACCCAGATCCGCACAAGAAGTTCATCGGCCGCCGGGCCAAGGACCGGGTCTCGGATGCGGCCGCATCCGTCGCCGACCAGATCGACCACCTGCGCAGCTGATCCGCAGGACGTCCCGATGAGGGCGGATCGACGCCGATAGGCTGGGGGCGATGACCGCCCCCTTGCCTTGGCTCGCGCCCTACCGCGACACGCCCATCGACGGCACCGTGCTGGTCCCGGGGTCGAAGTCCCTGACCAATCGGGTGCTCATCCTGGCGGCGCTCGCCGACGGGCCGTCGGTCATCACCCGGCCGCTCGGTTCGCGAGACACGACACTGATGCTGGGTGCCCTGACGGCACTCGGGGCGACCGTCGAGCGGGAAGGCATGACGTGGACCGTCAGCCCTTTCGATCGCAGCGACCGTGACGAGCCGATCGCGGTGGACTGCGGCCTCGCCGGCACTGTCATGCGCTTCGTGCCGGTACTGGCGGCCCTGGGCAGCAACCCCGTGACGTTCGACGGAGACGAGCACGCCCGGGTTCGACCCATGGGAACCACGATCGACACCCTCCGTGAGCTTGGCGTCACGGTCGACGACGGCGGCCGCGGAGCACTACCGTTCACGGTGACCGGACACGGCCACCTGGTCGGCGGCACTGTCCAGATTGACGCCTCCTCGTCGAGCCAGTTCGTGTCGGCACTCCTGCTGGCCGGCGCGCGCTTCGACCAGGGCCTGGATCTGCGCCACCACGGCGGTGCGCTGCCGTCGATGCCCCACATCGACATGACCGTTGCCGAGCTGCGTCGCCGCGGAGTGCAGGTCGACACCGACGAGCCGAACCGCTGGCACGTCCGTCCAGGCCCGGTCGGCTCGTTGGACGTGGAGATCGAGCCGGATCTGTCGAACGCGGGGGTCTTCATAGCAGCAGCACTCGTGACCGGGGGCACGATCCGCATCCGCAACTGGCCCGAGCACACCAATCAGGCCGGTGACGCCTGGCGCACCATCGTTCCGGCTTTCGGCGGATCGGTGGAACGGGATGGCGCGGACCTGGTGTTCTCCGCAGGATCGACGTTGGACGGTGTCGAGCTGGACCTGCACGACGTCGGCGAGCTGACGCCGGTCGTCGCCGCGATCGCCGCGCTGGCGACCGAATCGTCCAGGCTGACCGGCGTGGCACATCTGCGCGGACACGAGACCGACCGGCTCAAGGCCCTGGTCACCGAGATCAACCGCCTCGGGGGCGACGCGAACGAGCTCGATGACGGACTCGAGATCCGCCCGCGGCCGCTGCGCGGCAGCACCTTCCGGACGTACGACGACCACCGAATGGCCCATGCCGGCGTGGTGCTGGGGCTACGGGTGTCCGACCTGTACGTCGAGAACGTGGTGACGACGGTCAAGACGTACCCCAACTTCGCCCCGGTCTGGGAGCGGTTGATGGCATGAGTGAGCTTTCGTTGGACGTGATGGCATGAGAGACGACGACGAGCACGCCAGGTTCGAGCGGCCGCGGCGTCACACCAAGCCGCGCACCAAGATCCGCCCCAACTACGACGAGGCCGACACCGCGCGGGTCGTGACGATCGATCGTGGTCGGTACACCGTCACGTTGGACGAGGCCGGACGCACGATCACCGCGATGAAGTCGCGCAACCTCGGCCGCAAGGGTGTCGTGGTCGGCGACCGGGTCAGGGTCGTCGGAGACATCTCGGGCGCCGAGGGCTCGCTGGCCCGAATCGTCGAGGTCACTCCCCGCCAGACCGTGCTGCGGCGCACCGCGGATGACGACGATCCCATCGAGCGGATCATCGTCGCCAATGCTGATCAGCTCGTGATCGTGGCCGCCCTGGCCGATCCGCCGCCGCGAGCGGGTCTGATCGACCGCTGCCTCGTCGCGGCTTTCGACGCCGGCATGGAACCACTGGTCTGCCTCACCAAGTCCGACCTCGGATCCCCCGACGAGCTCGTCGCGATGTTCGAGCCCCTCGGCGTTCGAGTCGTCGTCACCCGGCAGGGCGGAGACCTCGACCCTGTACGGAACGCCCTGCGCAACCGGGTGAGCGTCCTGGTCGGGCACAGCGGGGTCGGCAAGTCGACCCTGGTCAACGCCGTCGTGCCCGACGCCCACCGGTCGGTCAGCTACGTCAATGCCGTGACAGGTCGCGGCCGGCACACGTCGACGTCGGCGATCAGCCTCGAGCTGCCGTTCGGCGGGTGGATCATCGACACGCCGGGCATTCGATCCTTCGGGCTCGCCCATGTGGAGATCGACGACCTGATCAGGGCCTTTCCGGATCTGCAGGATGTCACCCGGGACTGCCCGCGCGGCTGTCTGCATTCGGCGGACGAGCCCGAGTGCGCTCTTGACATCACGGTGGCCGACGGGACGCTCGCTCCGGAGCGAGTCGAGTCGTTCCGACGCATCCTGGCCAGCATGAACACCAAGGACGACCACTGATCCAGCGGCGACGGCCTGCCGTCCGCGGGGTCCGGCCGGAAAAGCCGTACTCTGAGGGCCATGGCTCACTCGTACAACGACGATCTGCGCCTCGCTCACGTGCTGGCAGACAATGCCGACAGCCTTTCGATGGACCGTTTCGGCGCCATCGACCTGCAGGTCGACACCAAGCCCGACATGACCTACGTGACCGAGTCCGACCAGGCTGTCGAAGCCGCCATTCGGCGCACGCTGAAGTCCGCGCGCACCCGTGACATCGTTCTCGGCGAGGAGAGCGGGGAGGTCGAGGGGACGTCCGGTCCCGGCGGTCGGCGATGGATCGTCGACCCGATCGACGGCATGTCCAACTTCGTGCGCGGCGTGCCCGTCTGGGCGACACTCATCGCGCTCGAGGAGGACGGCGAGATCATCGCCGGCTGCGTGTCCGCACCCGCGCTCGGCCGTCGGTGGTGGGCCAGCAAGGGCACCGGCGCGCACACCGGCAAGTCGCTGCTGTCATCGCGGGAGATTCGCGTCTCGCAGGTCGCGGATCTGGAGCATGCGTCGGTCTCGTACGCGTCGCTCGGCGGCTGGGACGCGATCGACAAGGCTGGTGCCTTCGCCGCACTGCTGAGGCGCTGCTGGCGCACCCGGGCGTACGGCGACTTCTGGTCCTACATGCTGCTTGCCGAGGGTGCGGTCGACATCGCTGCCGAGCCCGAGCTCAAGGTGTGGGACATGGCGGCGCTCGACATCGTGGTCCGAGAAGCCGGTGGCACGTTCACCAGCCTGGCCGGTCAGCCCGGCCCCTGGGGCGACAACGCACTGGCCACCAACGGGCGCCTGCATGACGCCGCAATGGCGTACCTCGGACACTTCCCGGACCAGGGTCCGCCCGATCCCTCCTGGACCGACGAGCCCGAGGACGAGCCCGATCCGGAGCGCGAGCCGGACAACGTGCACACCTTCGACTTCACCCGCGAGCAGGCCGACGAAGCCCCGTAGCTCAAGGTCCTCGCCTTCGGGTGTGACCGCGGCTACGCTGCGAGGACACGACCTGAGGAGTGTGCACCGAATGCGCGTCAGTGATGTCCTGGCTTCCAAAGGAAGCGATGCCGTCTACACCATCTCTCCCGGCGCAACGATCCGCGAGCTGCTGGACGTGCTGGCCGATCTCAACGTCGGCGCCCTGGTCGTCAGCGAAGACGGCAAGACCATGCGCGGCATCGTCTCCGAGCGCGACATCGTCCGCAAGCTGCGGACGACGGAGAACGCGCGCGACATGACCGTCGCGGACATCATGACCTCGGATGTCCAGATGTGCGCACCTGCGGACTCCTTCGGTGGGCTCATGGCCATCATGACCGAGCACCGCGTACGTCACATTCCCGTGATCGAGGAGGGCGTGCTCGTCGGCGTGGTCAGCATCGGCGACGCGGTCAAGTATCGGATGGAGCAGCTCGAGTTCGAGCGCGACCAGCTCAACAACTACGTCGCCGGGGGCTGACCGCCCCGCAGCCCCAGCCTTGTCCCCGCGAGATCTCCACCGGTCGACCGTGCCGCATACTGGCGAACGATGACTCACCACGGACGACTGCCCCTGCCCGAGGGCGAGATGGCATGGAGGTTCTCGCGATCCTCCGGAGCCGGCGGCCAGCACGTCAACTCGACGGACACGCGGGTCGAGCTGATCTGGTCGCTCGACGACAGCAGCGTGCTGTCCGAGAGTCAGAAGGAGCTCGTTCGGCGCCGACTGAGCAACCGGCTCGTCGACGGGACGATCACGGTGGTGTCGTCCCAGTACCGCTCCCAGCATCGCAACCGCGAGGCCGCGCGCGTGCGACTGGAGGATCTGGTGTCCGCCGCCATCGTGCCACCCAAGACCCGCCGGCCGACCCGTCCGAGCCGCGCATCCAGGCAGCGACGGATCGACGCCAAGAAGCGACGCGGGTCGCTCAAGCAGGGCCGCTCCGGCTCCTGGGACTAGCTGAATTCGGAGCCACGCAAGCACCAACGAACCGCTGCCACGTCCGACCACGCTGGCAGACGTCGCGCCGGGCGATTGAGGCGAGTCTCCGCGGGTACGGTCGGACCAACCACCTGAGGAGAAACCATGACCGTTGCGCCCCCCGAACCTGCCCAGGACCCGGCCGGTCCCGCAGAGGACGAGCCTGAAACCCCCAAGGCCCCCGAGCTCCCGGACCCAGCCTTCCCCGAGGTTCTTCCGGGCGGCGATCCCGGTCCGGGTGAGGCACCCGACCCCGAGCCGCAGACCCAGCCCGACCCTCGTTGACTGCCGCTCTCGGTGGACTGCGCGTGGTCCTGCGGGGCCGGGTCGTGGATCTAGCCGTCGCGGGCAGTCAGCGCGGTGTGCGCCCGCCGCGGAGGCCACCTTCTGTGGCGGAGTTTCAGCAACGCCGCCTTGAGTGAAGAAACGCTCGGCGGCTGAATCAGGTAAGAGCGATGGTGGCATCGCGGGTGAAGCCTGGATCGGTGAGTCGGTCGCCGTACAGGTCGCGCAGCTGGCCCATGCGATAGCGGACGGTCTGTGGGTGCACGAACAGCACCCGTGCGACGTCGTCGCGGCGACCGTGGTGCAGCAGCCAAGCCCGAAGGGTGTCGGTGAGCTTCTCCCGGGATGCCGTGCTGAGGTCGTCAAGCGGCGCGAGCACCCGAGTGCGCAGGTCGTCCTGCGCGTCTTGGTCCGCGCCAACCACCAGGTCGGCGAGATGGATATCGGTGTCTCCACGCAGCTCGAGCCGATAGGCCCGCCGCGCACGCCGGTAGGAGAGATCCGCCCGGGTCCACGGTTT
>NZ_JBAVDI010000026.1:0-41358 GCF_049587115.1 Aeromicrobium sp.
GTCGTCTGCTGCTCGAAACTGCTGAGGAGTATCTCAACAATTCCCATGCATTTCGCGAGATGCGGCTGATCAGCCGAGTGCGATCGGTTGACCTGATGATCGATGAGCAGAGCTTGAACGAGCTCACGCGCCTGATCGGCGGTCATGGGACGGCGCCTCACCAGCGGCTTGGGCTGGGCGAGGACGCTTCGGCGGACGAGCTGTCGAACGTGGCTCACGAAACCCTGTGGCGTTGGCTGGCGCTGGTCGACAATCCGTTGACCGAGCGTGAGGTGGCTGCCGCGGGTCGAGTCGTCGTGCGCAGCTGTGAAGGGATCATCGACCAGGTGGCCAACACCTTGGTGTCGAACAGCTGAGTCGTGGGCTCAGCGCCCCGGCTCTGGTCGGTCGGGGTGATCTGACGCTTCGTGGGGCTTGAGCAGGGATGTGACGGCCAGCGGCGGCTTCGCGTTCAGCCAGCGCTTGGTGGCCGGTAGAGCAGCTGTAGCGGCGGCGGCGATGAGCAGGAGCCCCTGTGTCGCCGTGAGCGTGAGATCGAGGGTCCCTGCTCCCCGAAAGGCTGAGATGACCACCAGCACCGGAAGGTGAAACGCGGTCAGGACGATCAGGGCTGTACGGCCCCCACGACGACGCTGTCGAAGCGCTGAGAGCGCGCTGAGCTCGAGAAGCGAGAGGATGACGCCGATGGCTGCAAGCGAGACGAGAGCGACGATGACAGCTCGGCCGATCTCCGTTGCGGAGTAGTCCGGCGCCTGCGCGTCCAAGGCCTTGCGCAAGGCTTTGCGGAGATCCGCCTGCCTCATTCCGGCGAGCGCGGTGGGGACAATGAAGGCAAGGACGCTCAGCCGAACGGACCACGCGGCGATTCCGATCGTCCCGGGAGTGGGAACCTCCGTGCGCTGCGGCAGTCCCGAGGCAAAGGACGGACGCTCCGGCGGATGCGCGGCGCTGGTCGCAGTGCCATCGGCAACGGGTCCCGACATGGCTTTCATGCTAGGACACGACTGCGCCGCTGCGAAGTTCTTGTGACGTCTCGTCACTTGTTGAATCTGGAGATGGCCTGCTCGAGCACCTTGGGGCCTGGGATGGCAGTTCCTCCACTGTCCCCCGCCACCTGCAGGACGCTGCCGTTGACACTCACCGTCGGGGTGGTCGAAACCCCGCGATCCTTGCCTTCAGCCAATGCCTGGACGATCCAGTCCGCGAACTTCTCGTCGCGTATGCACCGCTCGGCCTTGGGGGCGCCTGCCTTCTTGGCCCACGCGATCAGCTTGTCGTCCTTGTGGCCGGCGCCTCCTTCGGTGGGCTGATGCGCGAAGAGCCGGTCGTGAAACTTCGCATATGCGACGACACCGGCCGAGTCCGCCACACAGGCGGCGGCGTTCGACGCCCGTTCTGTGTAGCGATTGCTGCTGGCCCCGACCAAAAACGTGAAGGGACGGTATTCAAGGACGATCCGACCCTGCTTGACTGCTGAGCGCAGGAAGTCGCCGCTTCGCTTCTCGAACACCCGGCATGAAGGGCAGAGGAAGTCCTCGTACAGCGTGACGGTGACCGGGGTCTGGGTACGCTTCTTGCCCTCCACCAGCGCGGGGGTCAGCCGAAAGCCGAAGTCCTTGGTCGCATGTTGGGGGGCGAGAGCCTGAGCACCGTTGTCATTCTTGATGCTCAGTGCTTTCTGAGCACCGAACGTTGCCGCCACGACCCCGATCACTACCACGACCGTGGTGGTGAGTCGGCGCCGCCGCGAGGTGATCTGATAACCCCGCATCAGTTGCGATGCGCGATCGGCCGGACTCGTTCCTGTGTCTTTCATGGGGCCCTTCGGAGGTGGGGTGGTGTCAGATTCGGACGATACCGGCCCGGCCCGGGGTGCGCGTGTCAGCCCGGTTCGCTCAGCTCGCCGGCGTCGTGAGGGTGCGGCTGGGAGTGCTCCGACGCCGAATCTTGAGGCGGGTGATGGCAACCCCGACGAGGCACAACACGCCGCCCACGAACGCGAGCGCCGCGGGCACCTCATCGAGGACCGCCCACGAGATCAGCGTCGCGACGGCCGGGACGAGGTACGTCGTGGAGGCAGCCTGGCCGGTCGAGATGCGTTTGAGCGCGTATGACCAGGTGCTGAAGCCGATTGCGGTCGGGAACACGCCGAGGTAGACGAGCCAGCCGATGTCATGGGCCGACGCGGACCCGAGCTCGGCCACCAGGGCGGGAGCGAATGGCAGACAGACCACGACACCGACCAGGCAACCGAGCCACACCGACATCACTGGTTGCATGTGCTTGAGGGCGGGTTTCTGCGCCAGCGCGCCGAAGGCGTAGAAGGCCGCTGCCGCGACGCACAGCAAGACTCCAGTCGTGCTCGCTGTCTCGACACCTGTCGAGGGGTTGTCGGCGCTCAGGGCGATCAGGATCACTCCGCCGAAGGCGATGCCCATCCCGATCATCAACGGTCGGGGAAAGCCCTCCCGGTAGAGGAATCCCGCTATCACTGCCGCGAAGATCGGGCCCACATTCACGATCAGAGCGGTCGTACCGGCATCGAGATCGCGTTCGGCGGCATTCAACGCGATGTTGTAGGCGCCGAACCAGACGACGCCGTACAACGCGACCAGCAGCAAGGGGCGCCCGGTGGGCAGCGCCGTGCTGCGCGGTCGGGCGAAGAACGTGAGCGCGAGAGCGCCGACCGCGAGGCGGCCCAGCGTCAGAGAACCGGGCGAGAAGGTGTCGCCGACCGCGCGAATTCCGACGAAGGCCGACGCCCAGACGGCGACCGTGACGAGCAAGGCCGGCAACGACAGGTCGCGATCGGTCTTCACAGGTTCACGTTAGTCAGGAGCGACCCGCTGCACGAGCGAGAATCGGCCATCGTGACACGCTTTCCCGCCGAAACTGAGACCCCAACGCCCGATGCGGACCTCTGAGCGGGCCGCCCCGGGTGTTGGGGTCGAGCAGATCGTCAGCCGGTCGTGCTGCCGCCGTCCGAATCCAGCGTCACGTCTATCTGGGTCTGCTTGCCGTCACGACGGAAGGAGACGGTGACCTTCTCGCCGGGCTGGTAGCCGCGGACCGAAGCCACCAGCGCTTCCGAGCTGGGGATCAGATGCCCGTTGACGGCCGTGATGATGTCGCCCTTCTTGAGCCCGGCCTTGTCCCCGGCGCCACCGGAGGTGACATCGCCGATCAGCGCGCCCACGCCGGTGATGCCATCCGCGCCGACTGCAGGGCGCACCGAGACGCCGATCTGCGCGTGCTCAACCTTTTCGCCCTTGACCAGGTGCTTCGAGACGTTCTTGGCGAGGTCGACCGGGATGGCGAAGCCGAGGCCGATCGATCCGCCTTCGGTGGATCCGGAGGCCTTGATCGCCGAGTTGATCCCGATCACGTTGCCCTTGATGTCGACCAGGGGGCCACCGGAGTTGCCCGGGTTGATCGCGGCATCGGTCTGGATCGCGGGGAACGTGTTGGACTTGGTGGGATCGGAGCTGCCGTCCGAGGACGTCACGGGGCGGTTGAGCGCCGAGACGATGCCCTGGGTGACGGTGCTCTCGAGGCCGAATGGCGAACCGATCGCGACGACCTCCTGGCCGACGCGAAGATCGGCAGACGTCCCGAGCGTGGCCGGGGTCAGTCCGGTCTTGCCCTTGGCCTTGATGACTGCGAGATCGGTCTTGGGATCGGCGCCGACGATCTTGGCGGTGGTGTTCGATCCGTCGTTGAACGCAACCGTGATGGTGCCGCTCTTGCCGGCCACTGCGGTGACGTGGTTGTTGGTGAGGATCTCGCCGTCGCTGCTGATGATGATGCCGGTGCCAGAGCCGGATTCCTGCGAGCCCTTGACGTTGATCTGCACGACGGACGGCAGGACCTTCGCGGCCACCTGCTCGACCGCCCCGGCCGGCACGTTGGTGTTGGTGACCTTGCCGGTGTCCAGCGAGCTCACGTTCGAGGAGTTTCCGGAGTCGTCCTGTGCCTGGTCCTGGAGGTAGGCGCCGCCGTACCCGGCACCGCCCGCGAGCAGGATGAGTGCCGTCGCGCCAGCAAGCCGCCGACCTCGTCGCTTCTTCGGCTTGGCCGTCGGCTGGTTTCCGCCATCATCGGTCGAGAACGCGGTCGTGTCGTCGGCGGGGAACGATCGCGTGGGATCGACCCGACCCGCTTCTGGTTCGGTGGACGAGCTGCCTTGGGTGGCGTAGCGGTGCGTGTACGCGTCCCTGGCCGGTGGCTGCTCGGAAGCGGCTGTCGTCGGAGCAGGGGCTGGCTGGCCGGTCTCGGGCGCCGACGTCGTGTGCTCGCGGCCCGCATCCTCCGGTGAGGTGGTCTCGGGGGCAGCGGTCTCCGACGAGTCGGGCGCGCGAGTGCTGGCTTCTTCGCGCTCCGTCGGCGGTACGTACGGATGATCGGCGAACGGATCCTTCGAATCGGTCATGGTCATAGATTCTCGCGCATCACTGAGATCGCTCTGAGAGCGGTGTGTGAGCGATCAAAGAAACCCGAGGTCAGGACGGGTGTGAGTCGGGCAGCGTGACCGTGAACGTGGTGCCACCGTCCGGCCCGGACGCGACATCCACGGTTCCACCGTGACGCTCCGCGGCACGCTTGACGATCGACAGCCCCAGCCCTGATCCCGGCAGGGTACGGGCTTCGCGCGAACGGTAGAACCGATCGAAGATGTGCGGAAGATCGCGCGGGTCGATGCCGGGTCCTTCGTCCGAGACAGTCAGGGCGCCCTGGCCCAGGCGGACCCGCACCGCCCCCCCTTCGTAGCTCCACTTCGCAGCATTGTCGAGCAGGTTCGTCACGGCGCGCTCGAGGAGCTGTGGCTCGCCGAACACCATCCAAGGCTGCAGGTCGACGTCGAAGGTGACCTGGGGTGCGCGCAGGCGCACCCGGCTCACGGCCTGGTTGACGACATCGGCGAAGTCCAGGGGCTCGGGATCACGTCGCATCGGTTCGTCGCGCGCCAGCTCGACCAGATCGCCGACGAGAGTCGTCAGCTCTTCGAGCTGGGACCGGACGTCGCCCATGATCTCGTGGCGTTGGTCGTCGCTCAGAGACCGTTCCGTCGTGTCGGCGGCCTGGCCGATCAGCTCGATGTTGGTACGCAGGCTGGTCAGTGGGGTGCGCAGCTCGTGCCCAGCATCCGCAACCAGCTGACGCTGGCGCTCCTGTGAGGCATCAAGCGCCTGCAGCATCGCGTTGAACGAGGTCGTCAGACGAGCGAGCTCATCGTGCCCCGTCACCTGGATGGGGGTCAGTTCGGCGGTGCGCGCGACATGCTCGGTGGCGGCGGTGAGTCGGCGGACCGGGCGCAGGCCATTGGTCGCGACGCCCCACCCTGCGAGTCCAGCGATCACCACGCCGGAGAAGCTGGCCAGCAGGAGGATCAGCTTGAGTCGCTCCAGGGCCTGCTCGATCGATTCCATCGACTGGGCCATGACCAGCGCGGTGCCGGGCCCAGCCTGCACCGCCACGACCCGATATGGCGTCCCACCGATGTGGGTGGTGCGCATCGAGTGGGTCTGCTCCCCGATGGCGACCTCGAGCTCGTGGTAGTCCACGAAGCCCCCGTCAGACCTCAAGTTGGTGTCGGGCCGCAGCGCGCCGCCCCGCACGACGGCCAGCTTGACGTCAGCGACGGCGAGCTCGTCCTCGGACTCGCCGCGGATGATGCGTGCGGGGTAGTCGCCCTGCACGGCCGTGTGGGCCCGCCGCAGCATCGACTCGTCCAGGGAGCTCTTGAACTCTGCGCGCACCACCACGAACACCGTCGCGCTGACGACGCTGAGCGTCGCCGCCACGGCAAGTGTCGTGAGCACCGCGACCCGCAGGGCCAGCGTCATCCGGTGGGTGAAGAGGCGGACCAGACGGTGCAGTCCAGCGATCACGGGGGCGTCTCGCGCAGGACGTATCCGACGCCCCGCACGGTGTGCAGCAGGCGGGACTCGCCCTCCGCCTCGAGCTTGCGGCGGACGTATCCGACGTAGACCTCGAGCGAGTTGGCGGTCGTGGGGAAGTCGAATCCCCAGACCTCCTCGAGGATGAATGAACGCTCCAGCACCCGCTTGGGTCGCTGGAGGAAGAGCTCGAGCAGCGCGAACTCGGTACGGGTCAGCGACAGCGAACGCTCACCACGCGTGACATCTCGGGTCACCGGATCCAGCGACAGGTCCGCGAACACCAGCGGCTTCTCGTCCGGCTCGACCGCCGCGGCGCGGCTCGAGCGGCGCAGCAGCGAGCGCACCCTGGCGAGCAGCTCCTCGAGGGCGAAGGGCTTGGTGAGGTAGTCGTCGGCACCCGCATCGAGGCCGTCGACGCGGTCCGACACCGCATCTCGCGCAGTCAGGACGAGGATCGGGACGTCATTGCCGGCGCCGCGCAGTGCACGTGTCGCCTCGAGACCGTCGAGTCGCGGCATCATGACGTCCATGATGATCGCGTCTGGATTGGTCTGCGGGACCCGTGCCAAAGCCTCGGCTCCGTCAGAGGCCAGATCGACGGTGTAACCGTTGAACTCCAAGGACCGGCGCAGCGAGTCGCGCACGGCGCGGTCATCATCGACGACAAGGATGCGCATGGGTTCAGTCTGCCTGCCGCGCCTGAGGGATTGCTGAATCGTCGCCGGACACGGTCGATTCAGGCCCGGGCTGGGCCGTCGACGAGCGACTGCGCCGCCGCCCCGGCGCGGGCGCCGTAGGTGCCGCCGAACAGCATGGCGTGCACCAGCAGTGGGTGCAGCTGGTGCAGGGCCTGTCGTTCCTGCCACCCGTCGGCCAGCGGAGACGCTTCGGCGTAGGCGTCGAGGATGCGTTGCAGATGGGGGGCGCCGAACAGGGACAGCATCGCCAGGTCGGTCTCCCGGTGACCGCCGTGAGCGGCGGGATCGATCAGCCACACGTCGCCGTCGGAGCCCCAGACGAGATTGCCCGACCACAGATCGCCGTGGACACGGGCTGGTGGCTCCGCTGGTCCGGCCAGCTCATGGATGCGGCGCATCGCCGTCTCGATCGTGGCCGCCTCGTCCGCCGTGAGGGCCTCCCGATCGACCGCAGCGCGGACGTAGGGCATGACCCGCCGTGAGGCGAAGAACTCCGGCCAGGTCGGCGAGGGTCGGTTGGGCAGCGGGGCGAGACCGATGAATCCGTTCTGCGGGGCACCGAAGCCGTCCGCCCCGGCCTGATGTGTCGCGGCGAGCGCACGACCGAAGCGTTCTGCGAGGTCTGTCGTCGGCTTGGACGGTTCAATCCAGTCGATGATCAGGCAATCCTCGGCGACGGCGAGCACGCGGGGGACCTTGGCGCCGTGCGCGCCGCCAAGCCATTCGAGCCCTTCGGCCTCGCGCAGAAAGAAGCCCTCGGGAGCCTGGGGGCGGGTCTTGATGATCGCCCCCCGCCCATCGGTCAGCCTCAGTCGGGTCGCCGTGCAGATGTCGCCACCGGCGACCGGGGTGGTCGAGACGACACCGAGGCCGAGGAGTGCCTCCGCCCGGGCGGCGGTTCCTGCCATGCGTGCCATGGGCCCGAGGTTACCGCGTGCGGGGGCGGACGTTCAGTTGTCCATCAGGTCCGGTAGCCGGGCGACGAGCTCATCGGTCGTGCGCTCGATCATCGCCAGCACCTCGCGGAAGCCGTCGCCGCTGCCGTAGTAGGGGTCCGGGACCTCGTTGTCGGCCGCGGTCGCCACAGGATCGAACTCGCGAAACATCCGAACCTGCTCGGTCTGCTGGACCGTCGGCGACTGCCGGGTCATGTCGGCATGGTTGCTGGCGTCCATCGCCAGCAACAGGTCGTTCTCGGCGTACCAGTCGGTCGTGAACGTGCGCGCCCGGTGCCGACTGGAGTCGTAACCGGCCGCACTCAGCGCCGCGGCGGCACGCCGGTCCATCGGCTGCCCGACGTGCCAGCCGCCGGTGCCGGCCGAGGCCACCTCGACGCGATCGGCGAGTCCGGCCCGCTCCAGCCGGTCCTCCAGCACGACGTGCGCCATCGGTGATCGACAGATGTTGCCGAGGCAGACCACGGCGATCCGGTACGTCACCGTAGGGGGCGGGCGCTCTTGCCGGTGAAGCCGCTGAGCACCGTGTTGACGATCGAGATGACGACGGAGCCGAGCATGGCCCACCAGAAGCCGTCGACCTCGAAGACGACGCCGAACTTGCCCGTGACCCACTCGGTGAGCAGCAGGAGCAGGGCGTTGATCACCAAGAGAGCGAGACCGAGTGTCACGATGATGAACGGCAGCGAGAAGGCCTTGAGCACCGGCGCGACGAACGCATTGATGGCAGTGAACACACCGGCGACCGCGGCGATCGCGGCAACGCGCTCGCCGGTCGAGTCGCTGGCGACCCCGATGTTCATGTGATCGCCGAGCAGGCCAGCAGTGGCAGCGAGCGCGAGCCCGCTGAGGATCCATGCAGTCAGGAGCTTGGGCATGTCGCCGATTGTTGCACTGATGGTGCTTCCGCCGCCGCTAGGGCGGTGGGAGGATCCGTTCGACCTCGCGGGACGTCTGAGCCAGCACGATCCCCACGAGCACCGCGACCGCGCCGCCGATCTGGACCGGGGTCAGCGACTCGCGGAACCAGGCCCAGCCGATGACGTTCGCGATGACCGGCTCCAGCATCGCCACGACGGTCACGATCGTCGCCGGCAGGTGGCGCAGGGCCACCATCTCGAGGAAGAACGGCACCACCGTCCCCGGGACCACGACGATCGCGACGACGAGCCATGGATTGGCGGTGTACTGGTCGAGCCGTTCGAGCAGGGACGTCCGGCCCTGCAGCTCAGGCGTCGCCCAGACCGGCTCGATCAGGTTCATCGCGACGGTGGCGACCACGAAGGCCCACAGCAGCACCCGCAGCGGGTCGTCGATGCCGACGTTGTGCTCGCCGAGCAGGAAGTACGAGGCGAAGCTGACCGCAGCGAGCAGCCCCATGACGACGCCGAGGCCATCGAAGGTCAGGCCGTTCCACACCCGACCGACGACCGCGAGCCCCACGACGGCGAGCCCGACCGCGACCCACATCCGTCCGCGCACGGGCTCCTTGCGGACGAATCGCACCCAGAGCACGACCAGGACCGGCGCGAGGAACTCCAGCAGCAGCGCGATCCCGAGGGGCAGGCGGTCAATCGCGACGTTGTAGGTCAGCTGCAGTGAAGTGACCCCGACCAAGCCGAGTCCGATGACCAGGATCAGCGCACTGCCCCGGGGGCGCCGCAGCGCTGATCGGCGGAAGCACGCGGCGTACGCGACGAACACGATCGTTGCGCCGGTGATGCGCAGGGTCGTGAATGACTCGGGGCTGAGGTTGGAGCCCATCGCGACGCGAGAGACGCCGCCGTTGACCCCGAACAGGACGGCCGCCACCACGACCAGCGCATAGCCGAGTCGGGGATTGCGGACGGTCACGAGTCGATCATGGCGGATACGCTCGGCGCATGAGCAGCCCCCGCGCCCGACGAGCCCTTGACGACATCCCGGTCTACCGTCCGGGAAAGGCCGCGACGAGCGAGGACCACAAGCTCTCCAGCAACGAGAACCCGTTCGCACCACTGCCCGGAGTCATGGAGCGCGCAGCGGTCGAATTGGGCCGGATGAACCGGTACCCCGATGCTGGCATGACGGCCCTGTACGAAGCGTTGTCGGCACGGCACGGCCTGTCGCCGGACCACTTCGCCGCCGGGACCGGCTCGGTTGCCGTGCTGTTCGCGCTGCTCACTGCACACCTCGAGGCCGGTGACGAGATCGTCTACGCCTGGCGCTCGTTCGAGGCGTACCCGATCGCGGCAGACCTGACCGGCGCGACCACCGTCCGTGTGCCGCTCCGGGCGGATTCGACACACGATCTCGACGCCATGGCGGCGGCCGTGACGGATCGGACGCGGGTCGTGCTCGTGTGCACTCCCAACAATCCGACCGGTCCGGTGGTGGCGGCCGACGAGCTTCATCGGTTCCTCGACACGGTTCCGGACGACGTGCTGGTCGTGATCGACGAGGCCTACGTCGAGTTCGTGCGGGATCCGTCAGCCGCCGATGGCCTCGCCGCGCTCGCTGCTCGCGGCAACGTCGTGGTCCTCCGCACGTTCTCCAAGGCATATGGCCTGGCGGGTCTGCGGGTCGGCTACGCCATCGCCCGGCCCGCGGTCGCGGAGTCGATCCGCAAAGCCACGCCACCCTTCGCGGTCACCGATCTTTCCCAGGCCGCTGCGGTGGCGTCGCTCGATGCGCAGGAGGCCCTCGACGAGCGGGTCGAGGAGATCGTGCAGGAGCGCATCGCGATGGTCGCGGCACTGCGGGGGCAGGGTTGGCAGGTGCCGGAGACGGAGGCCAACTTCGTCTGGCTCCCGCTCGGCGAGGACGCGATGGATTTCGCCGCAGCGGCAGATCCGGTGTCGGTTCGCCCGTTCGCCGGCGACGGCGTGCGGATCAGCATCGGGGCCCCGGAGGTCAATGCCCTGCTGGTCTCGCGGGCCGCGGCCTGGCGCGCCGCGCACTGACCGGGGCGGCGTTTGGACCCGGCGACCCGAGCGGGATACGGTGGTCTCAGATGTGATGCCAGTCACGTCCGTGTGAGTCCCCAACGTCCGCCACCCTTGTGACGCCGGTGGCTCACATCTTCGACATCGAAGCGGCAATCCCGCTCACCGATTGATTGAGGTAGTTGCATGAGTGTGTCCATGCCCGATACGTACGTCGCCGACGATCCCGCTGGAGCCTTTCCGCTCGTACAGCTCCTCACCCCCGAGGGTCAGCGCGTCAGCCACGACGAGTTCTCCTACGACGGCGATGACGACAGCATCCGCGAGCTGTTCCGCGACCTGGTCCTCAGCCGCCGCATCGACTTCGAGGCGCATGCCCTGCAGCGGCACGGCGAGCTCGGCCTCTGGGCGCCGGCTCAGGGCCAGGAGGCCGCCCAGATCGGCTCGGGTCGCGCCTTGCGGACCCAGGACTTCGCGTTCCCGACCTATCGCGAGCACGGCGTCGCCCTGTGCCGTGGCGTCGACCCGGCCCTGCTGCTCGGACTGTTCCGAGGTGTCGAGCTGGGCGGGTGGGATCCGGCGGAGCACGGCTTCGCGCTCTACAGCATCGTGATCGGCGCCCAGACGCTGCACGCGACTGGGTATGCGATGGGTCTGACCCTCGACGGCGCGGTCGGCACCAACGACCCGGACCGCGATGCCGCGGTGATCGCGTACTTCGGTGATGGCGCCACGAGCCAGGGCAGCGTCAACGAGGCCTTCGACTGGGCCGCGGTCTTCAACGCGCCGGTGGTCTTCTTCTGCCAGAACAACCAGTACGCCATCTCGGCCTCGACTGACCGGCAGACCCGTGGTCCGATCGCCCAGCGCGCCGGTGGCTTCGGTTTCCGCGGCATCCGGGTCGACGGCAACGACGTCCTGGCCTGCCACGCGGTCACGACCGCCGCGATGCAGCGTGCCCGTGATGGCCAGGGGCCCATGCTGATCGAGGCCTACACCTATCGGATGGGTGCGCACACTACATCGGACGATCCGACCCGGTACCGCGACAGCGCCGAGGTCGAGACCTGGAAGCTCAAGGATCCGATTGAACGGGTCAAGCGCTATCTCCTCGTGCAGGGCACTCCCCAGGAGTTCTTCGACGACCTCGACGCCGAGGCGGAGGAGCTGGGTCGGCATCTGCGCGAGACCTGCAAAGCCCTGCCCGAGCCGGACCTGGCAGCACTGTTCGACAAGGTCTTCGTCGAGGGGACGCCCGAGCTGGCCGAGCAGAAGGCCGAGTACCTCGCCTTCCGCGACAGTCTCGAGCCTGAGGGGAGCGCGTCATGAGCGAGCGCCAGCAATCGAAACCGGAGACCAGCACGGTGAAAATGCCGCTCGGCAAGGGCCTCAACGCCGGACTGCGCGCCGCGATGGAGGCCGATGACAAGGTCATGATCATGGGAGAGGACGTCGGCAAGCTTGGGGGCGTCTTCCGCATCACCGACGGTCTGCAGAAGGATTTCGGTGAGAGCCGGGTGATCGACGCCCCGCTGTCCGAGAGCGGCATTCTGGGCACGGCGATCGGTCTCACGTTCCGTGGCTACCGGCCCGTGCTGGAGATCCAGTTCGACGGCTTCGTCTACCCCGCGTACGACCAGATCGTCAGCCAGGTCGCCAAGCTGCACTTCCGCAGCAGCGGCAAGGTCAAGATGCCGATCGTGATCCGCATCCCGTTCGGGGGTGGAATCGGCGCGGTCGAGCACCATTCCGAGAGCCCCGAGGCGCAGTTCGCCCTGACCGCAGGTCTCAAGGTCGTGTCGTGCTCCAACGCCAACGACGCCTACTGGATGATCCAGCAGGCCATCGCCAGCGACGACCCGATCGTGTTCATGGAACCCAAGCGCCGCTACTGGGACCAGGGTGAGGTCGACCTCACGTCGGACCCGATCCCGCTGCACACGTCGCGGGTGCTCCGTGAGGGCACCGATGCGACCCTGATCGCATACGGCCCGATGGTCAAGACCTGCCTGGAGTCAGCCGACGCAGCAGCCGAGGAGGGCAACAGCATCGAGGTCATCGACCTCCGCACCCTGTCGCCGCTGGACCTTGATCCGGTGTTCGAGTCCGTGCGTCGCACCGGGCACGCGATCGTGGTGCACGAGGCCGCGCAGACACTGGGACTGGGCGCGGAGATCTCGGCGCGGATCACCGAGAAGTGCTTCTATGCGCTCGAGGCGCCCGTCCTGCGGGTCACAGGCTATGACCTGCCCTATCCGCCGAGCCGCGCGGAAGAAGAGTTCCTGCCGGGTCTGGACCGTGTGCTTGAAGCGGTCGACCGTTCGCTTGCCTACTAGGAGTCGTCATGAGTGAGTTCAAGCTGCCCGACGTCGGCGAAGGCCTGACCGAGGCCGAGATCGTCACCTGGAAGGTCGCCGTCGGCGACGTCATCAAGGTCAACGACGTGCTCGTCGACATCGAGACCGCGAAGTCGATCGTGGAGCTTCCCAGCCCCTACGAGGGCACGATCGAGGCGCTGCTCGTCGCCGAGGGAGAGACCGTCGACGTCGGCACCCCGATCATCCGGATCACGACGGCCGACGAGTCGGCGCCCGCCTCGGCTGAGTCGGCGCCCCCCGCAGCGGGACTGCCCCAGGCGAGGACCGCCGGCGACTTCGCGTCCGCCGTCGACCTCGTGCCGGAGCCCGAGCCGGCGGCGACCGCCGCGCCGGCCGAGGAGCGTCAGTCGGTGCTCGTGGGCTACGGGCCTCGCACGACTTCGACGAAGCGTCGGGCCCGCAAGGGTGCCGTGGCGTCGGTCGACAGTGAGCGGGTCCCACAGCGCTCGATGCGCGCACTCGCGAAGCCGCCGGTACGCAAGCTGGCCAAGGATCTCGGTGTCTCGCTCGATGCCGTTCCGGCTGTCGGCGAGATCATCACCCGGGCCGATGTCGAGGCTTTCGCCGGCCGCCGTGACCAGAACGGAGCAGCCCAGAACGGATCGGACTCCTCACCTGCGCTTGCCGCGCCGCGTCCCGCGTCCCACGACGACGTTCGCGTGCCGATCAAGGGCGTGCGCAAGATGACGGCCGAGGCGATGGTGTCCTCGGCGTTCACGGCTCCTCATGTGACCGAGTGGGTCACGCTTGACGTGACCCGCACGATGGACCTGGTCACCCAGCTCAAGGCCGATCCCCGCTTCGCCGGCATGCGGATCTCGCCGCTGTTGATCGTGGCGCGTGCGGTGTGTCTGGCGATGCGCCGCACGCCCGAGCTCAACTCGACGTGGGATGACGCGGCCCAGGAGATCGTGCTCAAGGGCTCGGTCAACCTCGGCATCGCGGCCGCGACGCCACGCGGCCTGGTGGTGCCCAACATCGTGGGCGCCGACAGCATGGGGCTGCCGGAGCTCGCGGAGGCATTTGCCGATCTGATCGGCACAGCGCGTGATGGCAGGACCCAGCCGGCGCAGATGAGTGGGGGCTCGTTCACGATCACCAACATCGGTGTCTTCGGCATCGACGCCGGCACACCGATCCTCAACCCGGGCGAGGCCGGCATCCTCGCCGTCGGAGCGATTGGCCGTCGACCGTGGGTCGGTGACGACGACCAGATCGTCGCGCGGTGGGTCACGACTCTTGCGCTGAGCTTTGACCACCGGGTGGTGGACGGCGAGCAGGGTTCCCGTTTCCTCGCGGACGTCGCGGCCATCCTGCGCGATCCTGCGCTTGCGCTGACCTACTGATACCCCGTCAGAGCCGTTCGCCCGCCTCGATCCGAGCGGTGACGGTGTTGCCGGTCGGAGCGAGCGGACACTGCCAAGCGGCGTTGTAGCGGCACGACGGGTGATAGGCGTAGTTCAGGTCGAGCGTGACGAAGTCGTCCCCACCGCCCAGCCACGATCCCTTGGCCGTGTCCAGCAGGTAGCGGCCGCCGCCGTAGCTCTGCTCGCCGGATGTCCCGTCCCGCAGCGGGACGAAGATGCCGCCGCCGTACTGGTGCAGCCACCACACATCGAGGCTGCCGCCGATGGGGGCAGGCAGCTCGACCCGGCCGATCAGCCGCATCCTGATGGTCCCGTCTCCGCCGGCTTCGACCAGGCGGTCCTCAGCCGGCTGGGCGGCCAGCAGCGGAGTGTCGAACCGGAGGGTGGGGTCGTACGGCCAGTAGGACAGCCCGGTCTCGCGCAGCGGGTCGCCGTCGGCCAGCGGACTCTGCGGATGGGTCTGAAACATCTCGTCGCGGACGGCCCTCCACCGCGAATGGGCTGACGCCGGGTCGGTAGAGGAGCGGACGTCGGCATAGCTGTCGTAGACGCGGCGGCGCCAGTCGACCAGGGTCAGCGAGGATTCGGGCATGCCGTCCACGGTGGCACAGCAGTGCTCGTGCGGCGCCGCGACGGACCCTAAACTGATTCGGTGAGCCACCCCGTCGAGACGCGCCACCCCGGCGCGTACGCCGTGTGGGTCGTCGCCCTCCTGGTCTATCTCCTGGCGGTGTTCCACCGATCCTCGCTGGCGGTCGCCGGGCTCGCCGCGACCGAACGCTTTGACATCTCCGCCGCCCAGCTGGCGACCTTCACCATGCTGCAGCTGCTGGTCTACGCCGGGATGCAGATCCCGGTCGGGCTGCTGGTCGACCGCTTCGGACCGCGCCGGGTGCTGCTGACCGGCGCGATCACGCTGACCCTGGCCCAGGTGGGCTTCGCGTTCGCCGACACATATGCCCTGGCGCTGCTGGCTCGCGTCTTCGTCGGTATCGGCGACGCCATGACCTTCATCTGCGTGCTTCGACTGGTCAACACCTGGTTCGCTCCCCGACGGGTGCCGCTGATCACCCAGCTGACTGGGGTCACCGGGCAGCTGGGTGCGATCATCGCGGCGGTCCCGATGACGGTGGCACTGCGTGAGCTCGGGTGGACCAGGTCGTACCTGATCGCCGCCTCGTTCGGCGTGATCCTGACCGTAGCCCTGGTCATCTTCGTGCGTGACGCACCGGCCGCCAGATCTGTCCGGGGCGCAGCCTTGTCCCTGACTGCGGTGCGACGCAGTCTCGGCGCCTCCTGGGCGCAGCCCGGCACACGGCTGGGTTTCTGGATGCACTTCTCGACCCAGTTCAGCGCGACGACCTTCGGCCTGTTGTGGGGCTATCCATTCTTCGTCCGTGGGGAGGGTCGCTCCGACCACGTCGCCGGGTTGCTGCTGACCCTGATGGTCGTGGCGGTGATGTCGGCCGGACCTGTGCTCGGCTGGGCGATCACGCGCCACCCCTGGCACCGCTCGACGATCGTGCTCGGGATCATCTCGGCGATCGTGGTGGTGTGGACGGTCGTGCTGATGTGGCGCGGTCCGGCGCCGCTGCTGCTGCTCGTCGTCCTGGTCATCGTCATGGGCATCGGCGGGCCCGCCTCGATGATCGGCTTCGACCTGGCGCGCACCTCCAATCCTGCGGACCGGCTCGGCAGCGCAACCGCGATCGTCAATCAGGCCGGCTTCGTCGCGAGCCTCGTGCTCGTGGTCGCCATCGGGCTGATCCTGGACTGGCGCACACCCGGGTCGTCCACGGCCTACTCGCCGTCTGCGTTCACCTGGGCGATGTCGTTCCAGTACGTCCTGTGGGCGCTCGGACTGACCCAGATCTGGCGCTACCGGGTCCGGACCCGGGCGAAGATCATGGCCGAGGAGCCCGAGGCATACGGCCGCACCCGGACGCTCGGCTGATCCTCAGACGTCGAAGCGAACCCCGGTGGCCGACTCCGAGGCCGCCCAGAGCTGATCGGCTAGCTCTTCGTCGCGCGCGACCCGGGTCATCCCGACGAGCCTGGGCCGGCCGCGCAAGCCGCGGAACCCGGCCGGACCGACGTACTCGCCGCCGGTCAGCGATGGATCGGTCGCGGCCATCAGCAGCGGCCAGGCCCCGTGCGATGCGGGTTGGCCGATGATCTTGGTGATCTGGTGCATCCCGATCCCGGGGAGCGACAGGCCGTGGACGGTCGGACCGGTCTTGGTCAGGTTGGTCGAGGCGTAGCCGGGGTGGGCCGGGACGCTCACAACTCCCAGCCCGGCGGCCTTCGCCCGCCGGTCGAGCTCGAGGGCGAACATGAGGTTGGCGAGCTTGGACTCGCCGTACGTCTGCCAGCGCTTGTAGCTCCGGCCCGATCCCGCAGGGGTCAGCGCGTCCAGATCGATGCTGCCGACCGCCGAGTGCGCGAGCGAGGACACCGTGACGACTCGGCTCTCACTGGCGACCAGGAGCGGCCACAGGCCGGCGGTCCACGCAAAGTGCCCCAGGTGGTTGGTGCCCATCTGCAGCTCGAAGCCGTCGGCCGTCTTGGTGAGCTTGGGCGGGACCATGATGCCGGCATTGTTGACCAGGATGTCGATGCGATCGTAGCCCTGGGCGACCTCCTTGGCTGCCCGACTGACGTCTGCGAGATCGGCCAGATCGAGCGAGACGACGTCGACCTCAGCTCCGGGGGCCTCTGTCGCGATGCGGTCGACCGCCTGCTGGGCGCGACCCGCATCCCGCGCCGTCACGACCAGGCTCGCGCCGTGCTGCGCCAAGCCGATCGCTGTGTGCAGACCCAGACCACCGGTCACTCCCGTGATGACCGCTCGTTTGCCGGTCAGGTCGGGGATGTCTTCGGTGTGCCACGTCATGCGACACAGCCTAGGCGGTCCACCTTCAGGGTGTGACAGCCATGGCTGCAAGGACCGATCGGCCGAGCTCCTGATCTCCGGTGACCTCGACCTCGACCTGGTCCGGCGTGCGACGTCCGGCGGTCAGGACGGTGAACGTCTCGGTCGACATCGACAGGGTGGTCGAAGGCTGCTCGAGATGCTCGACCTGGGAGGCGCGGCCGTCCTCGCCGATCCGCACGACGAGCTCGAGTGGCGTTTCGCCAGTCACCTGCCACTGGACCGTCGACCCCGCCGGCGGCTTGACCCGCTTGCCAAGGATCATCGGCATGGCGAACGAAAATGCCATCACGACGACCTGCGCGCCCGTGGAGTCCAGCCCCCCGGGGCGGCCGGTTGCCCGGCGGATGTCCTGCTCGTGCACCCACATGTCGATCGTGCGATTGCGCAGCAGCGTGTCCCAGCTCCAAGCGACGCCCCCGGGAGTGCCGGGCGCCAGGGCCGACGGGTCGCTGGGGAGGTCGGCCAGCTGATCGAGCCGCAGCTCAACCGCCGCGGCAAGCTCTGCCACGAGCTGCGCCGGGGTGTGATCCGCGCGCTCCTCGACGCCGATGGCGGTGTAGGACGACACGATCTCGCGGGCTCCGGTCGGTTCGTGGGAGCCGGCTTCGCTGCGGCTGAGCTCGGTCTCGAGATGGGCTACGTGCGCCAGCACGTCCTTGACCGTCCACGTGGGACAGTCCGTCGGCTGCGCCCAGTCCGCATCGTCGAGCTCGGCGGCCAGGGCAAGGATCGAGTCAACCGACTCGTGCCACCCTCGAACGTAGGTCTCAAGCAGACTCATGGGCTCGCTCCTTGCGATATTTGCGGCGGATGTAGAAGACGTACCCGGCGAAGAGTGCACCGGCACCGACCCCGATCGCGCCGATTCCGTTGCCGGTGTTGGCGCGGGAGTCGAAGCCGGAGATCAACGCGTAGCCGTACGACGCGTTGTCAGCCCGATCGTCGCGTGGTTCGCAGCTGATCTTCAGGCCGTTGGATCCTTTGTTGAGCAGCCCGATCAGGTGCCACTGGTTGCCGTCGTCGTCGACGGTGATCTCCAGAGCGGCAGCGGGAATAGCGCGTCGCTTCTTGGTGGGGGTCGTTGCGCGACACGTGACTGCGCGCTCCGGCTGCAGGATGTCCGTGAACACGGCAACGCTCTGGCCTGCGGCGTCAGCACGGGCGGTGGTGGGCAGCACCGTCGCGTTCCGCACCGGCTCCCATGCGCTTGCTGCGACGACCGTACCGATCATGACGCTGCCCAGCGCGACGACGAAGGCCGCGAGGTACCAGAGCGGGTTCGTCGGTCTCACGGGGCAACTTTCGCACACGGGTCGCCTGGGGGCAGCGCCAGACGCGCGGTCAGGACCGGGACCTCGCGGCAGACCGGCTGCACTCTGCGGGACTTTCGGCCCTCGACACGTTCGACCGGCGTCTGAATACTGGGCTGATGGCCATGACGAGGAGCTTGAGATGACGATCCGTGTCTTCCTGCTGGATGACCACGAGGTCGTACGCACCGGATTGCGGCAGTTGTTGGAGAGCGGTGGCGACATCGAGGTCGTGGGCGAGGCCGGCAATGCGGAGACCGCGCTGGCACGGATCCCAGCGCTGAAGCCTGACGTCGCGGTGCTCGACGCCCGCCTCCCCGACGGCAGCGGCATCGAAGTGTGCCGACAGGTGCGGTCCTCGCACCCGGAGACCAAAGCCATCATCCTGACGTCGTACGACGACGACGAGGCGCTCTTCGCCGCCATCATGGCTGGCGCCGCCGGCTATGTCCTGAAGCAGGTCACGGGTCAGGACCTCATCGCCGCAGTGCGCCACGTCGCTTCGGGTGGATCGCTGCTCGATCCGAGCGTCACCGCCAAAGTCATGGAGCGATTGCGCGCCGGGGCGCCCGGCGAGCCGGACGAGCTGAAGGACCTCACCGCCCAGGAGCGGCGCATCCTGGAGCTGGTGGCCGAGGGCCTGACCAACCGACAGATCGGCGAGCGGCTGTTCCTCGCCGAGAAGACAGTCAAGAACTACATGTCCAACGTGCTGTCCAAATTGGGGCTCGAGCGCCGGACCCAGGCCGCGGTGCTGGCGAGCCGCCTTCTCGACGACCGCTGACTCAGGTCGGCACGCTCCAGGTCAGTCTGGTGCCCCCATCGGCCACGGCGCGAATGGCGAAGTCACCGCCACGCTCCTCGGCCCGGCCGCGGAGATTGCCCAGACCGCTGAGCCGTGGAGAGTCTCCGGGACCGATCCCGTTGTCGGTGATCTCGATCGTGATCTCCCCCGAAACGGCTGAGATCGTCACCTCGACATCTGCTGGCCCGGCGTGCCGCACGACGTTGGCGAGGCCTTCGCTCACCACTGCGGTGATGTCGTCGGTGAGGTCGCCGGAGACCATCAGGTCGACGGGTCCGAGGAAGGCGACGCGTGGCCGGTGAGCAAGCTGCTCGGTGACCCGGTCGACGATCTCGAGGATTCGTGCGCGAACGCTCACGGTCGTGGTCTCCGGATCGCGCTGCATGGCGAAGATGCTCTGCCTGATCTGGGCGATCGCGGCGTCGATCTCCGCGATCTGGGTCGTGATTCGTGCCGCTGTTTCGGCATCAGCGCCGACCGCCGCGGCCTGCAGGCTGAGTCCCGTGCCGAAGAGGCGTTGGATGACGTGGTCGTGCAGGTCGCGCGCGATGCGGCTGCGGTCCTCGAGCAGGGCCACGCGGCGACGGCTGCGCCGCGACTCGGCTCGGTCGATCGTCACGCTGACATGACTCGCGAAGGACACCCCCATGTCGAGGTCCCGCATGGTGAACGGCGGCCGCCCGGCGACGCGCGAGAGCGTGAGCAGGCCGGTTGTCACCTCGCCCTGCGAGAAGGGGATCACCAGCGAGTTGCCGAGCAGTGCGTGACGATCGAAGCCCTCGCGGCGGGGCTCACCGGACTCCGTGACCAAGATCGGTTCTCCCGAGGCGATCGCGTCCGCAGCGATGCTGTCCGCCAAGGAGAACGACATCGTTGACAGATCCGCTGCGCCGACTCCAGCGGCGCGGTCGAGCTCGATCTGCGAGCCGGAGACCCTGCCGATGCTCACCAGATCGGCATCGGCCAGCCCACGAACCTGTTCGACGACGACACCGAGGTGCTCGTCTCCCTCGTCATCGCGCATGAGCCGGCGGGCGGCATCCGCCAGCGCTGTAGACCAGCGCGCCCGGTAGGCAGAGTCGTCGAACAGTCGGGCGTTCTCGATCGCGATGCCGGCGGTCGCCGCGAGTGCCTGCGCCAGCTCCTCGTCGTCGGCGGAGAAAGCGCCGTTGAGGCTGTCGGTCAGGTAGAGGTTGCCGTAGACCTCGTCGCGCACGCGTATCGGCACGCCGAGGAAATTTTCCATCGGTGGGTGATGCGCCGGGAAGCCGCTGGAACGAGCATCAGAGGCGATCCGGTCCAGGCGTACGGGCTGAGGATCGTCGATCAGCGCACCGAGGAGTCCCTTGCCCTCAGGCAGGTGACCGATCTGCTCGACGACCTCCGAATCCATCCCGCGATGGATGAACTGCTCCAGACGCCGCTCGTCACCGATGACGCCCATCGCGCAGTATCTGGCCTGGATCAGCTCCATGCCGATCTCGACGATACGGCGCAGGACGCTGGGGAGATCCAGATCGCTGGTCAGGTCGTTGTTGACCCGGATCAGGTCCCGCATCCGCGACTGCGACGTCATCATCTGGTCGGCACGCTCCACGAGCTGGGCAAGCACGGCCTCGAACTCGAGCCTGGGCCCGGTCCCCGACCCGTGGTGTTCGGTCATCCCACCCCCAGGTAGCTGCTCACGTGCCGAGACTACGCCCACGGGAGCGCAGCTCCGCCTCATCTGCCGGGACCTAGGTCCCGAGCAAGGGGGGCGACGGCCCATGTTGTCGCGCGGCCCCGAGGTGGATCGTGAGGATCACCAACCACGCAGGAGGAACCATGACCACCGCCAAGCCCGTCGTCGTCGGCATCAAGGACAAGCAGCCCGCAGCGCTGCGATTCGGTCTCCAGGAGGCACGTCGTGCCGGTGTTCCGATGCGGGTCGTGCACTCGTCCGCGCTCCCGGTCCAGGCCGCGGAGTTCTACACCGGGTACGACGCGATGGATGGCGCACGGGTGGCTGGGCAGGAGATTCTCGACGAGGCCAGGCACTTCATCGATCAGGAGGTCGCCCCACCCCCGGTCAGCTACGAGCTGTCGACCGGGCCGGCGATCGACACGCTGGTTCGCAGCTCCTTCGGCGCCAGGGTCCTCATCATCGGGTCGGATGATCTGCCGTGGTACGAACGGGCTCTCGGTACCGCCGTGACCGGGCACGTCACACGTCATGCCGACTGTGTCGTGATCGTGGTTCCCGAGCACGGGGATCCCTCGCCACTGATCGGCGGCGTCGTGGTGACGCTCGACGGCGACACCTCGGCGTCGGGTCCGTTGCGGTATGCCTTCGAGCAGGCGGATGCTGCTGGCCGCACGCTGCATGTCCTGCATGCCACGCCACCGGCGACGTTGACCGAAGACGTCCAGGCCGTGCGCGCAAACATCGGCGAGGTGCTGGCGGGCTGGTCCGAGATCTATCCCGACGTCCGGGTCATTCCGGCATTCGTCTTCGACGCGGTTGAGGACGTGATCGTCGAGGCGACCGAGCGCGCCGAGCTGGTGGTGGTCGGGCGTCCCCACAACAGGTCTGTTGCCTTCGCCCTCGCCCGGCCCGTCGCGACCAGGGTGGCCAGGCGAGCGAACTGCCCGGTGGCGATAGTGCCGTCCGACTACGCGGGCGTCTGAGATGGGTTCCGTTGCGACGTGTCGCACTGTGGCCGTTGCCGCCGCCAGCCGCCACGGCGGCACGTGTGAGATCGCCGATCGGATCGCCGTCACCCTGGCCGCAGAGCTTTCGGACGGTTGGAGCGTCACTCGCACTGACCTGCGGGACCTGCGCGCGCTCGACGACGTTGACGCCGTCGTGCTCGGCAGCGCGGTCTACTACAGCCATTGGATGCACGCGGCCGGGCGAGCGCTCCGCTACGTCAAGGACGCTCCACTGCTCGACCTCTGGTTGTTCAGCACGGGTCCGATCTCCGAGGTCGACAGTGCGGATGCCCAGGTGCCGTCGGCTGATGCCATGGTCGCTGACGGGCTTGCGGTGGAGCACCAGGTGTTTGGCGGCAGGCTGGACACCTCGCTGCTGAACTGGGCGGAGCGGGCAGCGGTGAAAGCCGTCCACGCCCTGCCCGGCGACCACCGCGACTGGGACCAGGTCGACGACTGGGCCAAGCACATAGCCGCGCAGCTGTCGCAGGTTCCGACGCGCGGATCGGTCGCGCGGTCCTCAGGTCGCTGACCGGGCGGTGTCTGTACCGGCGCGGTCTGTGCCGGCGCTCTCGCGAGGGCACGTCGGTGCAGCGCGGTCGTCGCGGTTGGCGCCTCGGGCGGAGGTCGTCACGGGTTGGTCCCGGAGACACGGCGCCCGTCGATTGAGTCGACGCCGATCCTGATCACCATGGGTCGCGTGCCACCCGCCCACGGACGGAGCCTGGAGTGGCCGAGCACCTTGTTGATCGTGGCGCGGTCCTCGACCTCGCCGGCCGGACCCTTGACCGTGACGTTCCAGCCGTGCCGGAAGACGTCGTGATGGTCGACGCCGAAGGCGACGTCGTCGTGCCCCCGGGCCAGCGCCGAGAGCACTCGGCCGGGCTCGGTGCGGAAGTAGACGGCACCGTCGAGATAGGCGAAGTTGACCGGGATCAGCTGCTGCCCGTCGTCATCGACGAAGGCGACATGTCCGACTGTCGTGGTCGTGAGCAGCTCACGGCACTCACCATCCTCGATGGAGACCAGACTGGCTTGCGGGTGCTCGCTGGGTATGGTCATGTGACTTTCCTTCGCTGTCGTGCGGCGTCCGGTGCGGATGCGCCGCTTCCCGAGTCGTTCACCAGTCTTGCGCGCGCGTCGACAAAGGCCCATGGCCGTAGAGCATCGACAGGCGGGACCAACGTCCTGGACGACGGGCCGGCGCGCTGCAAAGGACCTAGGGCCCACGGTTCGTGGTCCGTTGGCCCTGCTGGCGGCCGCGGATCAGCGGAATGCTCAGGACCAACGACCAACTCACGAGGAGTCACCATGAGCGCCACCCTGGCCGCTGGCCACACACACACCGCATCCGTCACCGCGGAGCAGGCGACGCCCCTGTCGCTCGTGCTCGGCGTGACCCGACTCGCGATGGGCTGGACCTTCCTCTGGCCCTTCCTGGACAAGGCATTCGGACTCGGCCACGAGACACCGTCGGCCGGCGCATGGGTCAACGGGGGCAGCCCGACGGCTGGATTCCTCGGCAATGCGACCAAGGGTCCGTTCTCGGGCATGTACCAGAGCTTCGCGGGGCACGCATGGGCCGACTGGCTCTTCATGCTCGGGCTGCTCGGAATCGGCGTGGCGCTGACCGCCGGCGTGGCCACTCGTGCTGCAGTCGCCGCAGGTTCGTTGCTGCTGATCCTCATGTGGACCGCGGTCCTGCCGCCGGCGAACAATCTCTTCATGGACGACCACCTGATCTACGCGCTGATCCTCGTCGTGCTTGCGCTGACCAGCGCGGGCCGCACGCTGGGTCTGGGCGCCATGTGGGAGAAGCTCCCGATCGTCAAGGAGCACGCATTCCTGCGCTGATCACGCATCAACAGCAGGACTGGCCCGGCGCCCTTGGGGTGCCGGGCCTTCTGCGTGTTCTGGCTGCGGGTCAGGTCAGCCCGGCAAGCGCAACGGCCCCCACCCGGGCGGGATGGGGGCCGTCGTGGTCGCAATGGGTCAGAACGCCGACTCGTCGAGCTCCATGATCGAGTCGTCGATGTTCTCGGCGATCGCGCGCTCACCGGCGAGCTTCGGCAGGACGTTGCGCGCGAAGAACTGCGCCGCGGCAACCTTGCCTTCGTAGAAGCTCTTGTCGGCAGCGGACACCTCGCCGCTGAGCTTCTGCAGCGCGACCTCAGCACCGCGCAGAAGCAGCCAGGCCACGACCAGGTCACCCAGGACGTACACGAGGCGGGTCGTGTTGAGGCCGACCTTGTAGATGTTCTTGAGGTCGCCCTTCTCGTCGGCGGGGTTCGAGGACATCAGGTCCTGGAAGGTCGCACCGAGGATCGCCTGGGCGTCCTCGAGACCCTTGCCGAGCAGATCGCGCTCGACCTTGAGTCGACCGTTGCCCGCATCGCTCTCGGCGAAGGCCTGCACCTCGCCGGCCACGTAGCCCAGCGCAGCGCCCTTGTTCTTCACGATCTTGCGGAAGAACAAGTCCTGGCCCTGGATGGCGGTCGTGCCCTCGTAGAGGGTGTCGATCTTGGCGTCACGGACGTACTGCTCGATCGGGTAGTCCTGCAGGAAGCCCGATCCGCCAAAGGTCTGCAGTGACTCGGTGCCGAGCAGGACCCACGAACGCTCCGACCCATAGCCCTTGACGAGCGGCAGCAGCAGGTCGTTGATCGCCTCGGACAGCGAAGCGTCCTCGCCGGCAGCCTCCTTGACCATGACGTCGTCCTGCCACGTCGTGGTGTAGATCGCGAGCGAGCGGAGTCCCTCGGCGAAGGCCTTCTGGGTCAGCAGCGAACGGCGAACGTCCGGGTGGTGCGTGATCGTGACGCGGGGAGCGGTCTTGTCCGACGCCTGGGTCAGGTCGGCACCCTGCACGCGCTCCTTGGCGAACTCGAGCGCGTTGAGGTAGCCGGTCGACAGGGTCGCGGCGGCCTTGAGGCCGACGAACATGCGGGCGTTCTCGATGACACGGAACATCTGGTTGATGCCGTCGTGCACCTCGCCGAGCAGCCAGCCCTGGGCCGGGGCGCCATCACCGAAAGTGACTTCACAGGTCGTGGAGACCTTGATGCCCATCTTCTTCTCGACGTTCGTGACGTAGGCGCCGTTGCGTTCGCCAGTCAGCTCGCCGGTCTCGTGATCGAAGTGGTGCTTGGGCACGAGGAAGAGGCTGAGACCCTTGGTGCCCGGTCCGCCGACGCCCTCGATGCCGACCGGTCGAGCCAGCACCAGGTGCATGATGTTCTCGGACAGGTCGTGCTCAGCCGAGGTGATGAAGCGCTTGACGCCCTCGATGTTCCACGAACCGTCCTCGTTGGGGAACGCCTTGGTGCGGCCAGCGCCGACGTCGGAGCCCGCATCGGGCTCGGTCAGCACCATCGTCGCGCCCCAACCGCGGTCGACCATGTACTGGGCGATCTTCTTGTCCCGCTCGATGCCGTTCTCAAACACGATGCGCGCGAACGCGGGCCCGCAGGCGTACATCCAGATCGGCGGGTTGGCGCCGAGTACGAACTCGGCGCTGCTCCAGATCAGGGACGCGGGGGCCACCTGGCCGCCGAGCTCCTCGGGGATCTGCAGGCGCCACCACTCGGCGTCCATCCAGCTCTTGTACGACTTGGCGAAGGCCGGGTTCATCGTCACGGTCTTCTCGGCCGGGTCGTAGACCGGCGGGTTGCGATCAGCATCGTCGAACGAGGTGGCGAGCTCGTCGCGGGAGATGCGATCGATCTCCGACAGGATGCTCTTCGCGGTGTCGGCGTCAACTTCTTCGAAGGGCGCCGTGCCGAGGATGTCTTGCCGGTTGAAGAGCTCAAACAGGTTGAACTCGACGTCGCGGAGGTTGCTCTTGTAATGGCTCATGCCAGCATTCCTTTGGGGGGTATGCGCTGCGGTGGGCAGGCTGCTACTGAGTAGTAACTTAAGTATCCGCCCGAGAGGGGCGTCTACACAAGTCCGTGAGCCGATGTCCCGCTGTCGGGGACGTCACACCTTCGAAGAACCTTTTGATGGTGAATTCAGACCAACTGGGTTCCCGGGAGACGAGCACAGCCCCCGCGGAAATGCTCGCGGGGGCTGTGCTCAAGGGTGACCGTGGGTCAGAAGACCCGAGTCGGGACGCGTCCGAATCCGTCGGTGGCAACGGTGTGGATGGAGCGGCCGACCCCGATCACGGTGATGGCTGCAGTGGCAATTCCGAGGGCGATCATGGTGGCCTCCTTCAAGGCTGAGGTGAATTCGTATCTCCAGTGTGACCCTCTCAAACGTCAAGGACAATCGAATAGAACTACATCCAACGTGTAGCATCGCTACATGGACGTCTATCGACTCACTCTCCTGAGGGAATTGGCGGAACGGGGCACGGTGGGCGCCGTCGCGGACGCGATGAAGGTCACACCTTCGGCCGTCTCCCAGCAGTTGAAAGTGCTGGAGAGGGAGGCCGGATACACGTTGGTGGAGCCGGCTGGGCGGGGTGTGGCACTCACCGTCGCAGGACGAGCGCTGGTCCAGACCGCCACCGAGATCGCCGTTGCGATCGAGCGTGCCGAGGGCCAGTGGCGCGAGTTCATGCACCGGCCCGCTGGCCAGGTCACGCTCGTGACGTTCCCGACCGGCGGCGAGATGCTGTTGTCCGGAGTCCTGACCCGCCTCGCCGACGTTCCGGAGGTCGAGCTGATCTGCAGCGACGAGGACGGAGTCACGACTGACTTCGCGAACCTCACCCCGGATCATGACATCGTCTTGGCGGACTCCCCGACCACGGCCGCCACCTGGCACGAACGTGGACTGCAGGTGGTGCCGTTGATGAGTGAGCCGCTCGACGTCGCGCTACCGGAAGGTCACCCGTTGGCTCGCAGGTCGAGCCTGTCACCCAAGGACGTCGTGGGGGAGACCTGGATCGGGGTTCCGCACGACTACCCGTTCGACCGGGTGCTGAGTCGGGTGGTCGCGGCCACCGGGGAGCCGGTTCGTGTCGCGCAGAGGATCGCGGACAACGGAATCGTCGAGGCGCTCGTCGCTGCCGGCCATGGCATCGCGATCCTGCCGCGCTTCACGACCCGCGAGCACAGCAACGGACTGGTCACCCGGCCCTTGGTGGGCATCCGGGCGAGGCGCGAGATCGCCGCGCTGCTGCGACCGGACCGGTTCGAGCGGCCTTCGGTACGGCTGGTGGTCGAGGCGCTGCGCGAGGAGGCGCGGGCTGTCGCCGACGCGCACGACGTGGCATGAGCGACGTCAGTGCTCGGCGAGGAAGCGCGCCATGTAGTGACGGAACTGCTCCCGGCCGAACGACTCGGCCTGCGCCATCGACTCGAAGTCCAGCGAGGCGTCGAAGTCTGCTGACGACGCGATCTGGACGGAGCGCAGGATGTCTGCGTTGAGGCGGGGATCGCGGGCGGCGTAGGTCGCGGCAAGCTCGAGCGCCGCGACGACGGGGTCGTCGGCGAGCACATTGGCCAGCCCGAGTCGGTAGGCCTCCTCGGCACGGATCACCTGGCCTGCCAACAGGGCTGCAGTCGCGTTGCCGGCGCCGATCCGCTGCGTCAGCATCCATGTGCAACCGCCACCGGGGTGCAACCCGATCTCCGCGAAGGTCGGACCGAATCCTGCCTTGGGTCCCGCGACGATGACGTCGCAGGCCAGCGCGATGTTGAGGCCTGCGCCGACCGCAGGGCCCTGCACCGCGGCGATCGTGGGGATGGTCAGTTCGAGCAAGCCGAGGAATGAGGCGTAGACCATCATGAGGTGATCGCGCATCTCCTCGACCGGCCGGTCCAGATCGCCGAACAGGTTCTCCAGGTTGGCGCCGGCGCAGAACGCCGAGCCGTTGCCAGCCACGACGAGTGCCCGCGCTTCGGCGTCGTCAGCAACTGAGCGAACGGCGGCGGCGAACTCGTCCAGCAACGGCCAGTCCAGCGCGTTGCGGCGCTCGGGGGCGTTCAGTCGGACGGTCCGGACGTGACCGTCGGACTCCAGCAGGACGAGAGACATGGGCCGACCGTATCGGGACCGGAGTGCCCGGGCATCCCGTAGATGACATGCTCGGGTCATGACTGAGTCAGCACGCCCCGACGTCGCCGTGGTCGGCGGATCTGGCTTCTACACGTTTCTCGAGGATCCACACACCGTCGAGGTCGACACCCCGTACGGGGCGCCGTCGGCACCGATCGCGATCGGAACGGTTGAGGGCCGGCCGGTGGCCTTCCTGCCGCGGCACGGGGCGCACCACGACTTCCCGGCGCATCGCGTCCCCTACCGCGCCAACATGTGGGCGCTGCGCAGCCTCGGAGTTCGTCAGGTGCTGGCACCGTGCGCCGTCGGTGGCCTGCAGCGCGAGCACGGCCCCGGAACGTTCGTGGTCCCGGACCAGCTCGTCGACCGGACGACGGCGCGCCACCAGACCTACTACGACTCCGGGGCGTGTCATGTTGCCTTCGCCGACCCCTACTGCGCGCGTCTTCGCAGGCACCTGCTCGATGGTCTGGATGGCCACGATCCGGTCGACGGGGGTGCCATGGTCGTGATCGAGGGACCGCGGTTCTCGACCCGGGCAGAGTCCAGGTGGTACGCCGAGCAGGGGTGGGCCGTGGTCAACATGACCGGTCACCCCGAAGCTGTTCTCGCCCGCGAGCTCGCGCTCTGCTACGCGAGCGTCGCCCTGGTGACCGACCACGATGCGGGCGTCGACGAGGCCAGCGCGGTGACGATGGAGTCGGTGTTCGAGGTCTTCAGTTCCCACACCGAGACGCTCAAGTCCGCGCTCGCGTCCGTCGTGGCCGGGTTGGGTCCCGATCGTGACTGCTCCTGCTCGAGCGCCGTGGACGGCATGACCCTGCCGATCGACCTGCCGTGAAGATCCTGCTGACCGGCGCCGCCGGATTCATCGGCACGCACATCGGCGTCCAGGCGCAGGCGCGAGGGCACGAGATCGTGGCCCTCGATGCCTTCCTGCCCCAGGCACACGGTGAGGGCGCGCGACCCGGCGGATTTGCGCTGCTGGACCTGCGCCACGACGACCTGGATGACGTCCTCGACGGCGTCGACGTCGTGTGTCACCAGGCCGCGATGGTCGGCAACGGTGTCGACGCGCAGGACCTGCCAGACTATGCCGAGCACAACGACGCCGGAACCGCTCGGCTGCTCGCCGCCATGGCCCGTGCCGGCGTGCGCGACCTGGTCCTGGCCTCGTCGATGGTCGTCTACGGCGACGGCCGTTACACCTGCCCGGTCGACGGTGACGTACCCCCGGACGTGCGACGCGAGGACGATCTGGACGCCGGGCGTTACGACCCGCGCTGCCCAGTCTGCGGAGGCGAGATCAGGTGGCGCGAGATCGCCGAGGACACCCCATTCCTGCCGCGCACCAGCTATGCGGCGTCCAAGGTTGCGCAGGAGCACTATGCCGGAGCCTGGTGCACGCTCGAGGGCGCCCGGACGATCGCACTTCGCTATCACAACGTGTACGGGCCTGGCATGCCCGCGGATACTCCATATGCCGGCGTGGCGGCGATCTTCCGCTCCGCGATAGCCCGCGGTGACGCCCCGCAGGTGTTCGAGGACGGCCAACAGATGCGCGACTTCGTGCACGTCACGGATGTCGCCCGGGCCAACGTCCTGGCGATCGAGCAGGTCAGCGATCATCCAGCGGGGCTGACGCCGTACAACGTCGCCTCTGGCCAAACCTTCACGATCGGCCAGATGGCCGCTGTGCTCGCCGGGGCCGCGGGCGCGCCTGCGCCGGTCCTGACCGGCGACTTCCGCCGCTTCGACGTGCGCCACGTCGTCGCATCTCCGGAGGCTGCGAAGCAGGGTCTGGGTTTCGTCGCCGAGGTGGCGCCACGTGACGGTCTGGCCAGGCTCGCGACCGACCCCCTGCGGATGCGCTGAGCGCCAAGGATCACGCAGCGGGCAGGCGGATCTCGAATTCGCAGCCGGGCTCTCGGTTGCGGACCGCGATCGAGCCGGCCTGCGCGTCGAGCAGGCCACGGGCGATGGCCAGCCCCATTCCGGCGCCCTGACCGTCGCTCTCCCGCGCGGCGGTCCCGCGGTAGCCCATGTCGAAGACGGAGGCCAGCTCGAGGTCGGGGATACCGCCGCATCCGTCGCTGACGCGGAGCCAGACCTCGGACCGCTCCGAGCCCAGAGAGACCGTCACGGTGCCCGACTGGGGCGTGTGCCTGATCGCGTTCCCGAGCAGATTGCGCAGGACACGCATGAGCTCGGGTGCGGCGCCCACGGCGAGGGTTCCTTGGTGGTGTCCCTCGACCGCGATCGACACCCCGCGCTGGTCCGCCAGCGGACGCACGGCAGCGACCGCCGAGCGCATGACGTCGTCGACCGCGACCGGCCCGACGTCCAGCAGCAGGGTTCCGGCGTTGATCTGGGACATCTCGAACAGGTCGTCGATCATCGATGCGAGTCGGCGGGTCTCGCCGCGGATCAGCTGGGCGTACCGCCGGACGTCCTCGGGGGACGAGACGACCCCGTCGCCGAGCGCCTCGGTCATGGCCTGAACCCCTGCGATCGGAGTTCGCAGGTCGTGACTGAGCCATGCCAGCAGCTCGCGGCGCGAGCGTTCGGCGCTGCGCTCGCGCTCGAGTGCCTCGCGTTCCCAGACGCTCTGGCGGGCGATCGATCGACCCAGCAGCACCGCACTCGGAACGCTCACGGTCGTGACGGCAAGCCACACCAGCGCGGTGCGACGCAGCTCTGCGGTGAACATGAACTGGCTCGTGATGACAACCCCGGCGATGATCGCGACAAGTGGCACCAGGGTCAGCAAGGCGATCGAGACGGACAAGGAGCGACGCCGTAACGCGTGCAGGGCCAGCGCACCGGCGACCACCACCGCCAGCGAGGTCAGCAGCCCGATCACGATCGAGTGCACGGTGTCGGGGCTCACCGGGGCTCCTCCTCGGGGGTGGTTGGCGACGGATCCCAGCGGTAGCCGAGCCCGTAGACGGTCACGAGCCGCCGAGGCTCGGCGGGTTCGGGTTCGACCTTGCGGCGCAGGCGTTTGACATGCACCGTGACGGTCGAATGATCGCCATACTCCCACCCCCAGACCTGCTGCAGCAGGTCCTCCCGGCTGAAGACCTCACGCGGACGGCGCAGGAAGAAGTGCAGCAGGTGGAACTCGCGGGTCGTCAGCCGAAGCGGGGCGCCGTCCCGCAGCGCCTCGCGGGACACCGGGTTGATCGCCAGGTCACCGTCAACCACCAGCGGCGCGACGACCGCTGGATCGACGATCGCGAGGCTGCGTCGCAGCACCGATCCGACCCGGAGCGTGAGCTCCTTGACGCTGAACGGCTTGGTCACGTAGTCGTCGGCGCCCGCCGAGAGGCCGACGATGCGGTCGTCGGTCTCGCCGAGGGCCGTCAGCATGATGATCGGTACCGAAGAGCCGTCGGTGATCCGCAGCTGCTCGCAGATCTGGAGCCCGGAGAGCGCGGGCAGCATGACGTCCAGCACGATCAGGTCCGGCTCGACGCGCCGCGCAGCGGCCAGCCCGGACGGGCCATCGCTCGCGACGGTGACGTCGTACGCCTCCTGCTCAAGATAACGTCGCAGCACGTCGCGCACTGCGAGGTCGTCCTCGACCACGAGGACGTGGGGCCGGTCGCCGCGGGCCATCGTCACCACCTCGTCAGCAGGAACAGTTCGGCACCGAGGCCCACTGCCACCTGCGACAGCAGGAGGGGCCGGTGCCAGCGGGTCGGCAGCAGCGCGGGCAGCGCCACCACCCAGATCGTGAACGGGAGGAAGATGCGCTCGGTCTCGGCCTTGCTCATGCCTGACAGGCTCGCGATCAAAACCGTGAGCCCCGCAGCGGCTGCCAGCTGGGCGAGCGCGTTGCGCTCGCGGAAAGCCTTTGCTGCATACGGAAAGGCGGCCCACACCACGAGTCCGATCGTGAACGTCCACGCGGCGATGTCACCCCACACCCAGTAGGAGTAGGGGCGCTCCGAAGCGATGCCGTCGTAGTAGCGCTCGCGGAGCACGGGATATGCCTTCCACCACGAAAACCCGGCCGCGGTGAAGATCGCGACGACGACGGCCGATCCGCCCAGCGCCCACGGCAGCGGCCGCCAGGAGCGGGCGATCAGGAGCACAGCAACTGCCAGGATGCCGAGAAGCACCAGCCCGTACGAGAGATAGACGCACAGGCCGAGGAGCAGCCCGGCCCCGATCGCGGAAACGATGCGGCGGTGCACCGCCGCGATGGCGAGCAGCGCCAGCCCCCAGGCGGCGACCGCGGTGTAGACGGCGTCGCCGTTGACGCCCATCCACACCGCGCTGGGAGCCAGCACGATCCACGGCATGGCCGAGCGGGCCAGGTCGATCGACCCCAGCGTGCGAAGCGTGATCAGGACCGCCACGATCGCGCTGCTGGCGATCGTGACGCACGCGACGCCGATCCAGAACGGATCCTGGATGCCGATGCGGTCGAGCCCGACGAAGTACAGCAGCGCTCCGGGTGGGTGGCCGGCGACGTGCACGTACCAGTTGTGCGGGGCGTCGAGCGGGATCCGCTCGATGAAGGTGTGCAGCATGGTGCTGATCGAGCTGACGTGCTGTGCGTCGTAGAGATACTCCTGCCGGCGCTCGAAGACGCTGGCCAGCCCGTCCTTGCCGGCGGTCAGCGCCAGCGCCATGATCCACAGCCACGTCGAGGCGAACGCCGCGGCGAGCAGTGCCGCCCACGATGCTCGGGCCGCGATTCGCGGAAGGACGATCCACAGCACCAGTCCGATCGCGACGGCTGGCAGGGCCGACCGACCAATACGTGGATCCCACGTCGCGTGCAGGGGAGGGAACTCCAGGTCGAAGCCGTCGTAGGCGAACACCCGCGCTGCGATCACCAGGGCCAACCCGGCCGCCGCCCACAGGGTGGCTGAGAGCGGGTTCGCGGAGAGGCGGGACACCTGATCAGCGTAGGGCGGGTGGCCCGCCGGGGCTCACCAGCACGGAGCGCGTCACAGGTCGGTCATCGTGTTGCAGTGGTGGCCAAGCCTCAGGGGCCATAGTTTCGAACCATGCACATGAGCAGTTGCGACGTGGTGATCCCGTGCCGGGACGAGGCGGCTGCGCTTCCGATCGTGCTGGCGCGCATTCCTGCTGGGTGGGGGGTCATCGTCGTCGACAACGGCTCGACCGACGGAACGGCCGACGTGGCCCGATCCCTGGGCGCCCGGGTCGTGACCGAATCCCGACCGGGATACGGGGCCGCCGTGCACGCCGGCATGTTGGCCGCCGAAGCCGACTACGTCGCCGTCATGGACGGTGACGCCTCGATGCGGATGGACGATCTCGTCCCGATGCTCGACCTCGTGCGCTCCGGGGCCGCGACGATGGCCGTCGGTCGGCGCCGACCTGTGGGTCGCGGGGTCTGGCCCTGGCACGCCCGCGCTGGCACCAAGCTGCTGGCGACCTGGATCCGTCGCCGCAGCGCCTTCCCGATTCACGATCTCGCGCCGATGCGCGTCAGCCGCCGAGACGACCTGCTCGCGCTCGGCGTCGAGGACCGTCGCTTCGGCTACCCGCTGGAGCTGATGCTGCGTGCTGCGCGCAGCGGCTGGTCCGTCCGCGAGATCGATGTCGCGTACGACCGTCGCGCCGCGGGTACGAAGTCCAAGGTCTCCGGCTCCTTCAAGGGCACTGCGCGTGTCGTCCACGACTTCGCCCAGGTGCTCCGATGAGTGCCCCCACCGTCCTGATCGTCGCCAAGGCGCCGGTTCCCGGACTCGCCAAGACCCGCATCGCGCAGTCAGTCGGTGACGTGGCCGCCGCGGAGGTCGCGGCAGCAGCGCTCCTCGACACGCTGATGACCGCGACATCGGTCGGCTGGCCTGTCGTGGTTGCCGTGACCGGCGATCTGGATCACGCGATCCGTGGAGACGAGATCACTGCCGCGCTCGCGACAGCTCGGGTGGTGGAGCAGCGTGGCGCGGGCCTGGGTGAGCGCCTGGCCAATGCCCACGCGGACGCCGACGCCGGGCGCGGAGTCATCCAGGTCGGCATGGACACGCCTCAGCTGACCGTCGCTGACTACCTGGACGCCGGACGCATGGTCGAGCTGGGCAGCCGGGTCATCGGTCCGGCCGGCGACGGTGGCTGGTGGCTGCTCGGACTGCCCGACCCGGACGAGGCGCACGGACTGATCGGCGTCGAGATGTCCCAGGGCGACACGGGAGAGCAGACCGAGCTCGCCCTCGGCGGGAACTTCGTCCGACTCCGCTCCGTGCGCGACATGGACACCTGGGACGACGCCGTCGAGATCGCCGAGCATCTACCCATCTCGCAGCTGGCGTGGGCTGTCCGCGACATCGTGGCGAACGCAGCTGCTGAGGCCGGAGTCGCTGAGGCGGAGGGGACCGAGCCTCCGAGCCCGACCGAGGAGGAGGTGATGGCATGACGATCGCCTTCGACGCCGTCAGCGCGTATGACGAAGCGTTCTCGGGCAAGTTGACCCATGTGATCGACCACATCGGGCGGTCCCAGCCGTTTGAGGTCGCCCAGTGGTCTGCCGCGCCCGACTGGGTCGATCGCGAGCTCTTCATCGAACCGTGCGATGCCGCCACGATCGACGTGGGTTGCGGCCCGGGTCGGCTTGTCGCCGAGATCGCCGCGCGCAGGGTCCCGGCGATGGGCATCGACGTGTCAGCCGAAGCGGTGCGGCAGACGCGTATCCGCGGCGCGTTGGCGCTGCGCCGTGACGTCTTCGCCAGAATTCCCGGCGAGGGACGGTGGAGCTACGCCCTCCTGGCCGATGGCAACCTCGGCATCGGCGGAGATCCAGTGCGTCTGCTGACCCGCCTGAGCGATCTGCTCAGCTCGGACGGCCGGGTCATCGCCGAGGTGGCTGAGGATGGCGCTGGGTTCGTCTGCGAGCACCGCCGTCTCCGGGTGGAGGGCCGCCTGTCGGTCCGCTTCGAGTGGGCGGTTGTCGGCCTCGACGCCATCGAGGACATTGCCGCCCGGGCCGGAATGCGCGTTGTGGGGACAAACTCGGCCGGCGGGCGTCACACTGCCACCATGGTTCGGACACACCCATGAGGCTGCCCACCGTCGCGGACATCGAGCAGCGCCTCCCCAAACCGGAGGACTTCGAGTCCCGTGCGCGAGGAACCGAGCTCACGGCCCGGGTGGGCACGATGCTGGGCATCGCGTTCAGCATCTGCTTCCTCACCGGGATGTGGAGCCACTTCCAATACACGACGCCAGGCTGGCTGCCGCTCGGTCCCAACCCCACCCAGCTCTATCGGTGGACCCAGGGGACCCACGTCCTGTCAGGCATGGCGGCAATCCCGCTGTTGCTGGTCAAGCTGTGGTCGGTGTTCCCGCGGCTCTTCGCACTCCCGCCCAAGAAGTTCGACCGGCACCTCGCCATCGACCTGGTCGAAAAGGCATCGATCGGAATCCTGGTCGCGTCGTCGTTCTTCATGCTGTTCAGCGGCCTGCTCAACATCGCGCAGTGGTATCCGTGGGCCTTCAGCTTCCGGCGCACGCACGAGGCGGTCGCGTGGATCGCCATCGGCTCGCTGATCGTGCACATCGGGGTCAAGCTGCCGGTCATCCGGGAGGGACTCGGCGCCCCGATCGAGCATCGGGACCATGCCCTCGACGCGGATGCCCCGACCCGTAGGAGCATCCTTCAGGGAGCCGTCGCAGCTTCAGGACTCGTGGTGCTGCTCACCGCCGGCCAGACCGTGCCGTTCCTGCGTAAGGTCTCGGTGTTCGCGGTTCGCGACGGTCAGGGGCCCCAGGATCTGCCGATCAACCGCACGGCGAAGGGCGCCGGCGCGGCGACCGAGGCCAAGGACCCACAGTTCGTGCTCGAGATCGTCGCCGGTGACCAGACACTCTCGCTGAGTCGAGACCAGCTGCTGGCGATGCCGCAACGCACCCACCGCCTGCCCATCGCCTGCGTCGAGGGGTGGAGCCGCAACGCGGACTGGACCGGGGTCGCGCTGCGGGACGTCATCGCCCTGCTCGACGCGCCCCCGCACTCCGCCGTCAAGATCCGGTCGATGCAGACCAAGGGTGCGTTCGGTGTCTCGTTGTTGCCGGCTTCCTACGTCGAGGACCATCGCACCTTGCTGGCCCTGGAGCTGAACGGCGAGACCCTGAGCCTGGACCACGGCTATCCGTGCCGCATCATCGCGCCGAATCGGCCCGGTGTCTTCCAGACCAAGTGGGTCAAGCGACTGGAGATCCAGGCATGAGGGCCCTGCGTGGAGCGCTCCTGCTGATCGGCGTCGGTTTCGGCCTGTGGGGCCTGTGGCTGATGCGCGACTTCACCGGCGCACAGCTGATCTCGATCGGAACGTGGTTCGGCGGAGCCGTCGTGCTGCACGATGCGATCCTTGCCCCGCTCACGGTCATCCTGGGTGTCGTCGCAGCGCGGCACCTGCCCGGCCACTTCCGGGCGTCGACGGCCACGGCGTTCCTGCTCTGGGCCACCCTCACGGTGGTGTTCATCCCGGTGCTGAGCGGGCAGGGTGGAAAACCTGACAACGCCACCATCCTTGGCCGCCCCTATCTGCTCAGCTGGATCGTGATGACCGTCGTGATCGCGGCGGTGGCCGCCATCCTCGCGCTGCGCCGACGCCAGACCGTGGAAGGTCAGGTCTGACTCCGATCAGATGGCCTGGACGGCATCGCCGGACAGCCGGGGGTCGATGACGATCTTGGCGTGTGCCTCGGCGTCACCGAGTGCCTCGAACGCACCGCTCACGCCGTCGAGACCGACCCGGCCGGTCAGCATGGCGGACGGATCGATCGTTCCGTCGGCGAGTGCGTGCAGCGTGTCGCGGAACTCCAGCGGGGTGTACCCCAGCACGAAGCGCAGGTCGATCTCCTTGTTGATGCCCATCGACGGGCGGATGCGGTCCGATCCCATGCACACCCCCACCACCACGACGCGGGAGAACAGTGGCGTGCCGGCCAGGATGCTGTCGAGCATTCCGGGTGTGCCAACGCACTCGAACACGATCGGGGCCTTGGGCTTCGTGGCGCCGACCTTGTCAGCCAGCCGCCAGGCATGCCACCAGCCGACTGGCAGCCGGGACATCTGGTCGATCGCATCCATTGCGGCACCCAGGGCCGCTGGGGCCGTGGTGAGATGACGATCGGCGGTCGAGTCGAACGGCGACTCCACAGTCGGATCGACGACGCGGTGCGCACCGCAGCGCTGCGCCAGTGCCCGGCGGCCCGGTGAGGGGTCGCTCGCGACGATCATGCGCACGCCTCGTGCCTTGAGGATCGTGATGATCGCCAGGCCGACCGGTCCGCAGCCGACGACGACCGCGACATCCTTCTTGCCGACCTCCCCGCGAGCGATCGCATGCCAGCCGACCGCCATCGGCTCGGTCAGCACCGCGACATCGGGATCCAGTCCGTTGGGAACTTCGAGCGTCAGGGACTCCTGGGTCACGACCTGCTGGGCGTAGGCTCCGGGCGCCCGGGCGGACAAGCCCAGCGCGTGCACCTCACTGCCTCGCCGCAACAGGGGGATCGAGACGACGGGTGTCCCGACGGCGAGCTTCCCGCGAGTCTGGGGGCCGTGCTCGGCGATCACGCCGTAGAGCTCGTGGCCCAGCACGATCTGCTGCTCGGATCGCATGAAGTCGTCGTAACCGGTCTCGGCCATGACGTCGGCCAGCTCGTCGCCGTGCGTGCGGGCGTGCAAATCCGAGCCGCATATCCCGCATCGGTGCACGTCGAGCAGGAGCTGGCCCGCGCCGGGGCGAGGGGTGTCGACCTCGTCGACGCTCAGGGTGTTTTCGTGGCAGGTCACGGCGCGCATCGTCATCGGGCCATTCAAGCCGACCCTGCTCCGACATGTGCGCTTCCGGGTCACGGAGCCGCAGATCGTCAGGCGATCTCGGGGCCCGGCTCGGTCAGGCTATGGACGTTCACCTCGCAAGGCGAGGAGGATGGCGTGATGGCGGATGCAAGCGATGCTCTGGACCGGGCCAGGGCCCACACGCAGGCATGGCTCGACTCGCTCGACTCGCGAGCCGTCCCACCCCGAGCGGGGGTCGACGAGATCATTCAACGACTGGGGCGGGAGCTGCCGGACGGGCCGACCGACGCCACCGACGTGATCGATCTGTTGGCCGAGGCTTGCGAGCCCGGGCTCACCGCGATGCCCTCGGGCCGGTTCTTCGGGTTCGTGATCGGCGGGACCCACCCCGCGGCCCTGGCAGCCGACTGGCTCACCAGTGCCTGGGACCAGAATGCCGGTCTGCGCAACATCGCCCCGGCCCACTCGGCAGTCGAGGACGTCGCCGAGGGGTGGCTGCTGGATCTGCTCGGACTTCCGACCGACGCCGCCGTTGGTTTCGTCACCGGGGCCACGATGGCCAACTTCACCGGTCTCGCGGCGGGCCGTGAAGCGGTGCTGTCCCGGGTCGGCTGGGACACCGGGCGGCACGGTCTCGCGGGATCCCCGGGAGTGCGGGTCATGGTCGGCGCCGAACGCCACGACTCCGTCGACCTGGTGCTGCGCTACCTCGGGCTGGGCGAGCCCGAGCCGATTGCCGCCGATGACCAGGGGCGGATCGATGTGACGGCGCTGCGCGACGCACTGGCGGACGGCCCCGACCGGCCCACCATCGTGGTGCTCCAGGCAGGCAACCTGCACTCCGGCGCCTTCGATCCGTTCGCAGATGCCATCGCCGCCGCCCACGAGCATGGGGCGTGGGTGCACATCGACGGGGCGTTCGGCCTGTTTGCCGGCGCCTCCCCGGTGTATCGACACCTCGTCGCGGGTCATGGGGCCGCCGACTCATGGTCGACCGACGCGCACAAGACACTGAATGTTCCGTACGACTGCGGGTTGGTCATCGTCCGCGACGCGGCGGTGCTGCGCAAGGCGATGTCGATGCACGGCGCGTACCTCATCCGCGACGAGGCGGGGGATCCGTTCGAGAAGGTCCCGGAGCTCAGTCGTCGCGGTCGCGCCATCCCGGTGTGGGCGGTCCTCCGGGCCATGGGCAGGACGGGTGCCGCCTCGCTCGTGGAAGGTCTGGCCGGCAACGCGAGGTCCTTCGCCGACGGCATCGCCCAGATTCCCGGCGCGCACGTGCTCAACGATGTCGTCTTCACGCAGGTGTGCGCGACCTTCGGGGATGATGCCCTGACCCGCGAGGTCGTCCGGCTGATGATGGAGGACGGCACCGCGTGGACCACCGGATCGGTGTGGCGGGGTCAGGCGGTGCTGCGGATCTCGGTGAGCAACTGGTCGACCACCAGCGGGGATGTGGAGCGCACCCTCGTGGCGCTGCGCGCGGCGGTCGATCAGGCGACAGCGACCTCTCGCTGATCCCGACCGGGGCGACGGCGACCTGACTCGGGCAGCGCACGTAACCCACACGTCGCGTTGATCGTTAGAGCACCGATCACAGCAGCGCCCACAGCTTGGAGATGCAGATGACGGCCCTGGTCCACCAGTTCTGGCACCGCGCCCTGACCGCCGTCGCCGTCGCCGTCGCCGCGATCGCGATCACCGCTCAGAGCGCCTCGGCGACACCGGTGCCGCCGGACCCTCGCAACGCGCTGCTCACTCCGTACCTTGGACACCCCGCCATCGCGCGCCCGACCTCCGGACTCACCCTGCCGCAGCACCCGTTCATGGCGCGCAATGGTGCCAACAACATCCACAATGACGCGTATCAGAGCGATGCGTACAACGGTCCCGGGCCGCTCGGCAAGAACCCCAAGGTGACCAGCACCTTGTACGCGAACGAGTGCGCATCCGTGACGTTCGACCGAGCCGGTCGGATCGTGACGGTGTGCGTCGGGGTGGCGGGCGCGTCGCTCAAGGTGCTCGACCCCACGACACTCGGCGAGATCGCGTCGTACGACTTGCCGCCGCGCAAGCTCGGCTCGTTCTCGTTCTCCAACTTCTCCGGCGGAGGCTACTTCTACCTCGACCACCTCGATCGTGCCGTTGTCTCCACGTCTACCGGCCACATCTTCGTCATCGCGGTCAAGGGATCCACGCTGACGCTGAAGCGCGACATCGACGTCAGCAAGGTCACCGGAGGTGCCGGAATCCAGTCGGCTCTGCCGGACTGGGCCGGTCGCATCTGGTTCGTGACGACCGAGGGTCTGGTCGCGATGATCGACTCCAAGGGTGTGGTCCATCCGCACCAGCTCCCAACCGGGGAGACCATCGCGAACAGCTTCGCTATGGATGAGTCCGGCGGGGTCTTCATCGTCTCCGACGCTGCGCTCTACCGCTTCGACGTCGTGCGCTCGAGGCCCAAGGTGACGTGGCGCAAGTCGTACGACCGGGGAAGCCGGGTCAAGCCGGGGCAGGTCAGCCAGGGCAGCGGCACGACACCCACGCTGATCGGCTCGGCCAGCTCGCCCGGCGGCGGATCGATCGCCATCACCGACAACGCCGACCCCCGCATGAACGTTCTCGTCTTCCGGCGCGGCAAGGGCGGCCCCGGAGCCAAGCCGTTGTGCAAGCAGCCGGTGTTCCCTGCCGACCAGAGCAATGACGAGAACAGCCTGATCTCGGTTCCCGGGGGGCTCATCGCCGAGAACAACTACGGCTACAGCGGGCCCCTGCCAGCGGGCGCCACGACGCGAATCCCCGACACGACGCCCGGCCTGGTCCGGATCGACGTCAACTACAAGCAGGGGGGGTGCCGGATCGCCTGGAGCAACACGACAGCCCGCGTGCCCAGCGTTGTCAGCAAGGTCAACCTGAAGACCGGGCTGATCTACACGTACACCCATCCGGCGGCGAACGAGCTCTCGTGGAAGCTGGCTCCGCTCCCGGACCTGCTGGCGCCCGACGCGTGGTACTTCAGCGCCCTCGACCTGCGCAGCGGCAAGCACATCTGGTCGCAGCTCACCGGCAGCGGCCTCGGGTACAACAACAACTACGCGCCGATCAGTCTCGGCCGGGACGGCGCCGCGTACGTCGGCACGCTCGGTGGACTGGTGCGGGTCGCGGACACCCGCTGAAGCGTGCGCGAGCCCCGAGGCATTCGGTGCTGCCTGCGGCCTCCCGGTGGCTTCATCCGGCTGCAGTGAATTCAGTTGATCCGCATGACTGGCACAGGTTTCGTTCAGACCGAATTCTTCCGTGACGGCATACGAGATGAAGTCGCTCATCGCGATCCAGGCGGTGCCCGACGAGACCTGGGCGCGGGCAGCGTTGCCGACCTAAGGTGCTCCAACCAGCTCGGCGAGCTTGGCGAGTGCCGGCCCGACATTCGCTGCCAGGCGCTCGCGGGCGTCGTCCAACGCCGGGGAGCCCGGGTGCCCGGGCGGTATCCGGGCAGGGTTGATCGCCACTCGGCTGGACCAGTCCTTGATGTCGGGCTCACTCATGAAGGACATGACCGCCTGGGTGCCGCGCAGGTTCATCCGGGCCC
>NZ_JBAVDI010000027.1:0-20390 GCF_049587115.1 Aeromicrobium sp.
GAAGAGGTCCAGCCGGGGAGCCACCAGGGCCGTGATCACACTGTTGATCTCGGCCCTGCTGTTGCGCATCAGGTCGAGCTGCTGACCAGACGGGCAGCAGCCCGACCGAGCAACAGTAAACCGATACCGGCAACGATGAACGAAGCCGGCGGCAAGACATCGGCCAGTGTGGGCACGGGCCCACGCAGAGACTGTTCGAATGACTCGGTGAGCAGTGCAACTACGGTTCCACCGAGGAACAGCCACACTGCGCGGGCCGGAAATACGTGGGCTCTGGCCATGCCGACGGAGAACGCAATGATGCCGGCCACCATGGCAAACGCAGACAGGGCGCCGACGACCATGAAAGCTCCCTCGGCTACGGCCTCCGCTTCTCCCCCGAGTGCAGCATCCAACGGGTCTCCGCTGACGATCAGTACCAACAGGCAAGCCAGACCGCCTACCAATCCACGCAACCCCCACTCCCCCACTCGCCCGTCAGCGCCATGCTGCAGCCGACGCAGGCCCGGTAGTGCGAGCAAAAGCAGCAGGGCGGCAAGTCCCATGAGGGCGAAGGCGTCGCCCGAGACATATTCCACCAGAAGCGGGACGCTGATGAACAGAACTCCTGCTGCCAGCGTGAGTCCTACGGTGATTGCTCCGCGCAATGCCTTCTGCGGCGCGACGGTTCTGGCTGTCGTGGTTGTCATGACGTCCTCCTGATATGAGTGGTCGGTGCATGGCGACGTTAGGGTCCGGCGGCGCGCCGCGAACACCCCCATCTGGCCGGAAAGCACCCCTCCATGGTCGGAAACAGAACCCACCTGCGGAAGGTGCCCCATCGTCGCGACGCGCCGGTAGCGTGTCGACGGTGAAGACAATCCACCGGCCCGCCCAGGTTGATTCGCGGGCATGGGACGCCGCCATGGCGGCCTGTCTGCTGGTGGTTGCGGCCATCGAGATCATCGGCGGGGATCTCGACCATCCGATCGAACGACTGGCCTTCGCAGCAATGATGGTCGGCGGCCTGGTGGTGCGCCGCAGCCGGCCAACCGTCACCGCAGCACTGGTGGCAGCGGGCATGGTGCTTCAATCGGTGCTCGTCGAATCACCCGACGAGGTGGGCGTGCTGTTGGCTGCGGTGGTCGCGGCGTACTCGGTCGTCGCCCACGGTTCGTTGCGCGAAGCCATTGCCGGGCTCTTCGCGATCATGGTCGGCGTGACGACCGCGATCGCCACCGATCCGAGCGACAGTCTCTCGAACATCCCCCCCACGCTGCTGCTCTTCGTTGTACTGCCGGCCGGGCTTGGGCTGGTCGCTGCCCGCCGCAACCGCGACCTGGACCGTCTGCGTGTCGAAGCGCAAGCATTCGAAGCCCGTGCCGAGCGCGCGGTCACAGCCGAGCGGCATCGAATCGCGCGCGAGCTGCACGACGCCGTCTCACACGCGGTGACACTGATCGCGGTCCAGGCAGAAGCTGGCAGCGCGGTCCTGGACAAGGATCCCGAGCTCGCCCGTCGGAGCCTCGACGCAATCGGCTCGGTGAGTCGCGATGCGCTCGACGAGCTGCGCCGCATGCTCGATCTGCTCGGCGAGGGCGTCAACCCCGACTCGGTCGAAACCGGGCTGGACCAGCTCCCCGCCCTGGTCTCGGGTGCTCGCGCTGCGGGCCTCGACCTCGTCGTCAAGCAGGACGGCGAAGGAGGTGCTGTCGCCCCGGATATCGACCACTGCGCGTATCGAATCATCCAGGAGGCACTCACCAACGCCCTTCGCCACGCCTCGGAAACCAGAGCCGAACTGCACGTCGAGCGCCAGCCCGGTGGGATCAGCATCCGCGTGCGTAGCAGCGGGCAGCGGCACATCTCGGCTTACGGGGGAACGGGGAGTGGTTTGCGTGGGCTCCGCGAACGTGTCGCGACTCTGGGCGGCACCTTTGCGGCTGGTGCCGTACCGGGCGGATTCCAGCTGGACGCCTTCCTGCCACGGGACCCAGCGTGATCAGGGTCGTGGTCGCCGACGACGAGGAACTGGTGCGCGATGGCCTCGTGGCGATCGTGAGCAGCGCAGAGGACCTCGAAGTCGTCGGCACCGCGGCGACCGGCGCTGAAGCCGTGCGCGTCGCGATCGATTGCGACCCGGACGTCGTGCTGATGGACATCCGCATGCCTGAGATGGACGGGATCGAAGCGACCCGTCAGCTCATCGCAGCGGGATCCCGCGCCAAGGTGCTGGTGCTCACCACCGTGGAGCTCGACGACGTCGTCTACGCCGCCCTGGATGCGGGGGCAAGCGGCTTCCTTCTCAAGAGCGTCCCTCGGACCCAGCTCTGGTCTGGTCTGCGGTCCGTGGCCGGCGGAGACGCCCTCCTCGCCCCGAGCATCACCCGCCGCCTGATCGAAAAGCATCTCGCCGCAGGCCCGGCGGTGGGCGATGGCACGACCCTCGGTCTCAGTGAAAGACAGGCCGAGGTGGTGCGGCTGGTTGCGCGCGGAATGACCAATCATGAGATCGCCGGAGAGCTGCACCTCGCCGAATCGACGGTGAAGGGGTACGTCAGCGACCAGCTCGCGCGGTACGGTCTACGCGACCGCACCCAGCTGGTGATCCTGGCTTACGAGTCTGGACTGGTTCGACCGAGCGGACCCTGAGCCGGGCTTTGGGGTGCGTGCCGCCCCGGAATCGCAACGATTCTCGTTCGACCACCGGACCGGGCGAGCGGGTCTATTCTCTGTGGAGTGACCGACGCGATCGTGTGTGGAGCAGGAGCCGCGGGGCTGGCAGCAGCGGCCACCCTCGGGCAGGTCGGCGTCGCGGTCGTCGTGCTCGAACGGTCCGACGGAGTGGGGGCGAGCTGGCGCGGTCGGTACGACGGCCTCCGACTCAACACCACCGCCTGGATGTCCACGATGCCGGGATATCGGTGCGGCCGGCGCAGGTACGGCGAGTTCCCGACCCGCGACAGCTGGGTCAGATATCTCGAGGACTACGCTGCGCACCACGACATCGACGTACGCTTCAGCACCGAGGCCCATGGGATCACCCGGGAGAACGAGTCGTGGAAGGTGGACACCAATCGCGGTACGCTCCGTGCCGACATCGTCGTGGTGGCAACCGGATACGATCACGTGCCCGAGCTGCCCGCCTGGCCCGGCCTCGACGGCTTCACCGGCGAGCTGATCCACTCCTCGACCTACCGCAGCCCGGCGCCCTACCAGTCGCGAGACGTCCTTGTCGTGGGTCCGGGGACGACCGGTTCCGAGATCGCGAACCTCCTCGCCAAAGGCGGTGCCGGCCGGGTCCGGATGGCTTGTCGGACACCCCCGAACATCACCAGGCGAAAAATGTTCGGCTCGTCGGTCAACATTCCGGGCATCGCGCTCACTCACCTGCCGCTGCCCGCTGCCGATCAGATCGCCTGGCTGACCCAACGAGCCATGTTCGGCAAGCTCGACGCATACGGTCTTCCCCGCTCCCCCGAGGGCACCGCCACGGCACTGATGCGCCGGCACCGGACACCGGCGTACGACGACGGATTCATCGCGAAGGTGAAGTCCGGTGGTATCGAGGTGGTGCCAGCAGTCGTCGGATTCGAGGGCGCTGACGTCATTCTCGCCGACGACTCACGCATCCAGCCTCACGTGGTCGTTGCTGCAACGGGCTACCGTCGCGGCCTGGATGCGCTGGTCGGGCATCTGGACATCCTCGACGAGCACGGCATACCCGTCGTCAGTCGCGGTCGTCAGCACAGCTCGGCGCCCGGGCTGTTCTTCAACGGCTACGAAGCCAACCTCAGCGGTCAGCTCCGCCTCATGCGCTTCGGCGCGCGCAGTATCGCCAAGGCCGTGGCGCGCGGCTGACCGCCGAGGTTGGTGCGCGTCCACGCAGACCGATACCCCGGCGGGTATTGTGGGGTCCAAGGACGAGGAGACCCCATGACCATTGACACCACTGCCAGCACGACCGAGGTGCTCAACCGCCTGCGCCGCGCCAATGGCCAGCTGGCCGCCGTGATCGGCATGATCGAGGCCGGCCGCGAGTGCAAGGACGTCGTGACTCAGCTCGCGGCCGTGTCGAAGGCCTTGGATCGAGCCGGGTTCAAGATCATCGCGACCAACATGCGCGAATGTGTCCTGGGCGAAGGTGGTCCCGATTCACCGCTCACCGAGGAGCAGCTGGAAAAGCTTTTCCTTTCGCTCGCCTGAGACCTTTCAGCGGCGACGCAGGCGCGACAGCAATCCTCTGGCCGGCTCGCCCGCCCTCGGGGCCTTGTCGTGCCCGGGACACCGGTTGCTCTTGGGGACTCCAGCCATGACAGCGTCGACGTGCTGACCGCAGCCCGCCCACGTAGTCATCCCGCATTGGCGGCACTTCACGGCCTGGCACATGTCAACTCCTTGGATCGAATACCCCTAGGGGTATCATCCTACTGCATCGACCGCGACCATCCGGACTCGAATGATGGCCGCGTGCGGCCGATCCCAACGTTCGCGTAGGCTGGATGATGGCTTTCGTCTCCCTATCTAGAGACGTGAGCCCGACGTCCCCGGCCGCACCAACGGCGCGGGGACACCTACGTTCTGCCGCAGCTCGCACACGGCAATCCGATAGGCCGAATCGAGCCAGTAGCCGCTGTGCCCCCACAACCTGGTCGAAGGTCCGTGTTGATCGTCGGCCGTGATCGGAGCCGGGTCGAGCAGTCGCCAGTCGTCACCACTTCGACGCACACCTGACCCTTGCACGTACACGTCATGGGCAGTCACGACGGAGCCGCGGACGAGATGAGCCGACGTGGCCAGTCCCGCTCCCTCCCCGAGGTGGTTCCACGACAGGACCGGCCCGGCCAGGGGGTCGGTCTCGCGGTACAGGTTGATCCACGCACCGTCGAGGTCACGGTGAAGGGTCGCCACGGCCTCGTAGTTGACGTAGGCCGGGAACGCCCGCGGAAAGATTTGCCTGAGCTGTGATCCGTAGGTCAGCAGGCCCACCCGGGACCGCTCGGCGTCGGTCAGCAGGTGGAGAGCGGAAAAAGCAATCAGGCTGCCCTGGCTGTGGGCGCTGACCACGACGTCCCGTCCGCCGGCATCCCGGGTCGCGAGGTGCTGGGCGATCCTGCGCTGCAGATGCATCACGGCGTGCTGGGAGTAGGGCTTCGGGACGAAGGGGTGCACTGCGTGCGGCCAGAACGAGATGACATCCCAGATGACGTTGACACCTCGTCGAGAGACGTCAGTGCGGAGGCCGCGGCGAGCCAGCAGGACCAACAGTGCCGCGAGTCCGAGCAGCATCCACGCCCCACCGACCATCGTGACGTTCGCGAAGGACGACTCCGTCAGACCTCCGACCCGGGACCGGCCGGCCGAGAGCTGGTCGAACCAGCCCCGGGCGCGCTGTGGACTCCAATCGGCTGGATCCCTCCACGCCGGATGGAGCTCGTAGACGATCGCGAGCGACATCGCGACCCCCGCGCCCACCCAGGTCAGCGCGATGGCGGGGATGAGGTTCTTGACCCGCCCGATCCAGAGCCCGGTCGCGCTCGACTCCGCCCCCCAGGCAGGTACGGCGTAGTCGCCCGGATCGATCGGAGCGGCGCCTCTGAACATTGCCGCCGAGCGGGCCTGAAGGCGTGCCCGGCGGACCGCGAACTGGGCGCCGAGCCCCACCGCGACGCCCAGCAGCACGAAGAACGTCAGCCCCCACGCATACGCCACCCGGTCGAGCATCGGTGTCACGCCGACCTTGCTGGTCGACAGCCGCAGCATCGACGACACCGCCATGGGCACCGAGGCCGACAACCCCACACCGATGAAGATCGCCAGCGTTGCCACGATGCTCGCGCCGTACCCATGGGCATAGGGCCGGAAGTACCACGCGGGATCGTCCGGCGAAGGGCGCGTCGTAGGTGTGGTCGCAACGATCCCGGCGTTGACCACCACCAGTGCGGACACCGCGACGACGCCGACGAGGAGCAGCACGACCGAGATCCCTTCATAGCCAGCGATCGGGCCCCGCATCCGCGACTCCGTGGGCGGGGCGAATCCCGGCATCGCCGACATCGCCAGCGCGATCAGGGCAAGTCCCGCGCCGCACGCGAACCACGAGCCCACCGCGGCAACCGCGTGCCATCGCGCTCGCATGCGTAGCCCGTTCTCGCCGAGGTTCGCGGTCGCGAGCGACTGCGGATCACCCAGCATGGTGACAGCCCCGGCGACGATCAGCAGGAGCACCAAGGAAGTCCAGAGCAGCACTCCTTGACCGTCCGGCTCACGGACCCACCGTGCCATCGCGGCGACCAGGAGCAGGCCCGCGCCCAGGTGCAGTCGGCTCAGGGTCGGCGAGTCCGACGTTCCCTCATAGAAGTGCGGGTCCGCAAGGGGGGTGTGGCGCTTTTCGGCATGGTCTCGAGACTCCTCGGGCGAGGGTCCGCCGGGAGCCACCCGCGTCGACGTCGCGGTCAGGCGACCGAGGAGCCAGAGACCGACGACCGTCATCGCGGTGAGGAGCGTCGCGAGCATCAGGACCGCCGATGGGTCCCAGGAGGCGAAGGTCTTGGCGCCCGGAGCCCAGCGCCACGCCACGAGATCCATCAGGGTGAGGCCTGTGGCCAGCACCAGCAGCAGCGTGAGCAGAAGAGCAAGCAGACGCAGCAGGGCGCTTGCGGTCGACTGCGCGGTCAGCGATCGGGTGGGTCGCCTCGGTGGCGCAGGCAGCATGAACTGGGCGGCGTTGATCAGCCCGAACGGCACCAGCAGCAACCACAGTGCCTGCAGCGACGACCCCGAGGTGTAGCGGCCCCAGTGGTAAGCCTCGAGCACCTGACCGTCCGGGCCCGGAAGCTCGTGCCCACCTGCATCGATCGGGCGAAAGAAGCGGGAGGCTCCCCCACCGTCGACCTGCACGACATGCGGGTGGTCGAGGAGATCTTCCGGCGGAGTTCCGCTCACCCCGTGCACGCGCAGCTCGACCCACTTGGCATGGTCGGTCATCGAGATCACCTCCGTCGCGCGTAGCTTCATCATGGACGAAGCAGAGCCCCGAGGCGAGGGCTTCGACCAGCTCTTGTCGCAGTTGCTGCGAGGATCGGGCCCATGGCAAGTGAGAACCTCGTCGGGCGGTGGATCGAAGCGTGGGCGCATGCTCGCGTCCTGGAGATTGCCAATGTCGACGGATGGCCGCTGGTCCGTGTGGGGTCACCGAGCCGGGAGTCCGAGATCGTCTGCGCCGACCCTGGCCGATCAACCTTCGCGGCCATGCTCCAGTACATCGCGGGCGATCCGCGCGCGATGCTGACGGTCATCGCCCCCGACACCGACACCTATCGATCCCTTCCTCTTCCCCCGGGAGTGCGGGTCGACCGTGATGACGAGGTACTGATGGCGACCCGCCTGGCCACTCGTCCGCTCCAGGCGACCGATCCGGGTTTCACGACACGGTGGGACCTGGAAGACCGGCGGCGCACCTACTCCGTCGAGCACGACGGGCGGGTCGTCGCCTCCGGCGTGCTCGGCGTCCTCGGCACCGACGCGGTCTACGACGCTGTCGAGACGATCCCCCGATACCGGCGCCGGGGGCTCGCCCGTCACGTCATGGTTGCGCTGAGCAACCGCGCGATCGACGAGGGCGCCACTGCGGGCATCCTGGCGGCCAGCGCGGATGGTCGACATCTGTACGAGGCGCTCGGGTGGCAGTCCCGGCTGGACATGTGGTCGCTGATGGGCGCCGTCTGACCGTTCGCCACCACCGAAACAGACTGGGCGTGACGGGCCTGCGTGAGCAATCCCTCACTGTTCAAACGCGACCTGAGGGTTGCTGGCGCGCAACAATATGACCTCACGTCCCCGTTGTGCTGAAGGAAGTCATGCCTCGCATCACCCGCCGAACATTCGTCGCCGCCCCCGCTAGCCACGTGTGGCCACTCGCCGGCGACTTCGCCCAATGGCACCCCAAGCTGCGCATCTACGAAGACGGGCCGGAGGCGTCGCCCGAGCTCGTCGTGACAGTCGTCTCTCGTGACGACGACGCCATGTCGTTGTCGTACCACATGCCCGACCCCCCGTTCCCGATCGCCAATCACCGCGCAACGGTGCTCGTCGAGGACGCCGGACACTCCTGCTCGTACGTCACGTGGCAGGCTGACTTCACTGCCGACGAGGTGCTGCTGCAGCAGCTCGAGGACTCGATCGGCGACGACGTCTTCGCTTTGGCGCTGGACCGTCTCGCCACGAGCGCCCAGGACGCGTACGGCGCCGCGCAGCTGGCCTAGCGACACTCGCCCAGCTGAACGCTAGCTGCGCCAGTCCTTGAAACCGATGACGATCAGGCGCATCTGTCGCCGCGCGCCCTCCTTGATCCGCTCCTCCAGATCCGGGCGCCCGTCCGGCATCTCGACGACCTCCTCGGCGTTCGAGACCATGTTCCGGACGAACAGCCGCGAGACCATCTGGACATCCTCGCTCGACCAGGTCTCGATGTTGGGCAGTCTCGCCAGCACGACGGCCAGCTCGCTCACGAACAGGTCGAGCTCGTGCTGGATGGCCGTGCGCACGACATCGGGGCCGCCCATTCGCTCGCGCGAGACGAAGCCGAAGTGCACCTTGCTCTGCTTGACCGTCTCGACCAGCACGTCAGCGGCTGCGTCGATGATGTTGTCGAAGACCTGGGGATCGCGCTGGGCGTCTCGGACCATCCGGCGCAGCGTCGAGAACGACTGCTCCACCAGCGCCAGTCCGAGCTGGTCCATCGACTCGAAGTGCCGATAGAACGCCGTGGGGACGACGCCCGCGTGACGGGACACCTGTCGCAGGCTCACCTGCGCGAAGCCATGCGTGAGGCTCAGTTCGAGCGCCGAGCTCAAGATCGCCTGCCGGGTGCGCTCCTTCTGCTTCTGGCGCGAGGCAGACGGCGCCGGGTCCGACATGCCTACAGCGTAGCCACCACCCTTTCGGTGCACACCCGTACCCATCCGGGCACGGTCAGTGACCAACCAGTTTGCGCCTGAACCACGGGTGATGCACACCTTGAGTGTGCGCATGTTCACTGACTTTGAAGAGGCATTGAGATGGGCGTCATCCGCCGGGCTCTCCGCTCGCGTCCCGTGGCTTCGCTGACCTCACCCCCGACGATCGACCACTACCTCGGCCCGATCCATCCGATGCTGGCGGTCCGGCAGGTCCGTGCAAGATCGGCAACAGCCCCGAGTCCAAGGCAGTGCGCCGCGCGAAAAGGGAAGAGGCCGCACGTCGCGCCGAGGACGCTCGTGCGCCACACTTGACCTCGTAGTCCACCGCTACCGAGAGGGACACCGATGGCACTGAGCCGGCGCGAGATCGTCAAGGACGTCATGCAGCAGTCGACCGAGGCAGCGATCGCCAGCGCGGGTCATGTCGCGGCCATCGTGTTCGAGTCGGCGCGCAAGATCACGGTCGAGATCGGCGCATTCGGGACCGAGCTCTTCGAGATCACCGAGGCAAGCAAAAGGGCTGGTGAGGACGCCGAGAGAACCAATCCGGCGGCCCACTAGCAACGAATCACCAGCATGACCAACAGCGCTGCCAAGAGAACCGTCGCCGTCATCGGATCGGGCGTCTCCGGCCTCACCGCGGCCTACGTCCTGCGCAAGGAGTGGGACGTCACGGTGTTTGAATCCGCCGACCGGATCGGCGGGCACGCCCACACGCACACCGTCCAGGACGCCGACCGGGCGCATCGCGTCGACAGCGGCTTCATCGTCCACAACGACCGCACCTACCCCCTGCTTCGTCGTCTGTTCGGTGAGCTCGACGTCGAGGTCCACGCGACCGAGATGAGCATGAGCATCAACTGCGACGGCTGCGGTCTCGAGTACGCCGGCGGCCGCGGCGGCAAGGGGATCTTCGCCCAGAAGCGACGGGTCGCTGACCCGCGGTACCTGGCGATGCTGGTGAGCGTGAAGCGTTTCGGGCGGCTGGCCCAGGCCTTGCTCGACTCGGACGAGTCTGCCGACGAGCCGCAGACCTACGGCGACTTCCTGCGGATCAACAACTTCTCGGAGTACTTCATCTCGCACTATGCGATCCCGGTCGTCTCGTGCGTCTGGTCGTCGGGGCACGAGACTGCTCTGTCCTACCCCGCGCGCTACCTCTTCGAGTTCCTCAAGCACCACGGATTCCTGTCGATCAAGGGCTCGCCACAGTGGTACACGGTGGTGGGCGGCTCGGGGACCTACATCGACAAGGTGACGGCTGCGGTCGGCGACGTGCGCGCCTCGCGCGGCATCTCCGCGATCACCCGCAAGCCCGACGGCGTCGAGCTGATCGACTCAATGGGCGACCGGCACCAGTTCGACGCCGTGGTCATCGCGACGCACGCCGACGACGCCCTCGCACTGCTGACCGATCCGAGTGACGAGGAACGTCGCGTTCTCGGCTCCTTTGAGTACTCGAGCAACGAGACGCTGCTGCACCGTGACGACACTCAGCTGCCTACCGCAACCGGGGCACAGTCGGCGTGGAACTACCGGATGGACGACTGCGCCCAGCGCAGCGACCGAACAGCAGTGACGTACTGGATGAATCGCCTCCAGGGCATCGAGAGCAACGAACCTTTCCTCGTGACGCTCAACGCATCCGAGCGAATCGACCCGACCAAGGTCGTGGCCCGGATGGACTACACCCACCCGATCTACACCCCCACGTCCGTCGCGGCCCAGGGCGAGCTCTCTAGCCTGTTCACCGAGCAGACCGTGTTCGCCGGCGCGTACCACGGCTGGGGCTTCCATGAGGACGGCTGCCGCTCCGGCGTCGACGCCGCTGCGGCACTGGGAACGCCGTGGTGACTCCGGTGCTGCCGGCGCTGCCGGCACTCGTCGAGGGCACGGTCGGCCACACGCGTCGGGCTCCGCTGCGGCACCGCTTCACCAACCGGGTCTACCAGTGGCTCGTCGACGTCGACGATCTCCCCCGAATGTCTCGCTGGCTACGACCGTTCTCGACGTTCAGTGCGGCCGATCACATCGGCGATCCGACCGACACCATCCACTCCAACATCGAGCGCTTCTGCCGGGCCCAGGGTGTCGACATCAGCGGGCACCGGATATTGATGCTGGCGAACGCGCGGATCCTCGGGCACACCTTCGATCCGCTCAGCGTCTTCTGGGCGATTGCTCCTGACGGGTCGCTGACCTGCATCGTTGCGGAGGTCCACAACACGTATGGCGAGCGGCACGCCTACCTGCTGCAGACGGACACCGCGGGTCGCAGCCAGGTCGACAAGGCGTTCTACGTCTCGCCGTTCTTCACGGTGGAAGGCAAGTACGACCTCCAGTTCAGCCTGACGCCGGAGAAGGTGTCCTCGACCGTCATCCTGCGACAAGGCGGCGAAGCAGTTTTCACAGCCACCTTTCGGGGAACACCTCGGACAGCCACTCCCGGGCGGCTGGCAAGACTTTTGATCAAAATGCCACTCATGACCCATCGGACCAGCCTGCTGATCCGAATACAGGGTGTATGGCTTTGGATCCGCAGATTGCCGGTCATTCCCCGCCCGGCTCACGAACCGCAGGAAGGCACGCAATGACGCAGCTCGCCACCGCCCGTTGGCCGGGTATCGCCCACACCCCCCGTACCCCGCTGAGGGCGCGAGCTGCCAAGGCGATCCTCCGACCCACCGCCAATCGTGTCCCTGTGCGGCTGACCTTCGCGGACGGCTCTTTCTGGGGCGCCGGCGATGCTGATTCACCCGAGATGCGCGTCGTCCGCCCCAAGGCGTTCTTTGCCCGGCTCGGCGCCGAGACCAAGATCGGCTTCGGCGAGGCCTACATGGCTGGCGACTGGACTGCCGGTGAGGGCACCGACCTCGCCGACCTGTTGACCCCGTTCGCCGAGCGACTGACGTCGATCGTGCCCGAGCCGCTGTTGAAGTTCCGCGGATTCGTCGACAAGAAGCTTCCCCACCACCAGCGCAACTCGGTGCAGGGCTCGCGCAAGAACATCGAGGCGCACTACGACCTGTCGAACGATTTGTTCGCCCAGTTCCTGGATCCGTCCCTGAGCTACTCGGCTGCCTACTTCGCCTCCCCTGATCAGGATCTGGCGACAGCCCAGCTCCGCAAGATCGACGCGATCCTCGACGACGCCAACGTCAGTGAGGGCACTCGTGTCCTGGAGATCGGCAGCGGTTGGGGCGCCCTCGCCATCCGCGCCGCCCAGCGTGGTGCGAAGGTCACGACCATCACGATCTCGACCGAGCAGGCCGCCCTTGCCGAGGAGCGGTTCGCCGAGGCCGGAGTCGATGTCGACCTCCAGCTCGTGGACTACCGCGAGGTCACCGGTCAGTACGACGCGATCGTCAGTGTCGAGATGATCGAGGCCGTCGGCGAGGAGTACTGGCCGACGTACTTCGCCACGATCGACAAGCTGCTGGCGCCCGGCGGTCGTGTGGCGATCCAGGCGATCACGATGGCGCACCACCGCTATCTGGCAACTCGCAACTCCTACGGCTGGATCCAGAAGTACATCTTCCCGGGCGGACTGATCCCCTCGCTCGACGCGATCGACGAGACACTGGCCGAGCACACGTCCCTCACCGTGAGCAACCGCCGCACCCTGGGCCAGGACTACGCCCGCACCCTGCACGAATGGCGCGAGAACTTCAATGCCAACTGGTCCACGATCCACGAGCAGGGTTTCGACGAGACCTTCCGTCGCATGTGGGAGTTCTATCTGGCGTACTGCGAGGCCGGCTTCCGTACGGGCTACCTCGACGTCTTCCAGATCACGATGTCCAGGCCGGCGGAGGGCTGATTCATGGCAAGCATCGCTCGACTGCCGATGCCACTGCAGGACGTCTGGGAGTGGCAGTACGACGCCTCGTGCAAGGGTGTGGACCCGGAGACATTCTTCTCCCCCGACGCTGAACGGGGACCTCGCCGCCGCAACCGCGAGGCCGCTGCCAAGGCACTGTGTGCGGTCTGTCCCGTCGTGCAACAGTGTCTGGACCACGCGCTCGCCGTCCGCGAACCGTACGGCGTGTGGGGCGGGCTCAACATCAATGAGCGCGAGAACGTCCTGCAGCACCAGAAGACCGGTTGACCCCACCCTGACCTAGCGTGAGGGGGTCGGCGGTTGGCTGCTGCGAGGAGAGCCGACCGCCGACCCTCTCACACTGGGCAGTCGCCGCGATCGCGCGCAGTACGTCTGACCTCTGGTCACTCGTAGAAGATGCGCTCGACGACCTTGCGGGCCTGGCGGGTCGTGCGCAGGTACTCGTCGACCATCCGCTCGCTCTCCTCCATTCCGTAGCCGAGCAGATGCGCCACACCGGCTCGCTCGCTGGCCTGCTCGACCATCGACTCGGCCGGCTTGCCGCGCATCAGGACGACAGCGTTGCGGATGCGGCTGACGAGCCGCCAGGCCGACTCCAAAGCCTGCGCGTCGACCTGGCTCAGGAGGTCCGCTTCGGCCGCAGCGTGCAGCGCGTCGAGGGTGCGCGTCGTGCGCATCGCCGGAATTTCATGGGCATGCTGCATCTGCAAGAGCTGCACGGTCCACTCCACGTCCGCCAGGCCACCGCGTCCGAGCTTGAGATGAGTGTTGGGATTGGCGCCTCGTGGCAGCCGCTCGGAATCGACCCGCGCCTTGATCCGCCGGATCTCACGAACCTCAGCTGGTGTCGCGCCGCCCTCGGGCCAACGCAACGGGTCGATCAGCGCGGTGAATCGCTCGTTGAGCTGGGCGTCGCCCACCGTCGCGCTGGCGCGGAGCAGCGCCTGCGCCTCCCACACCGACGACCACTTCTCGTAGTAGGCCCGATAGGCCGTGAAGGTCCGCACCAGTGGGCCGTTCTTGCCTTCCGGACGCAGGTCTGCGTCGACATCCAGCGGCGGGTCGTCCGCCGGGGCAGCGAGCATCCTTCGCAATCCTTGGGCGACCGCCATGGCTGCCTCCGCCGCCTCAGTTCCGTCGGCCCCCTCGATCGGATCGTGCACGAACATGACGTCGGCGTCCGAGCCGTATCCGGCCTCGCCCCCGCCGAGCCGGCCCATCAACACGATCGACATTCGGGTCGGCATCGCTCCACGGTCGGCCTCGACCGCCGAGGTTGCCGCCGTCAGAGCTCCGGCGAGCGTCGCGGTCGACACGTCAGTCAGCGCCTCGCCCACCTCGAGGATGTCCAGTCGACCCAGCACGTCGGCGATGCCGATGCGCGACAGCTCACGCCGGCGAACCCGGCGAACGGCGCGGATCGCGTCCTGCGGATCCTTGTGCCGACTGGCTGCGAGGTCGACCTCGGTACGAAGCCGGTCCCGCTCGAGCGGGCGCAGTCCGGAGTCGTCGCCGAGCAGGGCGACCGAGTCGGGCGCTCGCAGGATCAACTCCGTCACGTAACGGCTGGACGAAAGCACATGGGCGAGCTGTTCGGCGCCCTCACCCTCGTCCCTCAGCTTGCGGAGGTACCAGTGGGTCTCGCCCAGTCCTTCGGAGATCTTCCGGAACGCCAGCAGTCCGGCGTCGGGATCGGGTGACTCCGCGAACCACGCCAGCATCGCCGGCAGCAGTGACTTCTGGATCGCGGCTCGGCGGGACAAGCCCGAGGTCAGTGCCTGGATGTGGGCCATGGCGCCCTTGGGGTCGATGAACCCCAGCGCCGTGAGCCGCTGTTCGGCCGCCAGCGGGGTGAGCCGCAGACCGGCAGACGGCAGGGAGGCCACGGCCTCCAGCAGCGGTTGATAGAACAGCTTCTCGTGGAGGCGCCGCACGATCCGCCGATGCGCCTGCCACTCCTTGGTCAGGCTGTCCGCGGGATTCTGCCGGAATCCCATGCTGCGACCGATGCGCCGCAGATCCTCGACCTCGTCCGGGACGATGTGACTGCGACGCAGGCGGAACAGCTGAATCCTGTGCTCGAGCGTTCGCAGGAACTCGTACGCCTCCTCCATCGCGGCGCCGTCACGGCGGCCGACATAGCCGCCCTCGATCAGCGCCTTGAGCGCCTCGACCGTCGTGGGACTGCGCAGCGACAGGTCGGCGCGACCGTGCACGAGCTGCAGCAGCTGTACCGCGAACTCGACGTCCCGCAGGCCCCCAGCACCGAGCTTGAGCTGACGGTCCCGGTGGCTGGCGGGGATGTTGTCGATGACCCGGCGGCGCATCGCGCGGACATCGGAGACGAAGTTGTCGCGCGTGCTCGCGGTCCAGATCATCGGCGACAGCGCTTCGAGGTAGGCCTGGCCCAGCTCCTCGTCGCCGGCGGCATAGCGCGCCTTGAGCAGGGCCTGGAACTCCCAGGTCGTGGCCCACCGCTCGTAATACGCGATGTGGCTCGGCAACGAACGGACCAGCGGCCCGTTCTTGCCCTCCGGTCGCAAGTTGGCGTCGACCTCCCAGATGGTGCCCTCACCGGTGTGCTCGTGGCACAGCCGCATGACCGAGGCTGCGAGGCGGGTGGCCGCGGCGATCGCTGCGCCGTCATCGGCTCCCTCGCACGCGTCGTACACGAAGATCACGTCGACATCGCTGAGGTAGTTGAGCTCGCGCCCTCCCGTCTTGCCCATCGCCATGATCGTGAACCGGCACAGGGCAGCATCGTCCTCGCCGGCCTGAGCGATCCGCAGCGCGGCTCCGAGGGTCGCGACGGCGAGGTCGGACAGCTCGGCCGACGACTCCTCGAACGACGTCAGCGCAGTCAGGTCGCGGGCCGCGATGTGCAGGAGCTTTCGGTAGTAGCTGATCCGGAGCTCATCGGCGTTCGTCGCCTCCGCCATCTGGCCGCGCCGCGCGTCGAGCCGGATCGGGGTCACCGCAAGGCTGTCGGTCGACAGGTCGACGACGTGCTCGGGGTGGCGGGTCAGAAAGTCACCCAGCGCCTCGCTGGTGCCCAGCACCACGAGCAGGCGTTGACGCAGCTGGTCGTCGTGCGCCAACAGGTCCAGCAGGGTCGAGCCGCCCAGACGCTCGGCGATCGAGGTCAACGACGCGAGCGCGGTGTCGGGACTGGCTACACCGGCGATCTGGTCGATCAGCGCGTCCGGAACGTCACCCAGCCGCATCAGGTCCTGGACGGCTCCCTCGCCATTGCGGAAACCCTTGCGAGCCAGGGCCAAGGCCAGCTCACGTGCATCGATGGTCACCTGTGCAGGCTACTCGGAACAATGTTCGACGAGATCTCGCGATCGGTGTCGATCCCGAGGCCGGCTGTTCGAGGACTGGAAACGAGGGTCGAAAGTCGGTTCCAGGACAGGATATGGATCGTCGATCTCCATCACGCCGTGGCGGTGGCGAAGGCCCGGATCAGACCATCGGCATGAGTCGGTCGAGCTCGAACTGCGTGACCTGCGATCGGTAGTCCTGCCACTCCGCGCGCTTGTTGCGCAAGAAGAAGTCGAAGACGTGCTCGCCGAGCGTCTCGGCGACGAGCTCGCTGCTCTCCATCGTGCGGATCGCCTCGTCGAGGTTGCGCGGAAGGGGCGCAATGCCCATCGCCTTCCGCTCGTTCTCGCTCAGTCCCCAGACGTTGTCCTCGGCCTCGGCGGGCAGGTCGTACGAGCCCTCGATGCCCTTGAGACCGGCCGCCAGCACCAGCGCGAAGGTCAGGTACGGGTTGCAGCCTGAGTCGATTCCGCGGTGCTCGACCCTCGCCGAGCCCCCCTTGTGCGGCTTGTACATCGGCACCCGAACCAGCGCGGAGCGGTTGTTGTGGCCCCAGCAGACATAGCTGGGAGCCTCTCCCCCACCGGCGAGCCGCTTGTAGGAGTTGACCCACTGGTTGGTGACGGCGGTGATCTCCGGGGTGTGCTCCAGGACGCCGGCGATGAAGGCCCGTCCGGTGCTCGAGAGCTGGTACTCCTCGCCGGCCTCGTAGAACGCATTCTCGTCGCCCTCGAACAACGAGACGTGGGTGTGCATGCCTGAGCCGGCGTGCTCGGTGAACGGCTTGGGCATGAATGATGCCCACTTCGACTGGCTCAGCGCGACCTCGCGAACCACGGTTCGAAACGTCATGATGTTGTCGGCGGTCGACAGCGCGTCGGCGTAGCGGAGGTCGATCTCCTGCTGGCCGGGACCGTTCTCGTGGTGGCTGAACTCGACCGAGATGCCCATGTTCTCCAGCATCGTGATGACCTCGCGACGGAAGTCCTGGCCCCCGCCCTGCGCGGTGTGGTCGAAATAGCCACTGTCGTCGACCGGGACGGGCTGCTCGCCGAGTCCCGGCTTGCCCTTGAACAGGTAGAACTCGATCTCCGGGTGCGTGTAGAAGGTGAAGCCGGCCTCGGACGCCTTCTCCAGTGTTCGTTTGAGGACGTGTCGCGGATCGGCGTACGACGGGGTGCCGTCAGGCATCAGGATGTCGCAGAACATGCGGGCGGTGGCCGGAGTCTCGCCGCGCCACGGGAGGATCTGGAAGGTCGAGGGATCCGGCATGGCAAGCATGTCGGACTCGTGGACTCTCGCGAAGCCCTCGATCGCGGAGCCGTCGAAGCCGATGCCCTCGGCGAAGGCGCCCTCGAGCTCGGCCGGCGCGATCGCGACCGACTTCAGGGATCCCAGCACGTCGGTGAACCACAACCGTACGAACCGGACGTCACGCTCCTCCAGAGCCCGCAGCACGAAGTCTTCCTGTTTTCCCATGCTGCCCAGTGTGCCGACCACGTGTTACGACCGTGTTTCGGGGTCCCGCGACGGCCATCGCAGCGCTCGTGGCCGGGCTGTCGATCACGGCGGTGGCCGATACTCTCGTACTGTGCCCCAGATGCGTCTCGCCCTCGCCCAGGTCAACGCCACGGTCGGTGATCTGGCCGGCAACGCTGACATCGTCGTCGATTACTGCCGTCAGGCTGTCGCGCAGGGAGTTCATCTCGTGGTGTTCCCCGAGATGATGCTGACCGGCTACCCGATCGAGGATCTTGCGATGCGTGCCTCGCTGATCGGGGCGTCCCGCACCGCCGCGGATGACCTCGCCGTCCGGCTGCAGGACGAAGGTTGCGGCGAGCTCGTGGTCATGGTCGGTTTCCTCGATCAGGCCAAGGATGTCGAGGAGGGTCTCGGCATTCCGAAGAATGCGCCGACAAACTCCGTCGGAGTCATGCACCGTGGCCAGATCGTCGCCCGGCAGGCCAAGCACCATCTCTGGAACTACGGCGTCGGCGACGAGATCCGCAACTTCGTTCCCGGCGACACCATCAACATCCTGCAGATCGGCGGCATCGACGTCGCGCTCGCGATCTGCGAGGACCTGTGGCGTGACGGGCCCACCGCCGCGGCGAAGGCTGCGGACGCCGCACTGCTCGTCGTGCCGAACGGCTCGCCCTACGAGGCTGACAAGGATGACGCGCGCCTCGCGCTGTGCTCGCGGCGCGCCGCCGAGGGCGGTTGCGTCCTCGCCTACGTCAATCTGGTCGGTGGGCAGGACGAGCTGGTCTTCGACGGCGACTCGATCGTGGTCGACCCGAATGGAACGGTGCTGGGGCGGTCCCGGCAGTTCGATCCCGAGCTGCTGGTCGTCGATCTGGACCTGCCCGCCGCGACCCCGACGATGCCCGACGCGACCGAGCGATTCGGCGGGCTGGCCATCAAGCGCACGGTCGTGACCGCCGAGCCGTTCGCTGCGTACGAGCCGCTGCCCTCCGTCATGCACGAACGGGCACCCCGCCACGAGGAGATCTGGACTGCGCTGGTCACGGGGCTGCGGGACTACGTGCACAAGAATGGCTTCGCCTCGGTGCTGTTCGGCATGTCCGGTGGAATCGACTCGACCCTGGTCGCATCGATTGCCGTCGACGCGCTCGGCCCCCAGAACGTGTTTGGCGTCTCCAACCCCAGCGCCTGGTCGTCCGAGCACTCGAAGTCCGACGCCGCAGAGCAGGCCAGGCGCACGGGGTTGTCGCTCGACACGATCCCCATTGCGCCGATCTTCGACGCGTACCAAGAGGCCCTGCACCTTGACGGCCTCGCCGAGGAGAACCTGCAGGCTCGCATCCGAGCGGTGATCTGGATGGGGCTGTCCAATCAGCACGGTCACCTGGTGCTGGCCTGCGGCAACAAGTCTGAGCTGGCGACCGGCTACTCGACGATCTACGGCGACGCTGTCGGCGCCTATGCGCCGATCAAGGATGTGCCCAAGACGCTCGTGTGGGAGCTCGCCCGCTGGCGCAACCAGGCCGCAACCGACCGCGGCGAGATCCCGCCCATTCCCGAGGACACGATCAGCAAGCCACCGTCGGCCGAGCTCCGCCCCGGACAGCTCGACTCGGACTCGCTTCCGCCGTACGACGTGCTCGACGCCGTGCTGGACGCCTACGTCGAGCGAGATCTCGGCTCGGCCGAGGTCGTCGCCGAAGGCTTCGACCCGGCGCTGGTCGCACGGATCATCACCCTCGTCGACCGCGCCGAGTACAAGCGCCGTCAGTACCCGCCGGGACCGAAGGTCTCACGTCGCAACTTCGGTCGCGACCGTCGGGTACCGATGACCCACCGCTGGCGCGAGAAGCTGTAGGTCACCCGCCGCGAGCTCATCCTTCGATCAGGGGAGGCTGAGTTCGTCCACCGCCGCGACCCGCGCGGTCAACCTCAGCCAACCGCAGAGCCAGCTTCCGGACTCGGCGAGCTCCCACCGTCGCGGTCAGCGGATGACGTCGAAGACCTGCTTCTGGATGCCGTTGGAGTAGGCGTCGTGCTCCACGAGCGTGAGCTTTGTCGCGTCTTTGTCTGCTTCGCTGAAGAGCTTCTTGCCTGCGCCGAGCAGCAGCGGGAAGACCAGCAGGTGGTACCGATCGACGAGCCCGGCGTCGGCGAGGCTCTTGCCCAGCGTTGCGCTGCCGTGCACGGCGATCGGCCCGCCGTCAGTCTCCTTGAGAGCGGCGACGTCATCGACCGAGCGAAGGATCGTGGCAGGCCAGCGGTCGTCGTCCTGCTCGAGCGTGGAGGACACGACGTATCGAGGCATCGCGTTGTAGCTTGCGAACTCGTCCATGGTCGGCCACACGGGCGCGAAGGCCTGGTACGACGTGCGACCCAGCAGCAGGGCCGACGCCTCCTCCTGCTCGCGTCCTTTCATCTCGTAGGCCTCCGGAACGAATTCGACGTCTTTGAAGGTCCAGCCCGCGTTGCGGTACCCGTCCTCACCGCCAGGCGCCTCCATGACGCCGTCCAGGGAGATGAACGTGGTGACAATCAGGGTGCGCACGGTGATGACTCCTCGAATTGGGCGATGGTGCCTGCCATGGGCACCTCGAAGGAACGTGGTCGGATTGACACGACCACGCACACGATGCAGTACGACGCGTGCCACATCAAGTTCCGGCCAAGCCGTCCCACTCCTTCGCAGCCGAACGACGCACCTGTCGCCTCGCGCCGAGGGACCTCAGGCTCCGGGCAGGTCACCCGCTGTCAGCGGGGACGAGTGTCGACGCCAGACGCGCCAGCGGCCCTCCCGGAGC